>JBEQAY010000058.1:0-1545 GCA_041640075.1 Candidatus Nanohaloarchaea archaeon | reverse complement strand
TGAAGATCCGTTCGCCAGACCTGACGAGGACGAGGAGATAGGTTATACCGAAAGCGTCCTGAGGACCATGTTCAACGAGCTTGATGATAGAAGGGAGCAGTTCAGGTACGCTGTAATTAACAATACTGACAAGACCATCGATCAGGATGCAAATGTTTACGGGTATGTTGGCCACGGTATAGAGGAGATCGATGAGGAAGCCAGAAATGTCCTGAGAATGGAGAATAACATTCAGAGAGTCCATGAGGGTGCTTTGGAAACATTCAGGGAGGATCTACCTGCAGGGTACACTGATCCAAAAATGGAAGCTGTAGAGGAATTAACAGCCAACTGGGAGCAAGAGAACGAAAACTACATCCTATTCGCCTCTCACAAAGATACTGCAGAATACCTCGGAGAGATGACGGCGGGAGATACAGAAGTAGTTACAGGCGACTACACCGACAAGGCAAATGAGTCTGTGCTCGAGGACTTTGGAGACGATGTAAACAGCGTGGTAATGACATATGACTACGGTGCAGAGGGAATTGATCTACCTGAAGGAGACCATGTCGTCCACATGACAGACATGATCAACCCACAGCTCAAACAGAGCGCCACAGGACGTGCAAAACGTGGAGACGACATCGAGGAACATACGCTTAGATACGAGTTCAGAGATGAATCAAGCCGGGAGGCAATAGATTACGGCGAAGATATTGTGCAGCGTTCAACACAGCAAACACGTTCAAGACTCAGAAGGATGCTGGGACAGGGAGAAACTGAACTGCACGACATGCTCCAGCAGAGAACAATGAAGGGAGCTGACGAGAAGTTTGGACACGTTATGAACACACCTCCACTAAGTGATCGCTAGAAAAGTAAATCAATCTTTACACTATTTTCCCATCTCTTTAGAGAAACTAGTCGGTATCAAGTTCCAGTTTTGACCTGTTTCTTATACTCCAGTCCACTCTGTCGCCTGCTTCAAGGTTCATGACTGCTGCCAGGGTTTCAGGGAGCTGCACACTCAGGAATCCTTCTCTATCATCCGTCTTTACTTCAGCTTCTCCTGTGTTTGCCGTGTCGGGTTTCTTGAGGCTGTATGCATCCAGGTTATCTGACCTCATCTTCTCAGTGACTCCTTCGTTAGAGTCAGTGAACCAGATCTCCGAGTTAACCTCCTGAAAGTCACGTAACCACTTCAACTGGCTGTGTCTTAGCCCGTCTCCCTCACCTTTGACCTCCACGAAACGGTAGCTGCCATCGTCGTCAAACGCCAGGAAATCCGGTACTCCTGGCCTGAAGACATTCCCAAGATCTACATTTTTCCTAGAAAGTTCCTGGTCTACCAGTTCGCAGATGTGTGGAAAAAGTTCCTCAAACTTTTCGATAGCTTTCGGAGTAGTCCGGAGAACGTTGTCCCAGTTGCTTTCAAGTATCTGCCGTGCAATTTCTTCAGTATCAGTTATCTTCCGTTCTTCCATTCAAGCATAATTAGAAGCTGAAAATTAAATCTTCGCTGGATGAAAAACATATTTTGATAGGAAACTGGAAGCACTGAAA
>JBEQAY010000057.1:0-1643 GCA_041640075.1 Candidatus Nanohaloarchaea archaeon | reverse complement strand
CCGCTCTGGATTGCATCCATCTGATCCTCGAACTCACGTGTAAGCGTCTCACTAAGAAGGTCGGGGGCATGTTTTTCGAGAGTATTCACTATCGCCAGTCCTAGATCGGTTACCTCGATTGGCGAGTTGTCGATATAATTTCTATCGTATAATCTATCGATTGTTGATGCGCGGGTTGCTTTTGTACCCAAGTTCTTCTTTTCAAGTTCGGAGACGATCCCTGACTGGCTGTAACGCCTAGGTGGTTTAGTCTCCTTCTCTTCAAGGTCGAAGCCTTCAACATCGAGAATTTCACCTTCTTCAACTCCTGGAAGCTCGGCTTCCTCCACGTTCACGTAAGGATCGTACAGGTTGAACCAGTTTCGCTCCTTTGTCACCTTGGATTTGGCGCTGAACTTGTGGCCAAGCACATCCAGAGTCATGGTCAATGACTGGCGCTTGGCAGCATCCCCGAAAACAGCGAAGAATCTCTTGACAATCAGATCGTAAACTTTTCTCTCCATCTTTGAGAGTCCTGAAGGGAAGGAACCTGTCGGATAGATAGCAGGGTGAGCGTCGTCCTCTTTTTTACCCTGTCTAGGGAAAAGATCATCTGATTTATCCTTCTTCAAGACCTTTTTAGCCAGTTCTTCGTACTTGTCCTGTCCCTTAAGCTTGTTCAACAGGCTTTTGTATCCCAGAGATGGAGGAAGTTTCTGAGACTCGGTACGAGGATAGGAGATCAAGCTATCCTCATAAAGTGACTGTGCAATGGACTGAGTCTTCTTAGGAGCTAGGTTAAACTGGCTTGAAGCCTCCTTCTGTAGCCCTGTAAGGTTAAATGGGATAGGCGGATTATGAGTATAATTATTTATCTTGATGTTTGATACCTGAGCCTCTTTCTCGCCTTTAACCGTTGCGAAAACTTCCTCAGCCTTTTCCTCTTCCCAGACTCTGTCCTCGTTATCCCTGTCTGCCTCAGGTTCCAGGAACTTGGCATCGAACTCTGAATGATGGAGGAATATCTCCCAGTAAGGATCCGGTTCGAACTCCATGATTGCTCTTTCCTTCTCTGCAAGGACTTTCAGAGCCGGCCCCTGCACACGTCCCGTGGAAAGAGTCTTGTAACGGTCATTCTCTCTTACCGCCTGCATCAAGGCTCTGGAAACGTTTACACCGTAGTAGTAATCCAGTATATGCCGTGTGATACCTGCAGAAGTCATGCCGCGATCAAACTCTTCCAGATCATCGAATGCGTCCTGAAGATCGCCTTGTGTAAGGGTCGAGAACTTCATCCTTTCGATTTTCTCATCAGGAGCATCTGTTATCTGTTTGATGACGTTAGCTCCGATTACACTTCCCTCAAGATCGAAGTCGCATGCGTTGATGTACGTATCAGCTTTCTTCAGCTGGTCTTTCAGGTTGTTGTAGTATTTCTTCATGTAGTCGGCAGAGTCATCGGTTTCAAAAGTTGGCTTCCACTCAACGTCGAAAACAGGGTAGTCCCAGCCCTCACTGACCTGGTCAAGGTTGAAGATATGGCCGACAGCCGGTGCGATGATTATACGTCTCTCATCAGTCTCAATTATGTAGTTCTTTACTCCCCGGTTCTCCTTCATACTGTAGTCTCCCAGGGCGTTAGCGATCTTACTGGTTACCTTCGG
>JBEQAY010000056.1:0-1655 GCA_041640075.1 Candidatus Nanohaloarchaea archaeon | reverse complement strand
GAGGGTTCGGTGCTTGAACTTGATTTTGAGGAGCCTGGTGCGACCGTGGCTTACAGAGTGAACAGAGTTTTCAGGGATCATGGTGTGTCCTATCTGCAGAGGGACAAGTATGTTATGGAGGCAGAGGTTGAAGAGGTCGTTGAAGGTGATTTCGAGCTGGATGAGGTGCCTGAAGAGATCGAGATAGGTTACGCCTCCGATGAGTGGAGGCCTCAAAGCTTGGAGGAGCTTGAGGATCCTGTGGGTAATACTGTGTACGCCTACAGGAACCTCTAGGAATTCTTATTTTTCGCTGTTTTTCTGGTGTAAAAAATCTACAAAAGTGTTCCTGAGTATTTTTTACTCATGAATTTGCTGTTTTTCGGTGATTCGATCGTCCAGGGCCTCTGGGATGAAAAAGGTGGCTGGCCGGACCGTATCAAGCAGGATATCTTCACTGAGCATCTGGAGGGAGCTGCTCCTTACGTTGATTACAACATGGTTTACATGAGAGGTGTTCCCGGAGATACCTCTGAGGACTTGAAGCAGAGGATTGGGACAGAACTTGAGGATGCGACAGATCACAGTAGCAGTGAGGTCAATGTTGTTTTTTCTGTGGGCATCAATGACTGTGGAGAAACTAACGGTGAGAGCGAGGTCTCTGTTGAGGATTATAGGGAGAACCTGGAAGAGATAATCGATAGAGCGAGAAAAAGAGCTGATAGAATTATCGCTGTAGGCCTCACTCCTGTGGATGAGGAAAGGTTGAAAAGCGAGGAGACTGCGGATCACTACACGAACTCGCAGGTCAGAAAGTACAATGAAGTTTTGAGAGAGGTCTGTGAGGAGAAAGATGTCAAATTTGTGTCTGTGTTCGAGGAGCTAGTTCAGGACGATAATTGGACTGAAAACCTGTTTGACGGTCTGCATCCGGATTCAGAGGGTCACAGGAAGATCTACGAGCTTGTCAGGGATGATATCGTGGATTCTCTGGACCTTCAGCTCAGTAAATAAAATAAGGCCTTATTATTTGTTTCTTCCTTCTTCCAGGCACTGGTTTATTGATTCGTCGAGGCCTTTGCATTCGTGCTGGATGTATTCTTCTATTTTGTGGTCTTTGACTATCATGTCCTGTTTTATGCTATCTACCAGTGATCTTGCGAGGTTATAATTGACATCCGTCACTAACCGCATCCAGTGTGAGGAGAGTTTCGGCGTCAGTACCGGTACTTCTATCATGAACGGTTCTCTGTTTTTGGCCAGTTTTCCTACTCTTTTGAGCAAATTAGAGTATGATAGTACTTCAGGGCCTCCTATTTCTAGGTATTCGTTTCTTGTTTCGTCTACTTCCAGGCATTTTTCCAGGTAATACGTCACGTCTGAGATGTGTATGGGCTGTACATCGTTTTCCAGCCATTTCGGTGTTACCATCAGCGGTAATCTCGAGCTCAGTTGGTAAAGTAGCTGGAAGGAACTGCTTTCCCATCCAAGTATTATGGCTGAGCCTATCTCGGTAAAATCGTATTCTCCTTCAGAGAGAATGTCACCAGTCATGGATCTTGTTTCCATGTGTTCCGAGACTTCTTCATCGTGTTCCATGCCTGTGAGGTAGATGACTCTGTCGATTCCTGCCTTTGTGCATGCGTCGCGGAAGCCTTCTGCACAGTTCCTCTCTA
>JBEQAY010000055.1:0-1898 GCA_041640075.1 Candidatus Nanohaloarchaea archaeon | reverse complement strand
GCTGTGAACGCCACGACTGCCTTGGGATCTAGCTCTATTCCTGCGTCTGCATCGAAGTACTGGACTAGGCCTCCCTGGCTTGAAGGCATCTGCATCTGGTTATCGTTTTTGGCCATAGAAGAAGTTCATGTTGAAAACTTCAAAAAGGTTGGCTCAATCCGGTGAAGACATCCAAGGGTATTTCCCGTTTATTCTTTCTGCATGTAGCCGAGATTCTTCAACTCGTTTTTGATCTCTTCATCCATGTTATCGACTTTCTTACCGGAGCTTTCTCCCTCGTAGCAACCTGAAAGCTTTTCTACCTCTTTCTCCAGCACTGAAGTCCTGACACTGTCCCCGTCTCCGACCTGTCTCTCGGTCATTTCACCGTTTTCTGTACCTACAACCTTTTTCTCAGGGGTCCGCACAAAGTAAAGTTTCTCATCGTACTCATCCCACATAGATTTTGGGATCTTCGCCAGATCCATCTCAGGCCTGTCCATACCTCCTTTCGCGTACTTCGTACCGAGATCGATATCCTCCTCAAGGCCTACCTGTTCAAGCACAAGATCGTGAAGCTCCCTAAGCTCCACCTGTTCCTCTATTCTACCCTGTTCCATCTCCGGGCTTTTCACAACCAGAGGAACTGAGACAAGAGCCTCGCTCACCGAGAAGGAATGGCCTAACATGCCTTCTTCACCAAGGTTTTCACCGTGATCACCTACGATAACCACCATGGTTTCTTCCTCAAGGCCTTCATCCTCCAGGAAGGAATAAAGATTTCCTATCTGGTCATCAAGGTAATCCATCTGTGCCCTGTAAAGTTTTTTCAGAGACTCTGTATCGGGTTCTTCGCCTTCTGAGATCAATCTGTGAGGGAACTGTCTTACTTTGCCAGGGTCCACGTCCTCGGCATGTTTTTTCTTGTATTCTTTATCTGGGAAGAGCGGGAGATGACAGTCCATCAGATTCATGAATAGGAAGAAGTCATCTTCCTTGTTATTTTCTATAAAATCAGTTGCCTTGCTGATCAAGTTTTCTGTCTCATTTCCGCTAAACCTGTTCAAGCTGTAGGAAATATTTTGGAGAAGCAATTCGGCTTTAGGAAAAGCCCCAAAGTCAAGACGGTTCTCAAAGGCTTTCAGCTTCTTGTTAATACTCTTGAATAAGTCGAACCTGTCCGGGCCTATCGTGGTCTCTACTTTATCGAAGCCTGCTGTAGTACCTACTCTCTTGGAAATAAATGGGTTAGCTGAGAAACATGCAGTCCTGTAGCCTTCATCATTAAGTTTTTCAGCCAGCAGGTCCTCCTCAACATCTAGTTCAAGGTTGGTCTGGGTTGCACCGTGTTCCCAGGGATAAAGGCCTGTAAACATCGATCCATGTGAGGGTAGAGTCCATGGTGCCTGTGCTACAGCGTTCTGGAACGCAGATCCTTCCTTCGCAATCTTTTCTATATTATCTGTGAAATCAACTTCCTCGTTGAATGGAGAAACATAGTCCTTCCTCACTGTATCAAGAACTATGAATACTACGTTCATGTAGAAACTCATGCCTTAGAAAATATATAAATCATCGCAAAAGGCCTCCCCAGACCGGTTTGTTCGCTGGAAACGAACACTCAACTGTATAGAGAAAGAAGGCCTTTTTCAGAATAGGAAAATGAAAAAGAGAAAGGATATGTTGTATCCTGAATACGTAGGGGTTCGAACCGTAGGGTTACCGGAGACACCAGACTTGAGCCCGAAAACTCTGAAGAGTTTTCTAAGATGCCCTTCTCAATGAGAAGAGCAGTGTTAGAGCTCAAGCTGGATGCCTTCCGCTGAATCAGAACCCACTATTAGTAGTGGTCGGCTGAAATCCTCGTTGCCTTGGATCTTACACCGCCACTCTATCAACTCATCTTGTATGAGCGTGGA
>JBEQAY010000054.1:0-2272 GCA_041640075.1 Candidatus Nanohaloarchaea archaeon | reverse complement strand
TATGGCCGACAGCCGGTGCGATGATTATACGTCTCTCATCAGTCTCAATTATGTAGTTCTTTACTCCCCGGTTCTCCTTCATACTGTAGTCTCCCAGGGCGTTAGCGATCTTACTGGTTACCTTCGGCTTCTCACCGACCATCACTGTGGTCTCCATGGCTAGACAAACATTGAACGAATAACTTAAAAATGATACGCAACCCTCAACCCAGCACCGAGCCAAGGGTTTATAAACATCTGAATCCAACGAAGGCAACATGAACGCGCATCCAACCAAAGGTGAATGTTTTGTGCAACACAGCGGATGCGCTACCCACAGATAAACTTCTCCACATATCCAGCCCACAGCCTGTACACGTAAACGTGACAGTGGCAGTGCTGTAGATATTCTTCTACCTAAAGAGGTGTTTACACAAATGACAATTAACCAAAACCACGCTATACCGCATTACAAAACCATGGAAAAAACTAGAGGAGGTGAAAGATGATGGCAGAATCCACAAGAACTGCAGAGATGTACAGAGGCGAGCTTGATCCAGAGAACGGAGACAAGATGCCTCGTAGTCTGCGTGAATCCTATACAGCTACTCATTCAGAAAATCCGCCAGAGCTTGAAGATGCTGATGAAGGCTTTTACGACGACGCAGATTACAGTCAGGAGCTTCTCCAGCAGGAAGATGCTCTAGACGCCTTTGGAGAACTCTGGTCAGAGAATTAGAGAAGTAAAAAGGTTTCCGGAGGTTTTCCACCTCCTTAAATTTTTATTCTATCTCAATGAACTCCTGACCGCCCATGTAGTCCTGAAGCGCTTCAGGAACCTTGATCCCTTTCTCTGTCTGGTTGTTCTCGATGATAATAGTCATGACTCTCTGAGTTGCAACCAGTGTCGAGTTCAAGGTGTTTACAGGCTCGTTCTCGTCCTGTCTTCTTATCCGAGCCTTGAGCTTGGTTCCCTGATACTCTGTACAGTTACTGCAGGAAACAACTTCGCCGTACTCTCCAAGTGGAGGTCTCCAGGCCTCAATATCGTACTTCTTAGCCGGAGTATCTCCAAGATCTCCTGTACAGACATTTACTACACGGTAAGGAAGATTTAGGTCCTGCATCATCTCTTCAGCGTTATCTCTTATTTCTTCGTGCAGATCCCAGGTATCTTCGGGCTCGCAGAAAATAAACTGCTCGATCTTCTCGAACTGGTGAAGCCTCCAGATTCCACGGGTCTCCTGGCCGTGCTTGCCTGCCTCTCTCCTGAAGTTGGTCGAATAACCACCGTACTTTTTCGGAAGATCCTGAGGCTGCAGGATATCATTGAAGTGGTAGGCAGCCAGAGTCTGCTCAGAAGTAGCAATAAGATATCTTTCATGCCTGTCAAGCTTGTAAAGCTGCTCATGGAAGTCTTCAAGCTCTGCAGCACCCTCCATAGCTTCCTTGTTCAATACGTAAGGAGTCTGCATAGGAGTGAAACCTTTCTCCTGAAGCTTGTCCAGACCGTAATTGATCAAAGCCTGGTTCAGCTTTACAAGATCGTTTTTCAGGTAGTAAGCTCTTTCACCAGCTACCTCTGAAGCTTTCTCCGTCTCCAGAAGGTTTGTATCCTCCAGAAGATCAGCGGCAAGCTCCGAATCATCTCTCTTCCCGCTTTCAGGTTCCCAGTGCTTGATAGGTACGTTATCATCCTCGTCATCACCCTGAGGAACTGAATCATGCACTATGTTCCCGATCTTGAGCCTGAGATCATCACGTTCATCCTTAAGTTCTTCAACTTCCTCTTCAAGCTCGTTGATACGTTCCTTGACCTCCTGCATCTTCTCAATATGTTCAGAGGCGTCCTCGCCGTTCTGCTTCATCTCGGCGATCTGATCCCCAACATCATTCCTCTTCTCCTGTAGCTCCTGCAGCTTCTGAAGGTTCTCCCTCCAGGCCTTGTCCAGTTCAACTACTTTATCAACTCTTTCCGGATCCTTACCTCTGTACTCCTCTGAATCCTTGATCTCATCAGGATTCTCACGGAAACGCTCAATTCTTAGCATAAAAGGTCACTTGTGCAGAAATTTTTATCTAAAACAGGTTTTAACTGGTTCTCATTGAACCTACAGGTTGCAAATGTAGCCGGTAGAAACACGTCCACCTTTCATTGTAACCAGAAATTCAGAGCCGAAAGTTAAAAATCTGCTCCTTCAAGCTCTAGCAACTTTCTCTTAACATCGCTGTCCTTTTCACCGCAGTAACCTCCAGGATAATTTTTCCCGACAACCCTGTGACAAGGAACAAT
>JBEQAY010000053.1:0-2375 GCA_041640075.1 Candidatus Nanohaloarchaea archaeon | reverse complement strand
TCACCTGATCTCAGAGCTGATTCTACAGTCCCCGGTATACACTCATTTATCAGGCCTCCAAAGACATAGAAAGGCCCTTCCAGTTCCTCTAAATGTCTCGGGCTGACAGCTCCGTTCCTACCGCCTTTGATATCTTCAAAGGTGCCTTCGTAGAAATCACCTATCAGATCTCCGGAAATATTTGAGGCCTCCACACCGTAGACAGGAACTTCCTCTGAAAGTTCCACACCTGCTTCTCTGAATGCCTCTTCGTCCACGTATCTTCCGTATCCGTGTACGGCAAGGCCTGTTCCCTCTGTCATTGGTGTAGTTCTTTTCTTTCTCAAGTTTGAAAAACAGGTCTTTACTGGAAGGCCTTCTTATCTAAACCACCCTTTTAAAATTTAGTGTCGGTTTCATGGTTACAGACCTGAAAGGGAAAATTGATTTTTCCCTGGCCGCTTGAAGTCGGTCAAGGCCTGAAATCCATTGTCAGGGTTTCAAGCTGATGATCGATACTTCGGGTGGAGAGCACGTAAAAACCGCTTGTATCGGGATTTGCTCTCTATTATTACCTGGAGTCAACTGGTCAGGAAAAACTTTGATTTCCCCTCTTCAGAGTTTGTAGACAACAATAGGTGAAAAATACAGTGGGAATCGGACTTGACGTAAAAGAACCAGAACAAGAATGCGAGGATAAGCACTGCCCGTTCCACGGAGATCTCTCCGTAAGAGGAAGTACTTTCACGGGAGAAGTGCAGTCCACAAAGATGCAGAAATCCGCAACAGTAAGATGGGAAACAGCAGAGAGTATCCCTAAATACGAAAGAAAGGAGAGAAGAAATACCAAGATCACAGCTCACGTACCTGACTGCCTTGATGTTGAAGAAGGCGACCAGGTTGGAATCGTAGAGTCAAGGCCTATCTCCAAGACAAAATCCGCTGTCATCGTACAGATCAGAAACGAAGAAGTAGAAGCAGAGGTAGAGTAACATGAAGCCACTAGGATCTAACATTACAAGAACTCTGGATATCGGAGCAGAACTAACTTGTGCCGACAACTCTGGAGCAAAGAAACTGAAGATAATCGGCGTAAGAAGCCAGAAAGGACGACGTTCCAGGAGAAACTCCGCAGGAGTCGGAGACATCGTCAAAGTAAAAGTACTGAAAGGAGACCAGGAAGTCAAACACCAGGTCTTCGACGCAGTTGTCGTAAGACAGGCCAAAGAATACCAGAGGCCTGAAGGCCTCAGAGTAAAGTTCGAGGACAACGCAGCAGTCCTCGTCGAGGAGGAAAACCTTCTACCGAAAGGATCAGTGACCAGAGGACCAATCGCGAAGGAAGTTGTCCAGAGGTTCAGTCCTATCGGAAAAATCGCATCACAGGTAGTATAAATTATGTCTAATACTACAGAGAACTGGAGTGAAGACTGGAAGTCAAGCACGAACCCTCAGAAGCAGAGAAAGTACAGGGAAAATGCTCCACAGCATGTTAAGGATAAACTTGTTTCAGTGAATCTTTCCGAGACACTTAGAGAAGAGCTCGGAACCAGAAGCATCAACCTCAACCTTGGAGACCGTGTAAAGGTCATGAGAGGAGACAGGAAAGGTGCAGAAGGGATCGTCTCAAATATTGACAGAGATGATCAGAAAGTATACGTCAATGGACTTGAAGTCACACGTCAGGACGGATCTACCAGCGAAGTTCCTTTCAGGCCTTCCAATCTACAGGCTCAGGCCTTGAACCTGGAAGAAAATGACAGGATCGAAAAGTATGCTATCGAGGACTCTGGAGAGATCCAGGTCGATAGTGAGGAAGTCGAAGAAGCCCTTGAAGAAGACGAAGCTGATGAGATGATGCAGCAGATGCAGGGCGGCGGAGGACAGTCCATGGAGGATATGGACATCGATGAAGACGAACTCGAAGAACTTGAAGAAGAGATGGAAGACCTCGAAGAAGAGACAGAGGAACTAGAGGAAGAAGCAGAGGACCTTGTCGAAGACGAAGAAACTGAAGAAAATGAAGAAGAGACCTCAGAAGAAGAGGGATCGGAAAAATCCGAAGATGAAGAAGAGGAAAAAGACCAGAAGTAAGGTGATCAATTAATGACACATCAAAAACGACTCTCAGCTCCGAAGCATTATCCTATTGAGAGAAAGCATTACAGCTATGTCTCAGGGATCAAAGGCTCCAGGAGCAACGAAACAGCTATTCCGGCAGTTCTCTTTCTGAGAGATGTCACGGAATACGCAGAAAGCGAAAAAGAAGCAAAACAGATAATCAGAAACGGCCAGCTACTCAGGAACGGCGAAAGAGTTCGCGACGTCAAAGAAGGAATCGGCGTACTCGATGTAGTAACACTTGAAGAAGTAGAAGAGGCCTACAGAGTGATCAT
>JBEQAY010000052.1:0-2436 GCA_041640075.1 Candidatus Nanohaloarchaea archaeon | reverse complement strand
TATTAATGTTTATAGCCAACAAGGTGCAGCCTTATTCTCTGATATATGCAATAAAGCACAACTATACGTTTTTGTACACAAATATTCACAGATATTTAGTTATGTACATAAATCTTCATGTAGCATTATGTAGTTATTGACAGTAACATGAATGAGAAATCAGAGAAAACAGCTTCCCAGGAAGAAAAGACGGAAGATATAGCAATGATCGATTTAAGGGTAAAAAACCTAGCAAGACAGATACTGGAAGAGAAAGAAGACAGATATAAGGATATCAACGAATTAATCGAGCAAGCATTCACACTTGGAGTAAGAGAACTTCTTGCATCCGGAGAAAAACCAAGAAATATTGAAGACAAGTACCTAGTGGAAGACGATTTCAAGTATCCTCTCTGGCAGCTGAACCTGCATCCTAAGAAAAATCAAGACGGCGACTGGATAAACATCAAAACAGATGTACTGAACAGAGGCCTCAAACAGATCAACAGAGAATAAAGATTATTTTGATTTCTACCTGAAATTGATTTAAGCCTCTACCAGAAAATTTTTCGTATGAAGATAGCAGTCGCGGGAGGAACAGGGTTCGTAGGCACCGAACTTATCAGATCGCTCAACGACGAACATGAAACAGTATCCATCTCAAGGGGAGAGAGCGAGGAAGCAGACATCTCAGTCGAAGCAGATGTCACCAAGAGAGAGGAATACGTCGAGGAACTTCAAGATGCTGAAGTAGCGTACTACCTGGTCCACGGTATGGCAAGCGAAGGAGACCTGACAGAGATAGAGAGGAACTGTGCAGAAGGCTTCCGCGACGCATGCACAGAAGCAGGAATCGACAGGGTCATCTACCTCACGGGCATGGAACACGATGAAGAGGTCTCGGAACACATGGAAACAAGATCCATGACAGGGGACATACTATCTGAAGGAGAGTACGATTTTACCGAGATAGGCTCAGCGATAATCCTCGGATGGGAAAGCAGCTCATTCCAACTACTGTACCAGCTCAGTTCCCGTCTACCGCTCATGGTAACACCGAAATGGCTGGAAAACGATGTACAGCCAATACACATCTCAGACGTGACATATTACCTGGAAAAATGCCTGGAAGTAAACGAAACAAGGAACGAATACCTGGAAATAGGAGGCCCTGAAGTACTATCCTACTCTAATTTGCTCAAAAAAGTAGGAAAACTGGCCAAAAACAGAGAACCCTTCATGATCGAAGTACCGGTACTCACACCGAAACTTTCCTCACACTGGATGCGACTAGTAACGGATGTCAATTATAACCTCGCAAGATCACTGGTAGACAGCATAAAACAGGACATGATAGTCAAAGACCACAAAATAGAAGAATACATCCAGCACGAATGCAAAGGCCTCGACGAATCCATAAACCAGTGCCTTGAAGAAGGCAAAAACAAATAATAAGGCCTTATTTTATTTACTGAGCTGAAGGTCCAGAGAATCCCCTATATCATCCCTGACAAGCTCGTAGATCTTCCTGTGACCAATTGAATCCGGATGCAGACCGTCAAACAGGTTTTCAGTCCAATTATCGTCCTGAACCAGCTCCTCGAACACAGACACAAATTTGACATCTTTCTCCTCACAGACTTCTCTCAAAACTTCATTGTACTTTCTGACCTGCGAGTTCGTGTAGTGATCCGCAGTCTCCTCGCTGTTCAACCTTTCCTCATCCACAGGAGTAAGGCCTACAGCGATAACTCTATCGGCTCTTTTTCTCGCTCTATCGATTATCTCTTCCAGGTTCTCCCTATAATCCTCAACAGAGACCTCGCTCTCACCGTTAGTTTCTCCACAGTCATTGATGCCCACAGAAAAAACAACATTGACCTCACTACTACTGTGATCCGTCGCATCCTCCAGTTCAGTGCCTATCCTACGCTTCAAGTCCTCGGAGGTATCGCCGGGAACTCCTCTCATATAGACCATGTTGTAATCAAGGAAAGGAGCTGATTTCTCCAGATGCTCAGTGAAGATATCCTGCTTGATACGGTCAGGCCAACCACCTTTTTCATCCCAGAGGCCCTGGACGATCGAATCACCGAAAAACAGCAAATTCATGAGTAAAAAATACTCAAGAACACTTTTGTAGATTTTTTACACCAGGAAAACAGAGAAAAATAAGAATTCCTAGAGGTTCCTGTAGGCGTACACAGTATTACCCACAGGATCCTCAAGCTCCTCTAGGCTTTGAGGCCTCCACTCATCGGAGGCATAACCTATCTCGATCTCCTCAGGCACCTCATCCAGCTCAAAATCACCTTCAACGACCTCTTCAGCCTCTGCCTCCATAACATACTTGTCCCTCTGCAGATAGGACACACCATGATCCCTGAAAACTCTGTTCACTCTGTAAGCCACGGTCGCACCAGGCTCCTCAAAATCAAGTTCAAGCACCGAACCCTC
>JBEQAY010000051.1:0-2513 GCA_041640075.1 Candidatus Nanohaloarchaea archaeon | reverse complement strand
ACCAGTACCTGATCATAGATTGCGAGGTTGTATTCTGTACTTCCAGTTTTTGAAATCACTGAGGAAATGACTCCTGAGCCCAGGAGAATGCTTCCGGTAACGTCTTTTCTCATAACCTGGTTTGATACATACCAAGTAAAAAGTTTATTCTATCTTCTCCAGATCTATCTCTCCACTTTGGATATCCTGAAGGATTGATCCGTAGAAAAGTGTGACCATCAGTGTCACGAATACTGTGATCGCTGCTATTTCTGCAAATGCTCTTGGCACACCTGCTTCTATTTTCTGGCCGTACATGCTCATGATGAAGGCCAGGATTCCAGCGAATGCTCCCGACCAGTGATTCCAACCTTCACTTCTCTTGAAGAACAGTTTGACGCCGAACTGATCCTTGAACTTTTTCGACGCGTAAACTGTTGCAAGTAGAGAAACTACGGTGAAAAGGTAGATTAAAGGAGTCTGGGAGACCTGATTTACTGCTGTAACCAGTATAAGAGATAGTAATCCGGCGATTTCTACACTTCTACTCTCCCAAATTTCTCCGGCGTCCATGATCATTACTCCTGTCGCCTGATTTTTCAATCTGTTTTTTCTCGAGAAGAAAAAATTCCGTCAGAACCTCTCCCGACTTCAGAGAAAATTTTTCCAGAACAAGCTTGAAAATATTTATTACTTCTGTGTAATGAATTTTTCTGTATGGATGAGGACCCATTTGATGATATTAATTTGAAGCAGAACTCCGAGCTGGCCAGGACAGAGTATGATGAGGAAGAGGATGTCTACAGACTGGTCTACAGCGTTCCTGATCAGAAGCGAATAGAGGGGAGAAGTGTTTTCGGCACTATCGGAGAGTACTTTCCTCTGGAGGATGAAGTTGTCCTGGAGTTTGATGACCCGGATGAAGCTGCGGAGTACCATTTCCAGGAGTATCATGCTTTCAGACTTGGAGAAGATCCAGGTAGCCGGGAGATAGATCTTCTTGTCGACTCGATACAGGAAAATGCAAGAAGGAAAAATGAGGAGAACCCTGATGATCATGATTTCTTCCATATAGGGAACGGCCATATCGCTGACAGACTTATGAAAGAAAGAATTGATTTGATGGATCTTGCTGATGGAACAGTACCCAGACATGATATGGTAACTGAAGAGGTCTTGGAAGATGTGATGGAGAGATACGCGGAGAAAATGGGTAAGGAAACAGTGGCGGAAAACTACTCTCCCGAAGACTCAGGTATACAGGTAAACTGGAGACCTGCCAGAGACTTCCACGACCTGTCAATAAGTCCTGAAGACGTGCCTGATGTGGAAGATGTCTGGAACCACTGAATTCCATATGGATACCAGAAAAAAGAGTTATACCTTTTTTCAGTTACACAGTTTAAACACAGAAAAATGAAGCTAGTATGGCACCGCAGAGACCTGAGAACCTCCGATAACAGGGCGCTGAAAGAAGCAGGTGAAGACGCGGCTCCGGTCTATATCTTCGACCCGGAGTGGCTGGAAAGTGAGCTGGTCTCCGATGCCCGGATAGAGTTCGTGCTGGAGTCCTTGAAGGATTTGAATCGGCAGTACGTGGAGAAAGGGTCACATCTGGCTGTTCTGCAGGGAAATCCTGTGAAGAAAGTAGAGGAGCTCCAAGAGCAGGGACATGAGATATTTTTCAACAAGGATAGGAACCATTTCCGGCAGGGAAGAGAGAAAAAGTTAAGAGAGAAATTCCACGCCTTGGAAAATTCTGCAGTAAAGACTTCAGGACGAGGAAAAGCCGAGGAATGGAAGAAAGAAGCAAAAAAATGGTTTAATTCCGAGAGGATCTCAGCTCCACAAAAAATTTCCAGCAACTCTGTGGAGAGCGAGGTCTCGCTGGACGAGATCAGGGAAAGATACGATGTAACTCCAGAGAAGGAGAAATTCGGTAACGGTGGAACTAGAGAAGCAAGAAAACGTCTGGAAAACTTTCTCGACAGGATAGAACGTTACCCCGGCAGCATATCTTCTCCTTCAAAGGCTGAAAACTCTACTTCTCATCTTTCGCCTTACATCCGGTACGGCTGTATCTCTCCCCGTGAAGTTTACCATAAAGCAGAGAAGAGAAAGTATGAGGTTGAAAATACACGAAGCGTGGAAATGTTCATGGACAGGGTTTTCTGGCAGCAGCACTTCAACCAGAAGATCGAAGACAACCCGAAACTTTTCGAGGAGGCGATCAACCCTGTTTACAGAGATCTGAACAGGCAAAATTATGATGAAGAGAAAGTTGAGGCCTGGAAAAACGGCATGACCGGTTATCCGATCGTCGATGCCTCGATGCGAGCCTTGTTGGAGACTGGCTGGCTGAATTTTCGTATGCGGGCGATGTGCGCCTCTTTCTTCAGCTACATCCTGAAGCAGTGGTGGAAGATCGGCGCTGACTTCTTCTACAGGCATCTGATCGACGCGGATGTCGCAATCAACTACTACCAGTGGCAGATGCAGTCCGGCCTCGTCGGTGTTCACGCGAACAGGATCTA
>JBEQAY010000050.1:0-2812 GCA_041640075.1 Candidatus Nanohaloarchaea archaeon | reverse complement strand
TCCCTGCTGATGTTGAGCTGAACGTCTTCAGCCCATTCACGGACGTAAGCTCCTTCGATCTGTACTTCCGCTCCTTCCTCGATCTCGTCGATCTCTTCTTCCCAGAGTGTTAGGTCAATTTTTCCTGTCTCGTCCTCGAATACCACTGTCACGATTCTTTTCTGTCCGTAACGGGTGGAGACCGCTCTCGGTGTTGGAAGTTCTGCGATTTCTCCTGTGATTTCAACGTCATCCGCTTCTGCATCCAGTTCCTCAACTGTATATTCCGTCATATTGGATCAACTAATTCACAGGTAACTTATGAAACTTAAAAGGGTTTTGCCCGTCTAATCCCTGTTTAACAGGTGGACAAAGGAAACCTGACGGGATTTAAACCAGTTGAGACCCAAACACGAGACATGGAACTCCCCTGGAAAAAATACAGTAACCTGAAGGAAAAGAAGGAAAAACTGGAGAAGAAAGTCCAGGAACTTGAAAAAGAGAAGGAAAAATACCAGGCACAGCTTGAATCAGAAAAGGAAAGAAGATCAGAACTCTCCAGGAAAAAACAGGAGGCAGAGGAACAGCTCAACAGGTTGAAAGACAAACTGGAAAACCAGGAGAACACCGAAAAAGACACAGAAGAAGTAAATGAAACGGATTGGGAAAGACCTGAGCTGCAGGAAGTCAAGAAAATAATTGGAAAACTCTCCACAGTTGAATCACCCGAGAAAGATCTGGTAACACTTTACACACCCGGCAAAATAAAGAATCTTCCCGACCTCAAAGGATTGAAAAACACGTTGAACTCTGAAGATTACTCGAGACTGTCCACGGAGAAATCCTTCATCGCTTTCATGGATGGAGAAATTTTCAGCACAGTTCTCAAGACCCGTCCATTCTTCAAAAGCAGCTGGAAGCTTTGCAGAGGATTCCAGGTAGAGGAGATCACAGATTTCATAGAATCCGAGAAGTACTGGGCCCTGGTCACCACCGGAGAGACTAAAATCTTCGTCGAGGAGGACGGAGAGTTCGAGGAGGTCGAGAGAGTGAAGACACGAGTGGAGAACCAGCAGAAGAAAGGAGGGTTTTCCCAGGGAAGGTTTGAGAGGAAAAGAGATGAACAACTCGAAGCACATATCGATAAAACAGAGGAACTTCTTGAAGAGTTTGAGGAAGTAAAGCTACTGGGAAACAAGAAGCTCTGCAAGGATCTGCCAGGGGAATACCTTGGAGGATTCGACTCATCACGGAGTCCTGGCCCGAAGCTTTTCTACGACTTCCGCCTGAAGCGTTACAGTTAGGAAACCGGAAACACAATAAAGATTCCCTGACTCAGCCTAGGTATGGAAGACAAAAACAACCGCATGAACGTGAAAGAGGAAGAAATCAGGGAAATCCACCAAGGACTGCTGGAAAGATACGGCGAACCAGAAGAGCCCTGGGACAGAACCGGCATAGAGTATCTTGTAGAAACTATTCTCTCACAGAACACCAATGACATAAACAGAGATAAAGCATTCCAGAACCTTCGGAAAAAATACGAAGGAGACTGGGAAGCAGTCGAAAAAGCACCGCACGAAGAACTGACCGACACAATCAGAGTAGCTGGCCTGGGACCAACTAAAGCAGAACGAATCCAGGAAGCCCTGAAAATTATACGCGAGGATCAGAACGAATACTCCATAGAGTTCCTTGACGACATGAGTGTGGAAGACGCCAAGGAATGGCTTACAGAGATACCTGGTATCGGGCCAAAAACTGCAGCCGTAATCCTCTGCTTCCACTTCAAGAAACCTGTAATACCTGTAGATACACACGTCCACAGGATCTCACAGCGCTTCGGACTGGTACCAGAAGGATGCTCACGTACACGAACACATGAAATACTGGAGGATATCGTACCGGACGAGATAAAGTACAGCTTCCATATCCTCCTGATTACACACGGGCGGGAAACATGCAAGGCCAGAAACCATGTAGACAACGAAAAATGCTTCGAAAGATGCAAGTACTACAGAGAAGTTGTCAAAGGTGATAAAGATCCGGAAGAAGTCGTTTAAACATTTATTTCAGATCAAATAGAAACGTAGCGTAAGAAAAATTATGTAAGACCTGTTTTGCAACAGGTTTTGTCGTGTTGAAGCAGACCTGATCGCCGAAGAAAATTTTTATTCTTCGTGATCGTGGTCGTGTCCTGGAGCGCCGCCTTCCATTCCTTCCTGCTGCTCCTGCATCTCTTCGACGATTTCCTGTGCTCTCTCGTTGATCTCTTCCTGAGAGACAACGTCTTCTTCGTCGAGGATGTTTAGTAGAGCCTGTACTGTAAGCTCTAGGTTTCCTAGCTTCTGCTGGAATAGCTGCATTGCCTGCTGCTGATTCATTTCAGGTTGTTCTGGCATAATTTAATTCACCTAAACTGGTTATGCCGACAAACCTTTTAAATACACTTAACCCCTTTCAATCAAATCGGGTTCCTTGCACCACACGCCTGACACTTCAAAATCTCAACGCCTTTCTCCTTGATAATCTTCGTATCAGGACTCTCACACTCCGGACAGAAAACATAATCATTCGCAAACTTCTTCACCTTCGACTGGATATTGCCACGCCGGAGCTCACCGTTCAAAATCATCTCACCGCTCTCAACACGAGCAGCAGTACCTAACTCGTTCTGCAAAAACTTCGAGAAACGATCCTCATCACGGTTAATCTTATCCGCAATCTCACCGAAGTTCGTAATCACAGTTTTAGAACCTTCTTTACGGGTATCAACAACCGGCAACTCAAAACGCTCACTACTACCAGCATCATCCGGAACCTCACTCATACC
>JBEQAY010000049.1:0-2947 GCA_041640075.1 Candidatus Nanohaloarchaea archaeon | reverse complement strand
AAGAATGTCGCAGAAGAGTTTTTTGAAGAGTTCAAAGTGGAAGCTGTAGAAGTCAGATCTCCAGATCAACCCATGTCCATAGAGGAAGCGATGAAAGGAGCAAGAAAGAGAGCCAGACAGGCCTACCAGGAGGAAGAGGATTCTCTGGGAGTGGGAATCGAGGGATATGTAGAAACCCTGGAAGGTAGGGCCTTTCTCTCAGTCTGGACATCAATATACGACGGTGATGACTTCTACGAAGGCGGTTCAGGAAGATCAGAGCTACCGGAGGAGATAACCGATATGCTCGAAGAGATGGAGCTGGGAGATGCCATAATGGAGTTAATGGGCGAAGACCTGAGGGAAGGACGAGGTGCTGTATCCCTTCTGACTGAAGGGGCGACTGACAGACCTGAATTCACGGAGAGATCACTGATTCACGCTTTCGGCAACATGGAGAACAGATGGTAGAAATGAAAATCATATGGCACCGAAGAGACCTCAGAACATCCGATAACAAGGCCCTTAGAAAAGCAGGTGAGGATGTGGTGCCTGTCTACATATTCGATCCCAACTGGCTGGAGAAAGATCTCGTATCGGATACAAGAGTAGAGTTCGCATTAGAGTCTCTGAAGGATCTGAACAGGCAGTACGTTCAGAAAGGATCACATCTGGCGCTTCTACACGGCAACCCTGTAGAAAAACTTGAAGATCTCAGTGAACAAGGGCATGAAATTTTGTTCAACAAGGATGCAAACCATTTCCAGCAAGAAAGGGAGAAAGCGGCGCGTAGGAAATTCTCAGGGTTCGAAAACTCAGCAGTGAAGACTTCAGGCCGTGGGAATGCGGAAAAGTGGGAAGAAGACGCGCAAGGATGGTTCGAATCTGACCGGATCTCCGCTCCAGAAAAAATCTCCGATAACCCCGTGGAAAGCGAGGTATCTCTGGATGAGATAAGAGAAAAACACAGCTTACAGCCTGAGAAGGAGAAGTTCGGCAAGGGCGGAACAAGGGAAGCAAGAGAGCGTTTAGAAAAGTTCCTAGAAAGTATAGAGAGGTATTCTGGATGCATTTCTTCTCCCTCGAAGGCGGAGGCCTCGACCTCGCACCTATCACCCTATATAAGGTACGGCTGTATATCTCCTAGAGAGGTATACCAGGAGGCAGAGAAGAAAAAATATGAAGTCGAAAACAGTGAAAGCGTTCAGATGTTCCTGGACAGGGTTTTCTGGCAGCAACATTTTAACCAGAAGATAGAAGACAACCCCAAACTTTTCGATGAAGCGATCAACCCGGTGTATAGGGAACTGAATAAGGATAACTATGATGAAGAAAAGATAGAGGCCTGGAAGCAGGGAAAAACAGGTTTTCCGCTGGTTGATGCGTCGATGCGGGCGCTGGTGGAGACAGGATGGCTTAATTTCCGTATGCGGGCTATGTGTGCCTCCTTTTTCTCGTACATCCTGAAGCAGTGGTGGAAGGAAGGTGCAGACTTTTTCTACAGGCATCTGATCGACGCTGACGTAGCTATCAACTACTACCAGTGGCAGATGCAGAGCGGACTTATAGGAGTACATGCTAACAGGATATACGACCCGACAAAACAGGTGGAAGACAACGATCCTGATGGAAATTTCATTAGGAAATACGTCTCCGAATTGAGGTCTGTACCTGACCAGTACATCGCAGAGCCATGGAAGATGCCCGAAAAGGTTCAGGAGGAATGCGGAGTAATCATAGGAAAGAATTATCCCGAGCCGATAGTAGATTACGAACGTGAAGCCCGGAAAGCAAGAAGTTTCTTTGAAAAGAACGCTCCTGAGGCCTACGCTGCTTTCAGGAACGATGAGGTGTGGAGAAAGGCATCTTTGAGCTCCCGCCACAAAAGAAAAGAGATTCTTGAAAAAGCTGGAAGACCACAATCAGACCTGAAACAGTTCCAATGAACATCTTCTTACACCGAGACGATCTCAGAGTACACGACAATAAAGGCCTCAAGAAGGCCTCAGAAGACGGTAAGACTGTTCCAGTCTACATTGAGGATTCGAGAATCGCCAAAAGAACAGGTAGAAACAAGAAGGCCTTCAGAGAAGAAGGACTCAGAAAGCTTTCCAGAAAATATGAGTCAAAAGGTTCAGGCCTCATTATACGCCGAGGAAAGACCTATGAAGAACTTCAGAAGCTTTCAAAGGAATATGAAATCGAGAAGATCTTCTACAACAGGAGTTACACACCTGCGAAAAGAAATATAGAAAAAGAGATCCAAGAACTGGAAGCTGAAAGTCAAGGATTCAGAGATCGTCTTCTTGTGGAACCTAATGACCTCAGCCAAGAGTTCAATACATTCTCTCCTTTCTACAGAGAATGGAAGGAAAAACAAAAAGAAGCACCTTTCAGAAAGCCTGAAAATCTCGCGGATATCAGTTCTGAGATACCAGAACTTAATACTGAGGCCTCGGCCGATATATCCGAAGCAGGAGAAGATATTGCCGAGGAAAAATGGAGAGATTTCCGGGATAACAGGCTTGAAAGATACAAGTACGATAGGGACGAAGTAGAAACCCCGAGATCTGTTTCCAGGCTTTCAATGTATTACAGTTCAGGTATGCTGGGACTTAGAAAGGTGCTTCAGGACGTTGAGAACTTGATCGACGAGGAGGACGATTCCGGCAAGATCAGGAATTACGCAAAATATAGAAATGAGCTTGCCTGGCGAGAGTTCTTTTACCAGGTCCTCTGGCACAATCCGGATGCAGTAAACGAAAACTACAAGGATTTCGAGAAAGAGATAGAGTGGAGGAACGATGAAGAAGAGCTCCAGGCCTGGAAGAAGGGCGAGACAGGAATTCCGTTTGTTGACGCAGGCATCAGAGAACTGAAAAACACGGGTTACATGCACAACAGGACTAGACAGAACGTGGCGAGCTTCCTAACGAAGCACCTGATGATCGACTGGCGGAAAGGTGCG
>JBEQAY010000048.1:0-3498 GCA_041640075.1 Candidatus Nanohaloarchaea archaeon | reverse complement strand
GTCATCCGTAAACTCCAGTCAACTTTTGTCCAGAAGACCAGCATAGAGTTTGCATACGCCAGCAGGAAAACAAGATTAAAGGCAAGAAAAGTACTTATAGCAAAGTAAAGTGTATTTACAGGTCCTGGAAGCGGTATATCTAGGAATATAACTCCTAGAGCTGCTATAGGCAGTGCCTTGGTCAATGTGTTGAATGCCACCCATCCGATTTCATGGAAGTAAACATGGCTTATCAAACTGAGCGGTCTCTTTAATTCATTTACTATAGTTCCTTTCCGTACCCTGTAGCCTATGAACTGTTCGGTCTGAAGGAAGGCCGCGTTAGAGACGATTTGTCCTGCCACCAGGTAGGTCATGACCTGCTGGAGGCCCCCCTGGATATTACCGGAGGCGTCTATCGCACTCCAGACAGCATAGTATAAAACCAGGAAGATAGCAGAGGAAAGCAGTGTCGTAACTGCATCAAGTCTGTACGCAGTCGCCTCCTTGAATGCATTCCTGGCTACAGCATAGTACTTCTTGAGGTTCATCAGTTACTCTTCCTTAAGTCCCTCATTGTAGATTTTCTTAACTACCGACTCGATATCCGGCTCTTTTATCTGAAAATCCAGTACATCATACTTTTTCAGGACTTCACGCATAAGATCCGATGCGGAGATAACCTCACGGTCAAAAACTACTTCGATATGGCCGTCATCCTTCTCAACCTCTTTCAAACCCTCAAGATCCAGGTCAAAGCTCTCACCGTTCCTAACATCCATAATCAGTCTCCGGGACGTGAAACGGTTCACAAGGGCTTCTAGCTCTCCATCGTAAATCTTCCTGCCCTCATCCAGCACTATAATCCGTTCACAGAGATCCTCTATATCATCGATGTCGTGAGTCGTCAACATCACGGTGATATCTTCCTCCCTGTTCATCTTCTTGATGAACTCCCGGATACGCTCCTTGACAGCCACATCCAGACCTATAGTCGGCTCATCAAGGTATACAATCTTTGGATGGTGTAAAAATGAAGCTGCCAGCTCACAGCGCATCTTCTGTCCGAGAGAAAGTTTCCTGACCGGTTGATCCCAGAACTCAGAGAGTTGAAGAACTTCATCAAACTCCTCAATACGTTCCTCGTAATCTTCATCAGAGACCTCGTAGATCTCCTTCAGAAGCCTAAAACTTTCTTTAACCGGCAGGTCCCACCAGAGCTGTGTTTTCTGGCCGAAAACCACTCCGATGTTCATCGCATTCTTCTTCCTCTCCTTCTGAGGGTCTCTACCATCGACCTCAATCCTTCCAGAGGACGGCTCCAGGATACCAGTCAGCATCTTCACCGTAGTACTTTTTCCTGCACCATTAGCTCCGATATAACCAATAATCTCTCCCCCATCTATCTCCAGGTTCAGATCTTCTACAGCATGGACTTCCCTGTAATCACGGCTAACAAAGCTTTTCAGATATCCCTTGATCCCTTCTCCCTGATTATATATCTTGAAGGTCTTGTTCAAGTCTTCTGCTTTTATCAGCGTCATACGGAAACGTTTGAGAGCCAGTTTTAAGAAAGAAATCAGAGATCATGAACTAGCCTAGTTCAGTGTACTCCTCGTCGCCAAATGTCTCGGAATAAACCTCGTCAACAGATTTCAGCTCTCTTTCATCTTCATCGTTGAACTCATCGAAGAAATCAGTATCGGCGACGCTGTACCGAAGACTTCCAGCCTGTCCCTCTAAAACCAGATTGTACCTGTCGATAGGTGAGTCAAAAGGCTCGTACTCGCCAATCATTGACTGCAGCATACCCTGTCCCATGCCTTCCAGATAATCTTCTTCATCCAGAACTTCCTCAACCGAATCATACTCTGTGAAATCTGTATCAACTTCGGCAGTAGCGTCCAATGTCTTCGAGGATAGTGCAAGCCTGTCACCGTCAAGCCATTTCCTTCCTGTATCAAGAGTAAAAGTTGTATCCTCGTCAAGCTCCTGAATATCAGCTTCAAGACCCTGAATACGTTCACTGGCCTCTTTTCTTCTATTATAGATTCCATTGCCGACTATAGGACTGAAAATCCCTGCAGAACCAAGTAAAAGCGCCTCTCCCAGCATTCTTAACCCCTCAATAAAGAATCAACCAGAAATTCTTTTTAACTTTTTGGTGACAACAAAAAGTTTGCAGAAATTGGATGCAGAGCGGGAAAAGTAAAGAAATATTTGGACATTCCCAGGTCCAAGAGAGATTTTCTACTCTTCACTGATCGTGACCGGTACTCCTTTCTCCTTCAGGAGCTCTACCTGTCGCTTCACAAAGTCTTCCTCATTTGATCCCTTTGTTGCCACGATATACACCTGTGCATCACCGAAAGGTCTCATGACTCGTCCTGCTCTCTGTGTAGCCTGTCTCCTGCTTCCTCCCTGGCCAGACATTATTATTCCAACTTCTGTGTCTGGTAGATCCAGTCCTTCGTCGCCGATCCTGGATACAATGATCGTGTTCATCTCTCCACGGCGGAAATCCTCGAAGTACTCCTCTCGTTCCTCGAAATCAGTCTCTCCGGAGATGAAAGGTATGTCAAACTGCTCACTTAGGTCTTCTCCCTGATCGATCCAGTCGCAGAAGACGATTGTTTTCTCATCTTCGTGCTCTTCGAGAAGCTCTTCAAGATTAGTCTTTTTAGCAGGATTCTTGGAGGCGATAATCGCTTTTTTGATGCCAGAAGCCTGCTCGTACTCATGACGGTGGTAATCAGAAGCCCACTCCACCAGCTGGATTTCGACATCCGGCTTCACGACGTGACCCTCCTTGAAGAAACGGGCCCAGTCACCGCCGATCTCCGGCCCTATCAACGCAAAGATCTCCTTCTCCTTGGAGTCCTCACGCACCGGCGAGGCAGACAATCCTATCCTACGTGTGGACTGAAGGCTTGCTGTCTTTCTGAAAAGCTTTGAAGGAATGTGATGAACCTCATCAAAGATAATTAATCCCCATTCGTTCCTGAAGAGCTTTGTCTTGTTCGCAGCCATGTGATAAGTTGCTATAGTAACATCATTCATCTTCTTCTTGTCGCCATGGTACTCTCCAATCTGATCCTCTGTCAAGGTTGTCTTGTCAAGAAGTTCACGCTTCCACTGATTCACAAGAGACCTCTGAGGCACCAGCACAAGTGTAGGGCCATCGATCTTGCACATCAGTCCTATAGAGGTTACAGTTTTACCTGAACCTGCCGGGTTAGCAAGTACTGCTGCTCTCTCGTCGTAAGCGCGCTCAACATACTCCTTCTGGTAGTCTCTAAGCTCTATCGTTAGGTCGGCACCGATGTTTCTGTCGGCTTCACGGAACTTGGAGTTGTCCTCGACTGGATAACCTTTCTTCAAGAGCGCTTTCTTGATCTCCGCTCTGCTCTTAGCTCCCATCGCGATACGTGACTTGGTATCAGAGAGATCCACGGAAAGATTTTCTCTTACATCGTCGATGCCACGTGCCCACTCCATCCTTTCCGGATCATTGGACAC
>JBEQAY010000047.1:0-3748 GCA_041640075.1 Candidatus Nanohaloarchaea archaeon | reverse complement strand
GGTGGACGAAACTCCAGATGGAGTTTCTGATAACCAGCAAATCTTACGATTTGCGGTGTTGGTCCAGTGGCTAAGACCCCGGCCTTCCAAGCCGGTGACCCGGGTTCAAATCCCGGACACCGCAAATTTCTCTAACATTCATCCTTCAGGGTTTTTCTCTACTATTTTTTCTGCTTCTTCCACTGCGTTTTCCAGATCCGAGAAACCGTATTTCGGCAGATCTACGTCTTCATCAAAGTTTTCTATCTTCAGGTTCCAGAAGCCTGCGGAGTTTTTCTCTAGGCCGATCTTTGCACCTGTATCCGTGTGCTCCCATGTTTTTTCTCCGGTTTTAATCCATTCACCGACTTTTCGCAGGTTTTTTGCGTAGCCGGAGTATCTCCTGTTACCTGGCTTTGCTATCAACGGGTGTTTGGCGTCTTTTTCTGTGTATAGTTCATATTCTCCACCTTTAGGACCTTTGATCTTCACACCATCTTCTGAGACTTCTTCTACTTCTAGAGGTGTGGTTCTGTCAATGAAGAGCACTCGGTCTCCTTCTTTCAGTTCCTGCAGGTCTTCTACAGGTCCTGGCTGACCGCTTTTTTCTTCCCGGTTTTTCCTTTGGTTCATGTTCGCTGGGAAACGAACAGTTTCTCATGTTTATAAAATAAGGAATAATCTTACAGAAGGATATGAGACGAATTATACTGGCATTTACATTGATCGGTTTACTGGGGAGTGGAGCAGCAGTTGTAGGTGGACCAAACGCATCTGATGGAGAGATGGCTATAACGTCAGGCGGGTCTTCCTCAGCGACGACAGCTGTAGGGCCAAACAGTACCCGGTGGAGTACAAACATAGAGAACAGGAACAGTTCCTGTCGCAGCAGTAACACCTCTCAGAGCATCGACTTCATCGGTTTCCAGGGAGACGGCGAGCTGACTGAACTCAACTTTGAAGGAGTCATCAACACGAGTAATCCCTGCGTAAAGCTCTCGCTAGACTCAGAAAAAGTTGAAGAAGATGTTTACCAAGTTGAGATAGTTGAGAGTCCTGCCGAAGGACCATGTACAAGTTGTCTAGGAGCAGCAGAGTTCGCAGCCAGTTTCTCAGCGCCGGGCGACTATAAAGTTGAGATCATCAATGAAAACGAGACTCTAGGTGTCCAGAAAACACCTGGTTTCCAAGAAGAGAACTCCAGTGAAACTGGTTCAGAGGAAGCAGGAGTTGGTGAAGGACTCAGCAGCATCCTTCGATGGCTGAGCTCCCTATTCTAAAACTTAAATCCAATTTTTCTCATTTTTCTTCTTTCTTAAGTTTTCTGTGAAGGTATGCATACGCCAGTGCTGAAACTGAAACCATTATGAGTGCCACACCGATAAATGTTTCCGGAGATATATCCTGGAGGCTCTGTACCGCCTGAAGTACTTCAGACGTGTTCTGTGCAGTCTGGTTGGCTGTTTCCATGCTCTGCGCTGTCATGGAGTCGGAGCCTGTATCCATCGTTCCCATGGCTCCTGCCGGGCCCTGTTCAGCAGCCTGGTTCCTAGCCTCTGGAGTTACAGTATCACCTACATGGCCTAGAGTTGACTGCACTCCTCTTGTAAGGAAGAAAACTCCTCCAACAGCTGTAAGAGCTGATGATACGACCGAAAATTTTACTTTCTTCTCTCTACCGTTTATTATCGCTTCTGCCTTGTTTGTAGGCCTGTAAACCACTCTTCTACGGCCTTCTTCCTCGTCTTTATCCAGTAAACCAGAATCCGTCAGGACTTTGAGATGTGATGAAACCGTGGATTTACTTTTATCCAGTTCTTTGCTTAGCTTTGTGGTAGTTGCTTCCTCGTCAAGCACCATGTTCAGTATCTTCAAGCGTGTCGGCGACGCCAGCGCCTTCACAGAGTCGTAATCCAGATCCATTAACGTGTAATAGTCCATCATCATTTTTTAGTTTGACGCGTGACTGTTCGATTGAAACCGAACAGAAGATCCTGGACCTGGTTTTTATCTCTCAGGTCAATAATTCTTTCTATAAGAGGTCGAAAAGCTAACTTTGGAAGGTGTCTACATGGTTTTCTTCGAACTTGAGTCACCGGAGGAAATAGATGTCGGTGCACTCGGAGAAATGAACTTTGAACCTGGAAAATATGTTTACATCGGCTCCGCGATGAACTCCCTTGAATCCCGTGTTCAACGCCATGCATCAGGAAGCAAGGAGAACACTCACTGGCATATAGATTACTTCTCAGCTGTTGCAGATCCACTTGGTTTCGCTGCTTTTTCAGTAGATTCGAGATGGGAGTGCACCTTCTCAAGAGCCGCCCAGGAAAACTGTGTGGCTGTAAAAGGTTTCGGAGCCTCCGACTGTAGCTGTGATGCACACCTTTACAGACTGCCTGAAAAATGCTGATATTTTTAACCACCCGTGTTCAATGAGTAATTTATGCTGGGACTTGAAGAACCTCTAGTCGCCTTCCTGGCGACAGGAACACTTTTGACAGAGATCGCGATCCTGTCATATGTTCTGGTCGCGGCAGGGCAGAGATTTTTCGATCTGCCGTACAGCGATAAGTTTGAAGAATTGCAGAGCTTCCTTGACAGGCGTTACAGGGAGATAGGATTCAGTTTTACACTTTTAGCTACTTCGGGCAGTCTTTATCTTTCAACCTTTCTTGGATGGGAGCCTTGCCGGCTCTGCTGGTATCAGAGGATTCTCATGTACCCTCTGGTGATTTTATTTGGAATGTCGCTGTTCCTGGATAATGATGACGTCGCAGACTATACTTTGCCTCTTTCATTGACAGGTCTTGCTATAGCAGTTTATCACTACATGATCCAGTTCCTTCCGGCACTTCAGTCCAAGGGTTGCTCTATAACCTCTGTATCATGTGAAGCGACGTACACTTTCTACTACGGTCACATCACGATCCCTGTGATGGCGGCAGCAGCCTTCGCAGCAGTAGCACTTCTCAGTTACAGGAACTTCTGGAAGGAATAAAAAGAGCTGAAAAGTTATCTGGAGAGAGGAATTTAGTTTACAGGATTTTCTTTCTGCCTCAAGTTACGTAAAGTTGTGTCCTCGATCCTGTAAAGTGCTTCCTGGCTATTGAAAGCGTTGTGAGGTGTGATCAGGACGTCATCTCTGTTCATCAGGATGTGGTCTTCCAGGATTATCTGTGGGTCGCATTTCTCCTTCAGGTCGCTTAGGTACTTTACGTCGTCCTCTATGTAGCACTCCTCCTCAAGAACATCAAGACCTGCTTCACTTACTTTTCCATCTTCCAGGGCTTCTATAAGTGCTTCAGTATCTATGATCTCGCCACGAGAGGTGTTCACTAGAACAGTGTCCTGCATACGGGAGAACTCTTCGTCTGAAAGCAGGTGTTTTGTTCCATCCGTCAAGGGGCAGTGGATCGTAATTATATCCGCTTTTTCCAGGAGATCATCCATGCTGACGTACATGAAGCCAAGTTCATTTGCCACTTCCTTGTCTGGATAAGGATCCGAGGCTATTACATCCATATCGAAGCCGTTGGCGATTCTTATCACGTTCTGACCTATTGAACCTGTTCCTATAACTCCAAGAGTTTTTCCCTTCAGATCAAATCCTCTCAGGCCTTTATGATCAAACTCTCCTTCGTCTACCTTCCTGACTGCCGAGTAAATCTTCCGGGAAAGAGCCAGTATAAGTCCAAAAGTATGCTCAGCGACTGTTGTACCTCCATACTCCGGTACGTTGAGAACTGTAACGTTTTTCTCCTCTGCT
>JBEQAY010000046.1:0-3866 GCA_041640075.1 Candidatus Nanohaloarchaea archaeon | reverse complement strand
ACCGAGAACTTTATCCCGGGATGCGGATTGTAATCCTCGAGTTTGAAGTCCTCGTACTCAAGTTCATCTATACTTTTCTCCGGCAACTCCATCTCAGGTCGCGGACGTGGATTACGTGAAATCTGCTTCAGAAGTCCCGGTACGTGGTCGTAAGGTTTCTCCTGATTCGGAGCCTCCTCCTCTATCCATTCCCTGATCTTGATGTAGTCCTCACGTTCATCTGCCTCTGAAACCTTTTCCTTCAACTCTTCAAGGTTTTCGCTGTACCACTCACCTCTTTCACCTTTACCGCAGTAGATATGAGAATCCACGATGGTATGGGAGAACTTTCCGGGCTCCAGATCCGTCTGCCTGGCTATAATCTTTGTTATCAGCGAGTATGCGGCTATATTGAACGGTATCCCAAGCGCCGTGTCTCCTGAGCGCTGTGTCAAGTGTGTGTTAAGTTTTCCGTCCTGTACGTTCAGAACCCACGTGAAGTGGCACGGTGGAAGCTTTGAGACTGCTGCATTGGCAGGATGCCATGCATTGATGATCAGCCTCCTTGAATTCTTGGATCTGTACGGGTGGTCGCCGTTTAGAGTATCTATCACGTACTGTATCTGGTCGAAGGTCTTCCTGCCGTCTTCCTCTTCGTTGACCCACTGACTGATTCCTTCCTTGATCTCCTCTTCGCTCAGGTCGTAGTGGTCTTCTGCTTTTTCTATCCATTCCTCCTGATTTGTTGGCCACCACTCTCCCTCAAGTAGATCCTGGTCTTCGGGTATTGGGTAGCGGCGCCAGAAACGTCCGTATGCGGTCGGCAGAAGGCCTTCTTCGTCTGCCCATGCGTCCCAGATTTTGGTGTGTTCGCGTAAGTTTTTGATGTGTTCTTCTCCTGAGAAGTACCAGAGCAGTTCGTGGATAAGTGAGTCCCAGCGGTAGCCGGACAGGTCTTTGGTGGTCAGGAGAGGGAATCCTTCCTGTAGATCGATCTTGTAGCTCTGCGAGAAAGTACTCAAAGTATCCACTCCTGTACGGTTTTTCCTGTAGTTCGCGTTTTCAAGTATGTTTTCGACAAGTTGGTGGTACTGTTCCATTTTCTCCCTCCCTGTATATAGCTTTGAAAGATAAAATTTAATACCTGAGCCAGATACAGCAAAACGTGTTTAATACTGTTTGGTTACAAAAATGAATTGATATGTCACGTAGATCGGAAAGACTTCTGGGACGATTATTCAAGCATGATATAGGAGGTGCCCTGAACGTCGCGGAAACTTCACTCAGAAAAGATGAAGAGTTCGATACTCTTGGGGTTAGCGACCTCGAGTTCAACGGCAGAGAACTTGAAAGCATGAGCGACATTCGGGAAGGAGATATGATAGATTTAGAGGATCCTTCAGAGCTTGAAATTTTCGAGGAATTTGTAGGAGTGGCGTACGCAGCTAGTGAACGTCTCGACTCAAACTACAACCTGAGATCGGTGCGTGAAGAGATACAGTATCTCAAGGATTTTGATGAAGAGCGTATATCTAGGTTTGAATCAGATAGAAGAGGCCCAAGAGAATATGTAGAGAAAATATCCAAACTTGCTGACAATATAAGTGACTATGTCGATAGCTCTGTTGAAAACTTTGGAAACGAGACTCTTTCGATAGAAGAAGTATTTGAAAGCTTTGAATGTTACGGTGAAGTCGATTACAATGGTCTTGAAGAATCTGAGGTATACGGCGATCAAGGACTGTGTGTAGTAGCTAATACTCTTGCCGAGAACTCTATGGATCATGGTAAAACAGAGGAAAGGGAACCAGATCTGTACGCAGAGGTCAATGAGGAGGAAGACCTTTACAGGATCAATATATGGGACGACGGTGCTGGTTTATCCGAAGAGTTTGATGAAGAAGAGATATTCCAGAGAAATAATGGTGAAAACTCTGGTCTAGGTCTCTATCTTGCGCGTGAGATAACAGAGCTTTTCGAGGGAAGCCTGGAGTACAGTCCTGAGAACGCCGGTCGTGAGGACGGATTCGGACTTGAATGGGTTCTGAAAAAACCAGGAGAATACGTGGATTCTATCGAGTAGCTCAGAACCTGACCTCAGAGCTTTCGTAGAGTTCAAAGTTCTCCAGTAGTTCTGAAACTCTTTCAGAGACCGTTTCTTGTATTTCTTCGCTTTCAGGGTTTTTCACCACTTCTCCAATCATCTCTCCGATCTCCTCAAGCTCTTCCTCCTCCATGCCACGTGTAGTCAGCGCCGGTGTTCCTATCCTGATACCAGAAGTCACCTGTGGAGGCTCCGGATCGTGAGGCACGGAGTTCTTGTTGACAACAATATTTGCGTCTTCAAGCGCTTCCTCTGCTTCTTTTCCAGTCACTTCTTCATCTCTCAGGTCTACAAGCACTAGATGGTTATCAGTACCTCCGGATACCATTCTGAGATCGTACTCTCGCAGACCTTCAGCCAGTGCTTTGGTATTTTTCTTGATCTGTTCAGCATAATCCTTGAACTCTGGCTTCATTGCTTCCTTGAAACAGACTGCTTTACCTGCTATCTGATGCATCAATGGTCCACCCTGAGAGTAAGGGAAGACTGCCGAGTCTATGTCAGAGGCATACTCTTCCTTGCAGAGAATCATCCCTCCTCGTGCACCACGTATAGACTTGTGTGTAGTAGTGGTTACTATGTCACATTCAGGGAAAGGACTTGGATGGACGCCGGCTGCCACCAGGCCAGAGATATGGGCGATATCGCACATAAGCAGTGCATCGACCTCGTCAGCTACCTCTCTGAACATCTCGAAATCTATCTCACGTGGATAAGCACTATAACCACATACAATCAGATCGGGGTCATGCTCCTTAGCCGCCTCCATGACATCCTTTTTCTCGAACTCCTCTGTATCCTCGTTGATTCCATAAGTGTGGAAATCGAAGAGATCTCCAGAAAAATTGACTCCGTGGCCATGTGTCAGATGTCCTCCATGGGAAAGAACAGGTCCCAGAATCTTGTCTCCAGCTTCAAGCTGCGAAAAATACGCAGCGAAGTTCGCCTGTGAACCTGAGTGAGGCTGTACGTTTGCATGGTCTGCGCCGAAGATCTCGCAGGCTCTATCTCGAGCCAGGTCTTCGACTTCGTCGTGGTACTCGCATCCTGCGTAGTATCTTTTACCTGGATAACCTTCAGCGTACTTGTTAGTTAGAACTGAGCCCTGTGCCTGCAGTATCTGCCTCGGCACAAAGTTCTCGGAGGCGATCATCTCAAGAGACTCGCTCTCCTGCCTCTGAACCTCGTTTTTCAGTGCTTTGTAAACTTCAGGATCTGCCTCAGAAAGATCACGGTGTTCCATATATGTACATCTAAATGTAACTATCAAATTCCTTTTCGTTCAGAAAATTTGCCTGAAAGATTTTCTGGTTAATACTAGGTTATAGAGGATAAAACCAGTGTGAGTCCGGTAAGCAGGAATATTGAGTGTGTTAGGATGGTGTTTAATTTCATGTGCTTGATTTCTACGCTGTGACTGTTTTTAGATATATCTCTAGCAAGCTTCAGTGAAATAAGAGCTGGTATTGTGGAAAATGCCGTAAAAAAAGGGATAAGCTCTAGATTCACCAATGTAATTATCGTGAATGTAAAAATAAGGTTCGACAGCTGGTATATTCTAACCGCATTTTTCTTCCCAAGTACTATCGGTATGTTCTTGCGGCCGTGTCTTCGATCAACATCTATGTCGGGAAATTCATTTAGAAGCAGGAGATTGAATGTAGGAATGAACATGGTAGCTGAAACAAGAATTGATGAGGGTGAGAAACTACCTTTCTGAAAGAAGAAAATTGAAAGCACTGGTAAAGTTCCGAGACCGATCCCAGCGCTTATCTCTCCCAGT
>JBEQAY010000045.1:0-4026 GCA_041640075.1 Candidatus Nanohaloarchaea archaeon | reverse complement strand
ACAATCTTGACCACCACACCCTGGTCCTGCCTGAGGACTGGAACGAGCATTTCGACAAGATCTTTGAGGATCCAAGCATACCTGAAAACCCGGCTTACTACATCTGCAACCCGTCGGAAACCGATGAATCTGTCGCACCAGAGGGAAAATCAGCGATATTCATACTTGTACCTATTGCCGCAGAACTCGAGCTTGACGAAGAGAAAAGAAAAAAATTCAGGGAACTGGTGCTGAAAGACCTGAAAGAAAATACAGATACGGACCTCGAAGGCAGGATTGAGTACGAGAAAATTTTTGCAGGAGAGGAATTCAAGGAAAGATACAACAGCTTTAACGGAACAGCACTAGGCATCGCCCATACGCTCCGGCAGACATCAGTTTTCAGGCCGAAACAGCGCTCGAAAAATATGGAAAATCTGTACTACACCGGCCAGTACACCAACCCGGGTATAGGGATGCCGATGTGCCTGATAAGCGGCGAACACGTCGCAGAAAAGGTGGTCAAAGATCTGGAATGAGCTGAAATACGTTTTCAAGCTCTCAAGACCAAGGTTCTGGCTCTACCTGGCAGGACCAGCTATACTTGGACTTGTCTACGGCGCCAGTAGCCCTGAAAACCTCCTAACTTTTGAAAACTTGTTGATCCTTCTCTACTTCCTGATTCCTGCAAACATCATGCTTTACGGAATCAATGATTTCTTTGACAGGGATGTAGACGAGGAAAACCCGAAGAAGGAGGATAAGGAAGTCAGGTACAGTTCTTCGATGCTTGTAGATGGTTTGATAGGTCTTTCATCCGCGATTGCGATTCCTGTGGCTCTGATGCTTCCTGAAAGGACTTATCCCTTGATGCTTCTTTTCCTCGGTCTTAGCTACCAGTACAGCGCTCCACCTCTAAGGTTCAAGACTAAGCCATTCATGGACTCTATATCCAACGGTCTTTACGCAATGCCCTTCCTGATAACTTTTAGCTACCTATCAGGAAGTCTCCCACCTCTCACTGTTATCTTAGGTGCCTGGCTTTGGACGATGGCTATGCACACCTTCTCCGCAATTCCAGATATAAAGCCAGATAGAGAAGCTGGAATAAAGACCACCGCTACTTACTTGGGCAGGATCGGGGCTTACGGCTACGTGACAGCTGTCTGGATTTTCTCGGCGGTTTCCATGGGTCTTCATGACCTGAGGCTTGGAGCTCTGTTCCTTATCTATCCGGCACTGTCTACAGCCGTTTTCATGCTGGAACTAGATGATTCAAGGGCTTACTGGTGGTTCCCGTTCATCAACGCCTTTACAGGTTTCGTGATAACTTTCTACGGTCTCTGGGTGCTCTTCAATGCGTGAGTTCGACCTGGAAAAATTTGTAGAGAGAAACCGCTTCACGATAGCAGTTATATTTCCGCTTGTCGGAGCAATTGGATTTATCGCATCGGCGGAAAATCTTGTTCCGGGTTTTCTGGCTTTCAGCCCGTTTATGATTCTTTTCGGCACTTTGGTGATGCGGTTGCCGCTGATAGCAGGTTTAAGACCTCTCATCGACAGGAGGGCAGGTTTTGGAATACTTTTGCTGAGCCTGTACGCCTACTTCATAGAGTTTGTGGGTTTGAAGACAGGCTGGCCCTACGGAAGCTTCGAGTACCTGGTCGAGCTCGGTCCGATGATACAGGGCGTTCCGGTCGGCCTGCCGGTGTTTTTCATCCCTCTCGTGGTCAACAGCTACCTGCTTGTAAATCTGTTCGATGTAGAGTCTTTCTTCAAGAGGATTTTTCTGACTCTTGTGGTTATCCTGTTGATCGACTTGGTTCTGGATCCGGCAGCCGTCTCACTCGGCATCTGGCAGTACAGCGAAGGATTTTTCTACGGTGTGCCGCTTTCAAACTTCGCAGGCTGGGTTATATCCGGAGCGGTCGCAGTCCTAGTCATGGAGTACAGCTTGAATCTTGAAGAACTGAAAAAGAGGCTTAGCGAAAAAGATTACATGCTTGACGACATGGTAAGCTTTGTCTTCCTCTGGGGGATTATCAACCTGTACTACCTGAATATCGTACCTGTGATTGTTGCCCTAGGTCTAGGTATGGCTCTTCACAGAACAGGGCGGTTTAACTTTGCCTTTGAGGAACTTGGAGAATAAAGAAAAAAGGAAATTATTTTTTACCGGTGGACGGTGTACCAGTCGTAGATCATCGGTCCGCCCTGCAGTACAACTCCAAGAGGAGCTGCCAGAAGAGGCTGGTAAATCACTGCTGCGAGGCCTGCTACTGAGAGACCGGCTGCGTACCTGTACGTACTGTCTGAAGGTGGCGGCAGCTTCTTGCTTGTGTAGTAGAATCCTGCTGCTCCTGCAACATACCACAGGTGGAAGAAGCTGTAGAGTGCGATACTGTCCGGTGTCAAAAAGTTCTCAACCATCAGCACCGTGACGGCTACTGCCCAGAAGTTGAACAGCTTGTTTGAATCTCCCTCATAGTACAGCTTCACAGTCATCAAAATAGGTGCTGCCATGAGTACTGACCATACGGCCATCACTTTTCCTCCACTCAGTCCTTGAATGCCCATTCCAACGGTTGCAGCCCAGCCAAGAAGGGTAGTGATCCCCCACGTGACCAGCAAAGTCGAATCATCAAAGTCTATCATAACTGTAATTTATCCAGTCTACTTGTTAATTCTTTATCTTTCCTGAAGGTCACTCTTCAAACTCCCGAATATCCGGTTTAACCGGGTGAGACTTCTCTCGAAGAACACTGTGTGGTAGATAGCCATGAAGACTGAGAGGATCCGGATAAAAGTGCCTGGCTGAAATCCATGTACGAATTCAAGGTATCTATCCGTCTGCCGTGCGCTGGAGGTAACTGTTAACTCGTCTATAAAACTGAAGAATCTGCCGGCTTCAAGACTTGCGTATTCATGGTCGATACTGTAAACTTCGTTCGCGTCGACGATAAAGTTTGAGACTCTGCTGTCCCGGAGCGCGGTTCCGTGTCCATGCAGGTTTTCCAGAAAATCTCTGACTTCTTCTCCAAATTCTTCAGCTTCTTGCGGTGTACATGTGTTCAGGTGCTCGTAGCCTGACTTTCCGGGAACTCTTTCGAATATTATGTAGTTGTCAGCTCTCTCCAGGATTTCAGGGCATCTAAAACCCGAATCCCTGATTATTTCAACTATCTCCTCTTCCACGTTCATCCTGTCGTTTCTGGAGATATAGGTTATATCGCCGTTTACAATTTCCAGGAAGGTGGCGTAGATACTTGTGAACGGGAAGTAAGTGTAAACCTTGAGCACCCTGTCCTCGGAGGCGTAGACACTGTTGCTGAGACCTTCCTCCAGCGTTTCTGCATTCTCCTTGAATTCCTTGACAGCGGTGCCCATGGAGAGTTCTGGAAAGCCGAGTGATTTAACGATGTTCCGTACTCATGCACAGAGATAAAAGAAATTCTTCACAAGAACCTTCTTAGGTGAATCAATAGATGGGTCTATCTTTCTCAGGGCCTCTGCCGTTCTTCGTCAATGATGAATGGGAGAGAAGCATCGTCCTAAGGTTCGGAAGCTACACGCGCAGCAGAAAATCAGGTATACACTTCAAGATACCTTTCATAGAGAAAGCAGTGACCGTCCCGGTCTACGAGGAATCAGTCGACGTCATGAAACAGGAAGCCATCACAAAAGACAACGTACCTGTAGAAGTCGACGGAGTGGTCTTCTTCGAGGTAAAAGACAACATGGACGACGTGAAAGATTCCATAGTAAACGTAGGAAAATACAAGACACAGACCCTGAACTACGCAACCTCGATCCTCAGGGATCAGGTAGGAAAAAGAGAACTGGACGACCTGCTTCAGAAAAGAGATGAGATCGGCGACCACATAAAGGAGAAACTGGATGAAAAAACCGATTCATTCGGCGTAAGGGTTCTCGACGTAGAGATTCAGAACATTAACTTGCCAGAGAAGATGGAGAGAGCTATGGCGGCACAGGCAGAGGCAGAAAGAGACCGACGTGCCAGGAGAACCAATGCACAGGGAGAACTTG
>JBEQAY010000044.1:0-4204 GCA_041640075.1 Candidatus Nanohaloarchaea archaeon | reverse complement strand
CTGGAGAAAGAAAAAACTTTTCTAGGTGAAGTCCTTCTCCAGTACACTGGGCCGGCTCTCACCAGGATGCCGGTCCCGAAAATGCTGGCTCAACTCATCCTTGAAACCAGCCCTATCATCCCCTTCAATCACTGTACCACACCTCGAACATCTGTACGAATAACCCATAAACTCAATCACCTCTACGTATAACTTGTGAAATAAAGCTAATAAGTTTAATGGTGGTTAATACACTCTCTTCATAGACTAAAACCTTTGATACAAGCTTAAAACAAGAATTAAATTTCAAATTTACTCTAAAAAATTATAGATAGAGAAGAATTTAAAATCTCTTAATCCTTTAGAACAAATTCTATCCGCTCTACGTCTGCTCCTTTGCTTCTTCTTTCGACTATTTCCAGTTCCTCGAGTTCTCCGGTTGAGTCGACGTGTGTGCCTCCGCAGGGACAGATGTCGATGTCGCCTATCTCCACTGCTCTTAGTGGGTCGATGTGGTCTGGTATGAGATCCAGGTTGGTTCGGCCGTCTTCTGTCTCCTCTTCAAGTTTGTCTCTTGCGACCTCCGATTTCTGGAGTTCTATCTCGGCTTCGATTATCTCGTTGGCCATTTCCTCGATTTTTTCCAGGTCTTCATCTGTAAATTCTGCTGGCTCAAAGTCTATCCTGCTTCTCTCTGCTTTTACCTGGTTCCCTGCAGTGGTTGCGTCGTATTCGTCTAGGACGACTTTTGATACGATGTGCTGGGCGGTGTGCATCTTCATATGCTTGTATCTTCTATTCCAGTCGATTTCTCCGTGAATCTTTTTTCCTTCTTCCGGGATGTCTCCTTCAAGGTAGTGGCGGATTTCTCCGTGTTCTTTCTGTACATCAGTGACCTGTGCCTCTCCGTTTTCCCAGGAGATCTTTCCGTGGTCTGCTGGTTGTCCGCCGCCTTCCTTGTAGAAGAGTGTTCTGTCAAGTACAACATACCCCTTTTCTTCATCTGTTTTTTCAACTTCTGCGTCGAACTCTTTCTGGTATTCATTTGCAGGGTGGTAGAGAATCTCAGTCATGATTTAGGTTAGAAAGTTTAGATTTAACTCAGTGTTCTTAAAATTGGAGAGAATTTGATGCGGGTAAGGTAAATGTGGTTTGGTTAGAAAAATTAACCAGATAGATAAAAAGAAAGATTTTTTCGACTTCGGCGTTTCAAAAGCGGATTTAAGCTTTTGTTACGTTAACTGCTTCCGGTCCCTTGTCTCCTTCTTCTTCTTCGAATTCGACGTCAGTTCCTTCTTCAAGTTCTTCTTCGCCTTCAACGTTACTGATGTGGAAAAACACATCGTCTTCTTCGTCTTCTACTTCAATGAAGCCGTACTGCTTCTTGTCGTGGAAAAACTTTACTGTACCTTCCATAAATCTAAACACCTCCTTGTAGTTGAACATAAGACTGGTTAACCTTATAAAGGAGATGAAGGTTCTGGAATTAAAGAAGAAGCAGAAAAAATAGGAAACACAGGTTTTAAAGGCTGTCAGCAGGTTTTTACTGGAGCTCGTTTTCTATCGCACTGCTGATCGCACCGTAGTCGTTGCCCTGAATCATCTGACCGTTGACAAAGATCGTAGGCGTGGAACTGACACCGTTCGTGTTCGCGATCGCTCTGTCATCTCTGACGTCGTTGCTTGCCTGTCTCTGTGAGAAGCAGGTCTCTAATTCGTCGTAGTCAAGTCCTTCGGTGTTGTCTCTTGCGATCTGCATCATCAGGTCGTTCGTAACCCAGTTCTCGGATTCGGATCCCTGGTTCTCGTAGACTGCCTGGTGGAAGTCCCAGAACTGTGTCTCGTTCTGCCTGTAGACACATTCTCCGGCGTTCGCTGCCTGTTCAGATCCCTGTCCAAGGAATGCCAGGTTGATGAAGCTGAACTTCACCTGTCCCGTGTCGATGTAGTTCTCCTTCAGCTGTGGGAAGGTATTCATCTCGAACTGGCGGCAGTAAGGGCATCTGTAATCCCCAAACTCGATAACCGTCACTTCTGCGCTGTCGTTACCTATCACCGGCTGGCCTTCAGTACTAACGTTATAATTAGAGGATCCTCCAGACGGCATGAGCTGAGGAACTACAAGTGCGGCTACTGCCAGACCGAGTACCCCTGCCATAGCATAGAAAGCCTGTTTCTTCCTCTTCTCTTTCCTGTTCTTCTCCTGTTCTTCTTTCTTTCTCTTGGCTTTCTTCATCTTGTCTTTTTGGTGCGAGTTCAGTTCATCTTCGTGCTCGCTCCAGTGCGCGTGGAGATCCTGTTCGTCGTCGAACTCTTCTCCACAGAATTCACATTCTACCATGTTCCAAGTTTGAAGACGTGAATATATAACAGGTTTGGGAGTAACGGATGCAGAAGTTTTTCAACTACTGGTAGATCAGGGTTTGACCGGGTTTTTTACTAGGGGTTTAAGAAATTTACAGATTGAATAGTTTAGTTATGAGCAAAGTAAGGCAGACATATATCAAGAGACTGGCGAAGGACCTTGTAGAAGCAGACTCTGAAAGATTTTCAGACGACTTCGAGGAAAACAAGCAGGAACTCAAGGAGACAGAAGAGTTCGAATCCAAGAAGCTTAGAAACCGTGTCGCAGGTTACATCGTCAGAGTCGTACAGAATAGAAGAGAGTAGAAAACGCCAGGACAGCCAATAGCTGAAGTAAACCTATACCAGGAACTTCTGCAGTAGCGCCAGGACGATCATCAACATAAATACTTATCCTATCTGTCGTATTGATATTATAATTCCCGCTTTTTGTTGCAACAACCAGTTCATGATCTCCCTCCGTATTAGGATCGATTTCGATGTTAAAAAACTTTCTTTCACCTGGAGAGAGGTCATAAGGATCAGAGGTTGAGGAACCTGTTGCAGAAATAACAGAGTCTACACCATGAACACGTGTTTGAAGATTGCTGCGCGTCCCAGATGCATCATTGAGAACTGAATACCTGACTATTCGTGAAGTATTTGGCGACACGAGAACAGACGAATACGGTGTCTCAAAACCAGCGTCTACCCGGAACTGGCTAGGAAACTGGTTTCTAAACCTGTAGCGCTGGGTAAACGTCTGATACCCGTCTGAAACATTGAGACGCCAGTAATAAGTCGTCAACTGCTGTAGGTCATTCCACGTTTCAGATACTTCTCCTCCCGAAGGCACATTACTTCGAGTATCCAGTACCTCGTACCCATTAGTCACGTTGATAAACTTCACTTCAACATCCTCACCGTCACCATCAGCAACCCTAACCTCAAGTTCCACCGAGCTAGAGGACGTTGTGGCATCACTTGAGGGCCTTACGTTGTAAACCCGTGGCTTACTGTTCGGCACCGCATTCACAAGCGACCTGTTACTCAGGTCACCTCCAGAATCATTTGCGTACACTGTGACATTGATATCTTCCAGGACCTCAAAAGTAGGTATCAGGTCTCCTATCTTGGAGTAGTAGCATCTCAACTGCTCTGAGTCACCATAATACCTCCTCAGGTCCATATGCCGATGAATCTCATTACCATCCTCATCAGTAGCGTTCAACCAGCAGTCCCTGATCTCATCGTCGCCCTCCCTGTCCACCAGTACAGCTGAGACGTTGAATGAGTGTTCAGATGAGTAATTGTGGAAAACAGGTCCATCGATAGCTGGCGGGAAAGTATCAGCGATAACATTGTCCGCCTCCCACACCACGTCATCATCCTCCTGATCATTGACCGTTACATTACACAGTACCTCCTGTCCTTCAGTGTAGTTGGAGCTTTCAAGTGTAGAGTTTATTTCTGTACTGTTCGGGACATTAAGGAATTTCTCTCCGTAGACGTTGCTGGCGCTAACACTCCAGTTAACTGTTACGTTCGCCAGGTCACTGTCAACGTCCTGGAACTCTCCTGTACAGTACGCATCATTGTCATCGTAGAGAGGATTCTCACCTATGAAAGTGTCCGGATCATCCGGCAGTATGTTCGCGGAAGCTAACCCGAGGGTGAGTATGACCAGTACAGGGAGGATGGTTTTTCTGAACGGTTTTTGTTTATCCACGGGGAGGTTTAGTCAGTGCGTATAGATAAGCCTGTCGGCCCAGGAACCTTCCTGAATCCAAATAAAAGATTTCAGAACAAAATAAGAAGTATGGAGCTGCATGAAAACGAGGCATTTTTCTTCGACCTTGACAGGACACTCTGGAACTGGGAC
>JBEQAY010000043.1:0-4319 GCA_041640075.1 Candidatus Nanohaloarchaea archaeon | reverse complement strand
AACCTAAATAACAGGCCTGAGTAAACCCAGTACATGACTCTGGAAAAACTGTTTGATCCCCGGAAGATAGCGGTTGTAGGAGCCTCCAGGCACGAGAGGAAAACCGGTCACGAAGTATTTGACAACCTGATTCATGATTTTCAGGGAGAGGTTTACCCGGTGAACCCGAAAGCTGACGAGGTCGAGGGTAGAAGATCGTACGACGAGATTCAGAAAAATACTGATCTGGCAGTTATCGTGGTACCTGCTAAGATCGTCCCGGACGTACTCAAGGACTGCGGTGAGAAAAATGTCGGCGCAGCCATAGTAATTTCCGCAGGTTTCTCGGAAACAGGTAATGAAAGCCTGGAATCAGAGATAAGATATATAGCAGAGGAAAACGATATAGACCTGCTTGGACCGAACGTTCTAGGTTTAATAAATACTGAAAACTCTATGAACGCCAGCTTTGCTTCCAAGATGCCTGAAAAAGGCGATATATCATTCATGAGTCAGTCCGGAGCCTTCTGCACAGCCATACTTGACTATGCAGAAGATGAAGGGATGGGGTTCAGACACTTTGTATCTCTCGGCAATAAAGCGGATATTGACGAAGTTGACTTACTGAAAAAATGGCGTGAAGATGATACAGAAGTGATACTGGGCTACACTGAGGGAATAGAGGACGGAAGAAGATTCATGGAGGAAGCCAGAAAAACATCAAAAGAAAAACCTATCGTACTTGTGAAATCTGGGAGAACTGAAAGCGGTGGCGAAGCAGCGTCCAGCCATACTGGAAGCATCGCAGGCAATATGGATGCGTACAGGGCAGCTTTCCATCAGACAGGTATTATCGAAGCAGAATCCTCTCGAGAACTTCTTGAGTACGGTAAAGCTTTTTCCAGCCAATCATTGCCTGAAGGGGAAAATATAGCGGTGGTTACAAACGCCGGAGGCCCTGGAGTAATAACTTCTGACGAAATCTCGGAACGGGGGCTTGAAATCGCAGAGTTTTCCGATAAAACACGTAGAGAACTTGAAGAAGCGATGCCCGATGAATTTACGGCAGGAAATCCTGCAGACGTGATAGGAGACGCCGGCCACCAGCGATATGAGGATGCTATATCCGCTGTTGTAGAAGATGAAAACGTGGACGCGATTATAGTGCTTCTAACTCCTCAGGCAAACACAGAGATAGAGAAAACTGCTAAAGTTATAGCTAACGCTGCAGAGAACTCCGACAAGCCTGTAATGCCCTGTTTCATGGGTTCAGCAGATGTAAGTAAGGGCGTGAAAATATTATCAAATAGAGATCTTCCTCACTTCAAAGACCCTAAAGATCCTGTAAAAACTATCCGAGCCATGAATAAGTACAGAAATTTTCTGGAAAGAGATGAGAACTTCAGGGAGTTTGATGTAGATGAGGAAAAGGCGGATGAAGCAGCTGAGGATCTGAAAGACTTCGAGAACCAGCAGGGTTTACTTGATGCGTATGGTTTCGATCTTCCGATGACCGAGCTGGCTGAAGCGCCGCAGGACGCAGTTGAAAAAGCTCCAAAAATCGGTTATCCGGTAGTTATGAAGATCAACTCGCCTGATATAAGTCATAAAACCGACGTCGGTGCTGTAAAGACAGATATAGGCTCGCGTAAAGAGGTTAAGCAAGTCTTCAACGATATAATTGATAATGTTTACCGTGAACGGCCGGATGCCGAGATACGTGGTATAAAAGTTCAGGAGCAGGTGGAAGGTCTGGAGGTTGCTCTTGGAGTTAAAAATGATCCGCAGTTCGGACCTATGGTTATGGTCGGTCTCGGAGGAATCTACATCGAGGCCCTGAGTGATGTCTCCTTTGGCATACCTCCTATAAGCGAGGAAACAGCAGAGCATATGATCGAGACACTGCAATCTCATGAAGTTTTCGAAGGTATGAGAGGCGACCAGGATGTCACAGAACCTGTTAAGGATGCCATAATCAGGCTCGGAGAACTTGCTCTCAATTATCACGATGAGATAGAGTCTCTGGAAATCAATCCGTTGATAGTCGCGGAAGATACGGCATATGTGTCGGACATCAACTTGAACCTGAAGGAAGACTGACCAAGGACTTAAAATATTTTGCCATTGAATAGTCACAACATGAGTGTAGATGGAGGTCCTGAAGTTGAGACGCATAACGGAGTAGTGGAAGTTACATATGATTCTGACGGGGTACTGGCTCTGCCGGAAGGCACAGAGTACTCCAGGAACGACGGAGAGTTTGAGACCACTTCTTCAGATGAAATACTTGCTCTCGAGGAAGGAACATCCGTATATCTTGAAGAAAATTCAGATTTCGAGGCCTATGGCCTTATAGATTTTATCAAGCAGGTTTCTGGGGATACAGAAGTTTTCGACCCTGAGAAGACCAAGGTCTACGATCCTGGTAAACCAGGAAAATCCGGCAGTACACCTGTTTATCCTGGAAGTTCTGATGGTTCGGGAGATACGTCAGTCTTTGATCCATCTGACTACGAGATCGGCGACCCGACAGAGTACACGAAGATGATGAAAGAGAACGCTGACACGATTATCCTGGAACTTGCTGAAAGAGGAGTAACTGGAGAAGAAGCGACCGAGACACTTGACCAGCTCTTTACAAGTATGAATGACACTTACGACAGGTTCGTCTACGAGGAAGAAGCCGAGGAACAGCAGACAGGCAAGCTCCAGAAGAATGAGAGTTCAGATTCAAGTGCAGAAGACGAGAGGAGAGCAGCCCAGCAGGGAGAAAGAAAATTGAGCGAAGACGAAGCCGGGGAACATCTCTCCAAGGTTGAAGATGCTCTCGAAGAATCCGAGGATGAAAGTGGACTTGATGACTACGTGGACGCTGAAAGACTTCTTACAGATGAAGAACAGTTGGAAATCGATGATTTCAGGTCCGTAGAAGACGAACTTGGGGAAGGACAGTCTGAGATAGATGATTTCTGAGCTCTTTTCGTTAGGAATTTCAAACACGAACCTCAAACTTGGTTATGGGCTCAGACTTTGAGGATAGGATAAGAAGTTGCCAGGGAAAGATGCAGGAGAAAGGCGTTGATTACGTGTTTCTAACACCTGACTCGAACATGTACTATATTTCTGGATACGATGGGGAAATCCACGAGCGGCACTTTTTTCTGGTGATATCGCAGGAGCAGGAGTTTTTCTTTGTTCCAGATCTCTACGAAGAACAGGTCAGAGAAGATACCTGGATAGAAAACTTCCACACATGGAGCGACTCAGAAAATCCTAGAGAAGAACTGGAAAAAATTATCGATAATGTAGACGTCGGGAAAATTCTTGTTTCAGAGGAGATGCAGGCCAGATTTACTCTTGACCTGATGAAGATTTTTCCGGAGGCAGAATACGCTCTGGCTGGTGAAGTCTTCGAGGAACTCCGGGTCAGGAAAAACAGTGAAGAAGTTGAAAAGATCAGGGAATCCTCCGCTATAGTCGATGAAGTAGTGGAGGATCTACGTGAGATGGGCGCAGAAATAGTAGGAAAGACTGAGAATGAACTTGCTGAGTTGATAGAAGAGAAGATGAATGAGAAAGGAGGAGAAAAACCCAGCTTCAACACGATAGCCTCTGCAGGAGCTAACGGAGCTAAACCTCACTACGAACATGGAGAGAAAGTTATCAGGGAAGGCGAACCAGTCGTACTGGATTTTGGCTGCTACAAAAACCATTATCCGAGTGACCAGACCAGAACACTTGTTTTTTCCGGCGAACCCTCTGAAAAATTTAAAGAAGTACATGAAGTAGTCAGAGAGGCTCAGCAGAAAGCAGTTGAAAAAGTTGAACCTGGCGTCGAGGCCAGAGAAGTTGATAGGGCCGCGAGAAAAGTAATAGAAGACGCAGGGTACGGTGAAGAGTTTATCCACAGGACAGGCCACGGAGTAGGATTAGAAGTCCATGAAGCACCTTATATCAACCAGAAAAATACCAGAAAACTTGAGGAAGGAATGGTTTTCAGCGTAGAACCAGGCATCTATATAGAAGGAGAGTTCGGAGTCAGGATAGAAGATCTGGTAGTCGTCACAGAAGATGGAGCCGAGAGACTAAACCATACGGACAGGAACTGGAAATAAAAAAGAAAATACAGGGAAAGGTGTTTATTCAAGACTTACTTCAGCGTCTGCTGAAGCGCTTGTGCTTGTCTCGCTTTCAGTTTCTGCTTCAGAGTCGTTTCCTGAGGATTCTGCTTCGGTTTCTGACTCTGTTTCGGATTCGATTTCAGCGTCTGCTTGAGTTTCTACTTCTTCTGAGTCAAGTTCGATTTCTAGCTCGCCTTCAGCGTTCTCTGTCTCGATTTC
>JBEQAY010000042.1:0-4623 GCA_041640075.1 Candidatus Nanohaloarchaea archaeon | reverse complement strand
TGGAGGCCTTGAGATCGGGCCTGGTGGTAAGACTATTACTGTAACTGATTTTGAGGTCCAGCCTACGGAGATCAGGGCTGGTTCTACAACCCAGATCACTCTTGGTGTTGTGAATACCGGAGGTATGTCTTCTAATGTTACTATTGCTTCTGATGAGAGTTCTGAGAATCAGGGTCAGGGGATTTTGATCAATAACTGTCCTGATATATTCAGTATAAGCAGTTTTGATGCGTACAGTAGTAGGAATCCTGATGTTGCTGAGGATTATTATCTTGAGCCGGGTGATGAGCTTGAGGTTTCCTGGAGTTTGAGCAACAGTAATGAGGATATCCCTTTGAACGGTTACACCTGTCCGATCAGGATGCAGATTCCGTTCGATTACGGGGTTACAGCTTATCAGCAGCTAGAGGTAAAGGAGAACTCGGAGATTCAGGGAGCCACAACTCTCGAGAGCAGAACCTCTCAGGGACCTTTGAATATCCATCTGGAGACGATAGGAAGTACCACTGATCAGGGAGCTCCCAAATTTGTGAAGGGAGACAACAAAGAGGTACTTGTCCAGCTTGAAAACACCGCCCCGGAGGATAGCTCCTACCAAGGCCTGGTTGACCTGGACTCACCGAGGATCGAGGCCTCTGAGAATTATCTGATAAACTCTTCTTCCTGTAACATGGATACAACCGCTGAGAACGATCTTGTGAGAAGTCTGGAAGTGGATAGGACACTGAGACTTTACCAGGGAGATTCCAGAGTAATCAGATGTGGCGTGGTGCTTTCCGAGGAAAGTGGAAGTAACTCTGCTCTCGGCAGCGATCAGGAGATGCCTCAGCCAAGTATAAGAGGTCAGATAACTGCGAATGCAAACTACACTTACATAAAGGATCTAGGAGAAAGAGAAATTGAGGTGAAGTACCGTGGATAAGAAGATTCTAGGACTATTACTTGTGATAATCGTGGCATCAGGATGTACAGACCCAAACTCTAACGGAGATCCAGGCGGAGATGAACCTGAACTGGCTTCAGACCGAGGTCTGCAGATAGAGGCCTTCAGAAGTACGGATGAGACTTTGAGGCCTTCTCAGCCTGCTGTAGTGAACCTGAGGCTGAAGAATTATCATACTGAGGATTTCGAGATTGACGAGATCAGTATATATAATGAAGGAGATTTGACTGTGGAGAACAAGACCTGTAATCCGGGTATAGGGGATTTAGGTCTTGCTTCGGAGAACAATTATCCGGAGATGGAGTGTCAGTGGGATCTTGAGGCTCCTCCTGAGAGTTATTATGGCAATTTTGATTCGAAGCCTGCGTCTATGAACTTGCATCTTGAATATAGTTCTAGTTTGACTAATGAGGATCCTTTCAAGGTCAGGTTCAAGCCTCTTGATGAGATTAACACCTCTTCGAGTATCTCCAAGACTTTCAGGAACAGTGAGGTTAGTATGAGTGTGGAATCGGAGAATCCTGTACCTATAGAATCTGGTAGGACTATTGAGGTTTCTGCCAGCGAGATCGGACAGGGACGTCTGGTCGCGGATAGTTCCTATGAGTTTGATTTCCGACCTAGCAGTATCTTTGGTGATGACTGTTACCGTGAGGAATCTCCTGTGGTCGGTAACGAAGTTGAGTTCAGCTGCAGTATAGGACAGGATGGAGAGGTTCAAGAGGGTACGAGGAACCTTGTTTTCTCCACATCTTATAAATACGTCAAAGAACCAGTTCTAAACGTTAAGCTCGTGAATGAACAATGAAATTTAAACAGAAACACACTTTGATGGCTCTTGTTACGCTGACTTTAATCGCTTCAGGATGTACCGGTGGAGGAGGCGGAGAAGGATCCGATGAGAATGCTGCCGGAACGAATCCTATCCAGGCAACCAGTTTTTCTGCATCTCCCAATCCCGCACCTAACGGTAACTCTGTAACTTTTACTTTGGAACTGTCGAACAACGGTAATGTGGATGCGGAAAACGTTGTCGGCAAGCTCTGGAATCCTCCATTTGCTGATGGATCAGGAGATACCAGAACCTGGAGAGATGGAGAGGAAGGGTCTGTAGAAGTTGCTGATAGAAGCTTTGATTTCGGCGATCTCCGTGGACAGGAAGAAGGAGTTGAAACATTCGCACAGCCACAGACATTGACACTTACAGCTCCAAGCCTGAGTGAGGGTCAGTCTTTCCCATACAACTTCCGTGCTGAATATACCTACAAATACAGCACTGATGGGGAGACCACTATCACAGTGATGGACGGAGATACATACAGAGAATCTAATTCAGAGAAATCACAGACAGTAAGTATCTCACATAACAGTGCTCCGATCACCCTTGAAGGACAGCTCCTTACAGGCAACCCTATCGTCTACTACGAAGGAGATTCAGCACCTAAAACACCAAAGTTCTGCGTAGTAGCAAGTAACGAAGGTGGAGGAACAGTATTCTCCAACCCTACAGGAGAAGACATTTACAGTCCAAACGGAGAGAACACTCCAGGAGAATACACCTACGAAGACAATGAAAACGAAGTCAAACTTACAGTGACAAGCGTAGGAGGAACAGGAGTCAAAGATCCAGAAGCAGATTCAGGAGACGGAGATTCCTCATTTGGAAACACTGCAGATGCCACAGTAGAATTAGTAAGCGGAGAAGAAGCTAGAAAATGCTTCGAGCTCGAAGTAGGAAGCCTGGCAAACTCAGGAGACCAGAAGGAAATCGGACCTATCAACGTCAATGCCGACTACGGCTACTCAGAGAACACAGCAACAGAAGTCACAGTAAACTCGAGATAAAAGGCCTAAAAGGCCTTTCATTTATTTTCTCATATCTTCTTTACCTGTCTTTTTTCTGGATTTCAAACTCCTGAAGGTATTACAGGTCTGCAGTTTGTTTGGAAAGGCAAGCTAAGTTTCCTGTAGAAGGGTGAGACCTCTTTTTGTGTCTCAAAAAGTTTATACAAGATGAAAGAGTTTCAGAGATTTTTTCTGAGGGTTTGAAGTTGTTCTAAATTATTTCAGTAGTTCGGCAGAGATAACCTGTGAGCCCCAGCATCTGAATAGGGTTTTTTTGTTGAGAACAGGTTTTTGAGAAAAATGTATCTAGAATAGAAAGAGGGAAGAAAAAATAGGCCTTTTTTCTGGCCTGGTTTACCATTCCCAGTAGAGGATAGCTGCTGTGAGGAGCAGGCCTGCGATGATTGCTAGTGCTGCTCTTGCGAGTGATCCCTGTCCCTGTATCTGGTTGAGTAGGCCTGTTGCTGCGTCTGTGAATGATCCTGTGATGGATCCTCCGCCTTCGTCACTTTCCATTGCTTCTTCGATGTCTTCTCCTACTACCAGTGTTACTGTCTTGGATTGTTCTACCTGTTGTCCTACTGCTGTTGCTGTGATCTCTACTTCTCCTCTCTTCTGGAATGGTACTCCTGCGTAGATGTCTGCGTAGCCTGTTTCTCCTGGTGCGACTGTGACTGTTCTTTCGTTTTCGTCGTTTTCTCTGTCCCTGATGTCGATCCAGGATGGTCCTTCGTAGCTGAGTTCGTAGGTGTTTTCCTGTGTTCCTGTGTTTTCCAGTCTTACCTCGTAGACCTGGCTTCTGTTCTCTCCTGCACTTGCTACTTCTGGAACGATGTTCATCTGTAGGTCATAGCAGTTTTCCACGTTGAATGTTCCTGATACTGTGTCGCTTGGTTCTCCGAATGTCGAGGCAGTCGAGGTTACTCTGTAATTCGCCTGTGAGGCCTCGTCTCCACTGCTGTAGCTGAGGTTAAGCTGCTGTGATGCTCCAGGTTCCAGGGTTACTTCCTGCTGTGAGAGATTTCCTCTTGTCGTCTGAAGCGTGAATGTTTCCTGTGCTTCTCCGGTGTTTTCTACGTTTACCGGTGTAGATGTTTCTGTGTTTTCACAGGTGTTCACCGTCTGCTGTGGTACGGTGATTTCTGATTCCATTCCGTTGTAGACTGTTGCTGATGCTGTTGCTGTGCTGGTGACTTCTGATTCTGCTGTGATCTGTACCTGCTGTTCGCCGAGTTCTTCTGGTGCGTACTCGAATGTTGTCGTAGCTGATGACTTTGCAGGGACCTGCAGTGTCGTGTTCTCTAGCTCTCCCTGGCTTGATTTGAGTACGAATTCGTCTGCACGTGTTCCAGTGTTTCTGACAGTTACATCGTACTCTGCGGTGTTACCGGATGCTACTCTCTGGCTTCCTGGGTTGACGACTACTTCTGAGGAGTAGCACGTCTCTGCCTGGAAGCTTGCGCTCTGGATTGACTGTGCGTAGCTTGTGGTTGATGCAGCTACGATGTTGAAGGATTCCTCTCTTTCCTCTTCAGAGGAAACGTAAAGTTCTACGGTCTGTGTTTCTCCGTCTTCAAGTGTAACCTGTTCCTGTGAGAATCCTCCTACAGGCGATGTCAGCTCGAAGGTCTCCTTCTGTAGACCTTCGTTTGTCAGTTCTACACTGTATGTTGCTCTTTCGCCGAGGCATACTGATCCTGGCTCCTGTACGTTCATAGAAACGTCGTGCTCACGGATTACATTGACGAATCCCTGAGCTGAATAGGTGTTTCCGTTTGCTCTTGACTGAGCACTGATGTCGAAGCTGTATCTTCCAGCTTCTTTCTGTGTGTCCG
>JBEQAY010000041.1:0-5190 GCA_041640075.1 Candidatus Nanohaloarchaea archaeon | reverse complement strand
AAATTTATACTGGGTTTCTCTAGTTTGTATAAAGTTCACTTCAAAAACGTGTTTGTGTATGGGAGCTGAAAATTTTGTTGTAATCGGTGACGGTAATGCAGGTGCGACGGCCGCTGAAACCTTGAGAGATATGGATGATGGTGCTGATATTACGGTTATTACGGATGAGTCCGAGCCTCTGTACAACCGGATTATGCTGAAGAACTACATGAAAGGGACGCTCCCTAAGCAGTACACCCGTGTACATGATGAGAACTGGTACGATAAAAGAGATATTGACCTGCACCTGGAGACACGTGTTTCAGACGTTGATGTTGAGAGCAATGAGGTTGTAACTGGCTCAGGTGAAACTTTTTCATATGATAAGCTTTTGGTTGCAACCGGTGGTTCACCACGTAGACTACCTTTCGACGAAGGATACGACAACTTGAACTACATGTGGACCATGGGAGATGCAGAGAGAATCAAGGAATCTGCTGAAGATTCTGAGAATGCAGTAGTTATCGGAGGAGGTCTCCTCGGGATTGATCTTGCGGTAGCGTACGCTGAAAATGATGCTGAAACCTATTACCTTATCAGAGAAAGCAACTGGTGGTCAAGAGGTCTTGATGAGGAAGGTGCTGGCCTGATACATGACAGGCTCGAGGAAAAAGGTGTAAAAGTCTTAAGTAAGACCAAAGCCACTGATTTCGAGTCTGAAGACGATAAAATAACTTCAACGGTACTTGGTTCTGGTGAAAAGATTGAGTGTGACTCTGTTGCTGTTGCAATAGGCCAAATGCCGAACTCTCAGTTTATCGATGTCGAGAAGAATGATTACGATATGATAAAGACTGGAGAACATCTCCAGACTTCTGAAAAGGATGTATATGCGGCTGGAAATATGGTAGAGTATTATTCACCGGTTTTCGAACGCAGAACGGTCAACGGATCCTGGGATCATTCAGGTGAAATGGGAGAAGCTGCTGCGAGGAACATGATGGGAAGAGAAGAGGAATTCGACTACGTGAACACCTATGGCGTCGGTCACTTCGACGTCCAGTTCCTGGCGATCGGTGACTGGAATGGCGAACCTGTACAGAGGAAATACAGTGAAGAAGAGTACCGCAGACTTTTCTTCGATGGCGACCGTTTAGTAGGCGCCGTCATGATCGGCTATACTAAAGGTCAGGAGAAGATCAAGGATTTGATCCACGAGAAGAAAGAGTTCAGTGACAAGGAGAAACTGCTGGAGAAGAGTTTCTGGAACAAATAATCTACCTTGTGATCCTCATTTCCTCTTTCTGTGATTCATCAAGTATTGAATCCTCATCCAACATTTTTTTCTCAGCCTCTGCTTCTGGTGTATCCCACCACATCTTTACTTCATCAAAATATTCTCCAGAGTCTACTATTACGACGTTACTGCCCTCATAAAGTTCACTGGGTGTTTCGAATTGATCATCCTGCCACCAGTTATCGGGAAATTCAAACGCCAGGTTTCCTGTAAACCCTTCGAACTCCTGCATACCTTTGTTAAAGAACATTCCCTCCTCCACGAGATCCTTCAAACCGAAAAGATAGTCTCCTCCCATCGGGATGGCCGGATCCCATTCCTCTAAGTCTTCTTGTGAGTATGATCTGTTGAGCTGGCGGTTCCATAGACTCTTCAGTTCGGACATCCACTCCCCAGGATACTCAACTTTGTCTTTGAAATACCTCTCCAACCTATCAGTTGGCACCATCACATCATTGTAATCCATTTCAAGGGCTGCAACTGTTTCATCTTCTATCATCAGACATACTCTGTCAGAGACTTCTGAGGGAAAACTATAGCCTATAGACTCAGCATTATCTATATTTAAACTATAGCGCTCTACATGCTGTATATCCGAAATTCCGTCCTCATCTTTGGCGTATAGATAACACTTCTGTTCCTGATTAGCCTCAGGATCTGTCACAAGAAGACCTTTATGGTGGCCTCCGCTCGGAACATCAAGCATCTTCACCCCCATATCTTTCGAATAGAATGAGAGTATGTCCCAAGCCCATTCAGGCTGCTCCATATCTGTCACAAATTCTTTAGCAGCATCCCTAACAGTCATCTGATTTCTGTTGTATTTAACTGGATCCTCTTGATGGAAAGCCCTTGCTATATCCTGGGCTGATCCATATTTATCGCCTTCATATTGGGCAACATCCATCACTAGCTCACCATAACTCTCTTCATCAAGCTCATTTCGAGCTCTATTGAAATCAGAAATCTGTCCAAAACGAGTCTTCTTGTTTTTAGGAGTTGCCTCACGATTCATTTTGTTACAAATAAGTAGTGAACTATTAAAACCATTTTGGATAACTGAATTCACAAAAATAAGATACTTACAGAGAACCCAATCTCGCCAAAACTTACTTAGTCGTGATCTATCTCAACTTCGTCCAAAACATCCAACGCACCGACTGAGACGAAAGAAAGATCCTGCCAGTCCTTTGTCATCCTTGGACATGCACAGTTCACATAGATATCGATGTCGAATCCTTTGTAATCTGCTTCAAATATACGGTCCTCAACAAACACGTAGACGTCTTTGCCATGCTTCTCCAGCTTCTCTTTCGCGATCTGAACCGCCTGCATGTAGTTCTGACCTTTCTTGCTTGACGTGACGATACCCCACTTCTTCTTGTCCTTATGCTTGATAACACGCGCATGCTCTGCACGAGTCTCGTCATCCAGAGAGTTCGCTGGCTCAACCCAGATATGCTCCTCATACGGGTCAACAACGTAGACCTTCTTCCCGGTCTCTGATACCTGTGAAGGATGGAAGTGACCGCTACCAAGGAAAACAAAGGCATCCACCTTCTCTGCAATATTATGCGCTGCTCCCGCATCACATCCCAGGACCTGTCCTGGTTCTGTAGTTCTCAAACCAGTCTTTCCTTCCACAACTTCGAATCCTTTATCCTCTAAGAAATCTCTGGCCCTGTCAGCTCGGTCCATGTACTGGGTTACACCTACAAGACCGACAGTATCCGCCTCTATATCCTCATAATGCTCCTCAAGTACACCCATAAGGTCCCTATCCTCCCTGTACGGAAGATAGTAGACATTTAGATCATCCATATCCTGTCTCTCAGGATGCAGGAATCTTGTATGGCCTACGTGGATAAGTGCGTCTGCACCCATCCTTTCAGCTTTCTCATCAGCAATCCCACACGCCCCAAAAGTAGAAGCCCCGATTATAACCGTGTCAAAACCTTGTTCCTCAAGCTGATCTGCATAATCAATTATCTGCGGCTTAATCCCATCAGGACCTTGAAGACCTATAGTATCATAGTCTTTGTCTTTTATCTCTTCTAGGACTTCTTCGAACTCTTCATAGTTGAATTTCTGGCGTTCCTCAGTCTTTTTTTCTCTGGTATTTTTCGGCGTCATATACTGGAATTTTCCGGCAATCTTTTTTAGTTACAGATTAAAGTTCCCGAAGTTTCTCCATGATGAACTTTTTCTCGATACCTGCAACCACTTCCGATACCTTGCTTACCCTCTTGTCAGGACAGCCGATGGCATCAAAACCTGACTCAACGGCCTGCTGAAGAAGCTCTCTCTCAGGGTTCTTGACAAGCAAAACCCTTGTATCCGCTTCAAGATACCTCACAGCTTCAACCATTCCTCTATCAGGTAACCTTCTGGCATCAAGAACCACTGCATCCTCCTCCGCCGCGAAAACATCTTCAAAAGAAGAGAGATAACCTTCTTCAGGGATCTTTACCGCATCTGTGCTCCGATCCGCCACAGAGTATCCCTCACTTCCTTTTCTCTTCAGGAAAACACCTCTCCCCCTTCTGGGATCAATCGGTAGAACCTCCGTCGCCAGGACCTCTTCAGAGAAACTTTCAGAACTTTCCTCCTGCGTCCTGAACGGATTCGAGCCCTCAGTACGATCTCTACCCGTTCTTCCTGATTTAGCGGATCTTTCACCAGAACTAGAATTTACAGATAACCCTGAGTTCCCGGCATCTTCTTTACTCGGCTCAACCTGTGCAGAACCGAACTTGACCTTAACACCGTTATCCAGTTTTCCTTCAAACCGGAAGACTGCTGGCTTGCCAGCTTCTCGCGCCCTGTAGCCGTCACGGGACGTGTATCCTCCTTTACTCGCCACCAGTGCATCAGCATAATCTTCAGGCGACACCGTCTGGCTGCTGAAAGTTATGTTTTCACCTACGACTCCGTTAATTTCTCCTCGAGATGCTCTTACACCTTTCTCTGAAACTATGAAACCTCTCTGATCATCCGATGACTGATATGCATCCACTACGTGGAAACCTCCTCTCTTGTAGACAAATTTGAGGTCGACGTTACTGGAGGCTCCTTTTCTCGCAAGTTCCTCAACCTCTTCCTGGTCAAACGGCGGTTCCTCGTCCTTAACTTTCTGACGCTGGTTCTCTCCTCTGACCGGATTTCTGGAGATCTCAAGCTGCTCGTCCGGTGAAAAACTTTTCTGGATACGGGAGTTCCTGAGATGGTACACATGAGACTTCGTAAGTCCCTCTTCAAGAGAGATCCCCAGGCCGCTGACAGCTTCAAGGATAGCTTCCCTACCTTTTGACTCAAGAACACCAGTATAACCTGGTTCAACCATTTTCTGAACCAGTATAGCCGGATTATCCGAGTTCTCCTGATAATAAGATGATACCACTTCCCGAAGCGATTCAAAGAAGTTAGATGAACCAACGTTTAACTTGTAAGTATATTTTTCCTTTTCAGATCCGGAAACTCTTATCGAGATCAACTGGCTGTTTCTCTGGCCTCCTACAAGGCTTTTGGCTTTCCCGGAGGCTTCGCGTACTTCGGAGCTCATGCCTACTTCGTCGTAGGCTTCCTTGATCTCGCGTTTCATCGTACGGTTGATAGACGTGTTTAGAACTGCTTCAGGATCATTTTCTGACTTGAACAACCTGTTAACCTCTTCAGGTTCTATAACGAAAAAATTTGGCACGTTAAATCCTTCAAGTTGATCCAGAAGCTCTGCTTTCTGTCCTGCTTTCTCAGTTATTTCTCCTTTCCACTGCACCATGACACAAAGTTTGTGTCTCCGCTGAATTAAATCTTCCGTCTGCTGCAACCAGTAAACTGGAGATACAGAAAATTGAGTAGAAAATTAATAATGAGATATGAAGTTTACTTCTTCTGCAGTTTTACCCTGCAGGTGA
>JBEQAY010000040.1:0-6283 GCA_041640075.1 Candidatus Nanohaloarchaea archaeon | reverse complement strand
AGATCGTCGCTGATGAGATGAATCTTGACCCGGATTACGAGTACACCGGCGGTGAAAAAGGGTGGGACGGTGACGTGCCGGAGATGCGGCTGGATATCGAAAAACTGAAGGAAACCGGCTGGAGACCCGAACATGACTCCAAAGAATCAGTGAGGGAAACTGCTAGAGAAATACTAAATAGCTCATAAGACTTTTATTTGCTCAAGCATGTTAATATGGCGTTTCTAGACGTTGATTTGGTTTTATATCTACGCTCTTTCAATTAATCAGCATGTTTGAGAGGCTTCAAGAAAAGATATCTAGGGAAAACAAGGAAGAAGATAATGTAGAGCATATTCAACAGAATCTTGAATCATACTTAAATAGGAATCATGATAGCCCTGAAGAAGCGAAGAAGGCATTATCACAGTACAAGAAGGAACTAAAACACCTAGAAAGAGAGTTGAACATTCTAGAGTCCACTGATCTATTCACACAAAATAGGGAGGCGGTCAGAAAGACACTAAAGTTTATTGAAGAATGCCGGGAAAGCATTCGGGATATCTCCGAAATAGATACCTTTCTTAGCGAGTGGGTCGAATCCCTCTCACCAATCAAAAATGGAAACTTACCTGACTTTGATTCTTCGTATGAAGCTGCAAAGCAAATTGAATCAAAAATAAACAACATACCTGACTTCGACGAGGAGGGAAAGGAGCTTCTGAATAAAATAGATACCATAACTGAAGCAACTGATGATATATTCCAACAATCAACCGAGGGAAAAAAACACCTGGAACAGATAGAGGAACTTAGTATTCCAAGTGAATCGGCCTCAGGGCCCGAGAAAGAACTCAGAAGAATACTAACGGAAACTCAAAACGTGGAAGAAGTAAGAGGTGAATTGGACAAAATTAGGAATAAAAAGCAAGAGGTCGAGTCAGAGCTGGAGGAATTAGACCAAGAGACAGACTCCCTACAGTCCTTAAAAGATAAAACAGAAAAGATATCAGGTCTTCTCCAAAAGGCTCCGGAAGCGGTATTCAGCTCCAATGAGATCGATGCTGATAAGCGAATGAAAGAAGTTAAGTACTCTATGCTAGTGAAAAGGAACCTTGACTCCTTGCTGGAATCAATTTCTACTGAACAGTCGGAGAATAAGTCGCGACGTGATTTCCTCTTTGATGTTGGAGCCACCTTGACAGGTATGAGTTTATTTTCAGGGTTCGCAACTTTCCAGAACATACAAGCCATTGAGGAAAGTGGAGGCGGCAAAGAACAGTTTTTTAGCGGAGGAGAGAAGAAAGGCTTTCAGTACGACGACGGCATAGAAACCGTGAATCAGGGCGGTGAACTCTTAGTAAACATAATTCATATCAGGTACAAACAAAACCAACCCTCCTACGACAAGAATAAATTTAAGCGGACTCTGAGCACAGTATTCGAAGAAGACCTTAACATACGCATTAAGCCAAACTTTGTTGAGATTGATATAAGAACCGCAGATATAGGGGGTTCAAAGCAATATCAGGAGATAAGACAAGAACTCGCAAAGCTTATCTCCAAAACAGAGATAGGTGGGGGCATAGATAAAGATCTATATTCCTCGCCTAAGCCAGATAGTCAACTTGAAAAAGAGATCAATTCCCGGTTAGCCCGATTCAATAAGATAAAAGATGAAGGTATTCTGAGACTTCCGAGTTCGGAAAAGCGCTTCATAAATCTTATTATCTCCGATTTCAAAGAAGGTAGTTACCAAGGTCTAGCTACAGGCGCACGCAGCAGACACCTTGCACTCGTACAAGACAAAAGAAATCAAAACATAACCCAAGGAATTTGCGTACACGAACTTGGACACAAGTTGGGATTACCGCATAGCGCCACAGCGTACGACGTTATGAGTTACTCAAGCCTGGCACAAGTTCTGGAGAAATCTGGACGGCCGTATTTCTCTTGGGAGAGCAAGTTCAACTGGTGGAAAAAGAAAAATAGAATAAGTAGAAAATAGGTGCTCAGGCTACATATAGCCCAATTCTCTGAGGCGATTCATGATCTCCTCGTCGTCCTTGTTCTGGGCTCTACCTGCTCTCTCCTTCGTGTTCTCCACATCCTGTAGCCATGCAGGGATTTCATCAGACTTGTCGGTCGATACCTCTGATCCAAGGCTTCTGAATCCTGCCCAGTACTTCGGACTGATCGGTACGTCGTCCTTTGAAAGTCCTTCCGGCAGATCTGATTCGTCTTCAGGGTACTCTTCGATATCGATTCCTGTGATATCCGGCACCATGTGGAACCATGATACATCCCATACATCCCTTTCGTCTAGCTGCAGGATCGGGTGGACTCTGAGGTGGTCTGGTTCGTCTCTTGGGCTGTAGAAGTCTTCGTCACCTCTTGACTCGTGTTCATCCCAGCGAACTCCGTTGATGACTAGTTCTATTCCTTCACTTTCCAGTAGCTCGTTCATGGGTACTGTCTTGAGGAGGTGGTTTCCGGACTCCGTGTCCATCAGCCATGGAACCTCTTCAAGATCTTCGTCGATCCTGGCCGCTTCTTCCTGGTTCCTGTCGTTCAGTTCTGCGACAGGGACTTTTTCTCCAGGCGTATCTGCTTTTTCGATTAGGTCGTCGTTTCTTGCTGTCATCACTTCGAATCCCCAGTTTTCGGCCAGTCTTTCGACGTAGTCTTCCAGCTCGTCGAAGTGCTGTCCGTGATCAACAAACATGAACTGTGGTTTGTCGAATCCGTGCTCTTCACATACTCTCTTGACGAGCCAGGCCGTTAAAGTGGAGTCCTTTCCTCCCGTGAACCCGATGACGGCGTTTTCCGAGCCGTATTCTTCAAGGGCTCTTTTGACGACTTCTTCTCCTGCCTTGATTTTTGCCTTTATAGGCGCGTTCTCGATCTCTTCTCGTGTAACTGGTGCTTCTGGCATAGTTGAATTTTCACCTTAATAGCATGAATTTAGCTAATTATGAGTCGGATAATCGTATCCATAGTGGTTTAGAATAGCTTTTGCAACGTCTTCTGGCTGATCTATATCGAAATCAACGTTCTTCGTGATCAAGACAGCGTCCTCATGGTGATCTCCTTCTAAAGTTCCATGAGGTGTCTCTTCCGGCAGCGTCTGTACTCTTCCTTCCCCGAACTCGGCAAATCCGTGGTCTGAAAGCACGATCAGAGGTTCATCCGAGTCAAAATCATAGTGTTCGAGTAGTTCTCCTAGTACTTCGTCCATCTTCTTGTACCATTCCAGAATCAGGTCTTTATCGTTCCAGTAGAAGTGTGAAACCCTGTCAAGCTGCATGAAAACAACAGCAAAGAACTCCGGATCTTCTTCCAGAACCTCTTTGGATTTCTTTATCAGTTTCTTCCTGTCCGCTTCCAGCTCATCCAGATCACTTGAAACTCCGAATCCCTCTGCCTCGTACTCTGTATTGTAGTTGATCGGTGGAATGACTGATGGAACCTGAAGAACCTTGGAATCAACGTCTTCCATTACTTCCCAGACGAAGTCTCCGTCGATATCTTCACGTTTCTGGAGCTCATCATCGACCACGAAGTCTTTATGGCCGTGCTCGTCCTGCCTCAGGCCTGTGAAGATCGAGGTCCAGAGAGGCGCACTTTTCGGCGTTTCCTCGACTGTTACAGTCTTGTAGTCGCATTCCTTCATCAGCCTGTCAAAGTTCGGCAGTTCGTCTCTGTGAGGTTTTATCATGTCCCATGTGGCCGCGTCTATTCCGATAACTTTCATTTTCTTGTTTACACCTAATTTGCTTATTCAACCGTTTGTAGACCCCAGGAAATATTGCTCCAGAGTCTTTCCCATAAATAATACAGTATGGTTTTAGCGACTGCTGCTGTCAATCCTATGCTTGCAGCAGAAGCAAAGTTACCTGTGTAAAGGTATGAAACTAAAAAGACTGTCATTGTTGCAAATACTCTGTATGATGCTGCCTTAAGAATTGTCCTCCTGTGTTTTTCCACCATTTTATTCGTCACCTGTCTAGGTATCCAAGGTTCTCAAGCTTCTCGTAGATCTCCTTTGCCTGTTCCTCGGTGATTTCCTCCTCTTCGGAATCAGATTCAGAAAGCTCCCTCAGCTTGTCCTGAACGAATCTCGAAAGATTGATGTGGTTCTGGTCTACAAAATCCGCGAGATCGTCAGGCAAGGAAATCGTCTTCCTCTTCATATATAATGCATAACTTATGCATGATTAATAAAGTGTTGGTGCATACAGTCAAACAGGAAAAACTCCCTGATTTCCGGATTTTGAAGTGTAGTCTAACTTTTCACCAACCTTCCTGAAATACACTCTCTGCTCTCTTTCTTCTGAAACTCTTAACTGTTAGAACTGATTATCGATAGATATGGAGGACAAGAAAATCCTGAACAACCTGCTCAAGGGAGCCGGACTGACAGCTTTCGGAATGGTATTCTCCAAGTTTGTGACTTATTTCTACCGGGTCATAGTGGGTCGTTACATCGGACCTGACGCCTACGGCCAGCTTTCACTGGGTCTTGCAGTAGTGGGTATGACCACTGTATTCGTCAAGCTCGGACTGGATGATGCTATAAAGAATTTCGTGCCGAAAGCAAAGAGTAGAGGAGACGTATCCGAGCTCAAGGGCATAGTCCTAAGTTCAGCACAGATAATATCGGCATCCGGCCTAATCCTGGGAGGCATAGTATTTTTATCTGCCGAATTCATAGCCTCTAACCTTTTCAACAGCCCCTCAACAACCCCTATCATACAGGTTTTTGCCTTCGTACCGTTCTTCTCACGCCTGGCCAGCGTTTTCATAGACACCACGCTAGGACACAACACTGCAAAGTACTGGGTGATAACTGTACAGGTCCTCCAGAATGTTATCCAGCTAGGTGTAACAGTTGGACTCATCTTCCTCACAGGAATGGGTGTTATAGGTGCTGCATACGGCTGGCTGTCCGGTGTTGTTGCGACCGTATTCATAGGTTTCTACTTCATGGAGAAAAACTTCGGCCCCATAGTTTTCAGCGACGAAAAAGCAGAATACCAGCACAGAAAACTACTGACCTACTCCTACCCTCTCGTGCTTTCAGGAGCTGTAGGAACAATGCTTGGATGGGCAGATACCGGTCTCCTGGGATACTATATGGATGATGCGGCAGTAGGATTCTACAATGCTGCACTGCCGACTGCACTGCTTGTTACACTACCTAACTCAGCCCTAGGAACACTGGCTCTTCCTTCACTATCCGAGCTCCGGGAGAACAAGGGAGACGCTGAAAAGGCGCTTAAAACACTGGCCAGATGGGGGTTCGCCCTCACCTTCCCAACCTTCCTCATTATGACGCTTTTCGCCAGCGAAACACTCCATCTGCTGTTCGGAAAGCAGTATGCCGTGGCCGGTACCGCATTAAGCATACTTGCTCTCGGAAATCTTCTTGGCGCTGCTGTAGGCCAGCTAGGAGGATTCCTTAAATCAGCAGGATACACAAAAACCATCCTGTACAGCAATGCAGCAAGTCTTGTGCTCAACCTGATTTTAAACGTCGCTCTTATACCTTCACTTGGCATAGTAGGAGCTGCAATAGCAACAGCATCCTCAACACTGCTTTTCATACTGCTTCTAATCCTGGAGACCTACAGACAGGAAAAAATCCATCCTTTCCACGGCAAGATGCTGAAGACTGTTTTAGCAGGGCTTGCATCATTCACAGCGACATATCTGATATTCCAGCAGATGTTCTCGCCTGCACCGTACTACATCCTGATACCGGCAGGACTGGTATTCTACGCTATATACACAGTTATTTTCCTGAAAATAGGCAGTCTTACAGAGTACGACCGTGAAATAATCGTAACGACAGGAAGAAAACTGGGATTTGAAAAAGAGGTAGAGAAACTACTGGAGATCCTGACCTAAATTTACATGTATCCAAGATCCTTCAGGTTCTCCTTGATCTTCTCGTCTTCGACATCCAGATCCTCGCCTTCAGCACCCGACTTCTCTTCAGGCTTCCCTACCTTCTCCTCTATAGCTTCCTCAGCCTCTTCAGAGGTCTTTGATCCACCCCTGCACGGGTTCTCCTCTTTCTCGCCGTCGGAGTACTTTATCAACTGCTCTTCACCGTTCACCACCAGCGCACTGTACCTGGAGAATCTTTTCCTGTCCTCGTCGGACAGATCAAGATTCCTGAAAGCCGGGAAGTTCTCCCCGCCGTAATCCTCAGATACAGCGTAATCCACAGGTTCAATAGTTGTAAACTCTCCATCCGCCACCCTGTTAAGATGTTCACGCATCTGCCTCAACTCGACAG
>JBEQAY010000039.1:5055-6567 GCA_041640075.1 Candidatus Nanohaloarchaea archaeon | reverse complement strand
GTGAATCTTTCAATCCGGCCGTAGTCCATGTTCAATATTTTGTAACCGGTTGAACTTAACTTTGCTGCTTTTGGAGAAGGTTTTTACTGCATTCTGTCCGCTATCTGGTTCTTCTGGTATCCTTTGTCTCTGTGGAATATAGAGAGGATTTTTACTTTTTGATTCACTATGTCATAGACTGCGCGGTAGTCTTTCCCTCCTTTCTTTCCTTCTTTCATGGTGTAGCGGAAGACTGTGCGTCCTCTTATCTGTATGTTGTCGCTGTCCTGATGTTCCAGCGGTTTTTCTTTAAGTTCTCTCAGTCTGGCGGTTATGTATTCCCGGTGTTCTTTTTTGATTTCTCTGAGTTCGTCTGCGGCTTCTGGGTCGAAGTCAAGTTCCATTACTTGATCCCTAGTTCCTCTTCGACTTCTTCCAGGGTCTTCCAATCTGTTTCGCCTTTTTCCATTTTCTCCAGTCTTTCTGCGACTATTTCCTCTTCTTCTGGTGTGAGTCCTGTGTCTTCCTGTATCTGCTTTCTCAGGGCGGCGCGGATGTACTCTGAAGTGTTGCTGTACATGTTTTCCCTGCTCATCTCCTCGATCTTCTCCTTCATCTTCTCCGGCACGTTCACGCTGATAGTTGGCATAGATTTACTATAGTATTAGATTCTATTAAATTTTGTGATTATGTATTATATCTTTCTTCAACTTATCTTTTCTGGATAGAGTAACTGGAGAAAAGTTGCCAGGTGCAAGATTTGAACCCGAAGCTCGCAGTTTTGGAGCTTCTGACATCAAATCTTTGTTACAACAATAGTATGCCGGGTGCAAGATTTGAACTTGCGAACCCGCTAGGGGAACAGATCTTGAGTCTGTCGCCTTTGGCCACTTGGCTAACCCGGCAAGTAGTTGCCAATCAGAAGACCAGGTGTCTGGTCTATGGTATTGGTTGGCGCAACAAGATTTAACTTGTCTATGGGGTAAGGGTTGGAAAGGTTTTTATTGCTGCGTGGTGACGATTGTAACTTATGTCAGACTTTGATCCTTTGGATTACAGTGTGCGTGAGGTTCCTAGGCCTGAGTCCAGTGTTGACTTGGAGGAGGCTATGGGTCCTTCCAGGTTGGATGATGCGATGCCGGATTTGGCGCGTGATGTTTCTCTTGAGCCGGAGGTTGATCTGACCGGTCCTGATATCTCTACTCCGGATCTAGGTGGTGGAGGTCTTGCATCTGGTGGTTCTTCGTCAGGTGGTGGTTTCCGTTCCTCCGGTTATGTTTCTCCCGGCAGTGATGAGTACTTTGATGGTAACGGTTTGATCGATGTTTTTGCCGGTGTTTTGGATGATGACTCTTCGCCTTTTGCTGTTGCTGTTGACAGTGGTGAAGGTGTTGCGAATGTTTTCCGGCCTGATGGCACGCTTTTTGTTCAGGAGTCCGAGTCAGGACTTGATTTCCGTTACGTCGGTGATCGTTTCGGTGATCCTGATTATCCTGTTGATGAGAAGAAGTTTGAAGGTAATAACCTTGATCT
>JBEQAY010000039.1:2336-4955 GCA_041640075.1 Candidatus Nanohaloarchaea archaeon | reverse complement strand
ACGTCTACAGGTCCTTCCTTCTTGACTGCGATACTGATTTCAGTTTCTTCGTCAAGGCTGTTTGGAAGTGTGAACGGTACCTGTCCAAGTCTGTTGGCAAGTACTTCGTCGAAGAGTCCTGAATCGTTATTGGTTACTTCAAGTTCTTTTATCGCCAGTGTCGGTACCTTGGACATCATTACTCTTCTTAGAGTGTTTGCTTCTGCGTCTGTGGCGTCCTCAAGTTTCAATCTGAGGACTCCGTCTTCTTCTCCAAGCTCTTCGACTTTCATTGTTCAGAAAACCCTCTGTTATACTCTTCTTCCTCTTTTACCGCCTTTTGCACGGCATCCGTCGTGAGGAACCGGTGTAACGTCTTCGATGTCGCCGACTTCCATGTCGCTTCTTGAGATTGCACGGATTGCTGGCTGTGCTCCCTGTCCAGGCATCTTTTGTTTCTGTCCTCCTGGTCCTCGGACACGGATGTCAACTTTCTCGATCCCTTTCTCGTCTGCTTCTTCAACTGCCTGTTTGGCTGCCTTCATCGCCGGGAATGCTGATCCCTGTAGACGGCCTTTGTCAGTTGTCATCCCGGAGGTGATCCTTGAGATCGTCTCTGCCCCGGTTGCGTCTGTTACGTGTACGATAGTGTTGTTGAAGCTTGAGTAGATGTGTACAATTCCTTTCTTAGTCATTATTCGTTTTCACCTTCTTCGTCGTCTGTAGATTCTTCATCTGAACCTTCGGCTTCTTCTGTTTCCTGGTCTTCAACTTCCTCGGAAGTTTCCTCTTCTTCTTCGTCCTGTTCAGGCATCCTGAGTTCCAGTTCTTTTTCCTCTTCCTGTGTTAGCAGGTATCCTGGAACGTTGACTTTCTGGCCGTCGACGAAGATGTGGCCGTGTACGACAAGCTGTCTTGCTTCCTTTACTGTGTCTGCGTATCCTTTTCTTTCGACTGCTGTCTGGATTCTTCGGTTAAGGATTTCACGTGTATCAAGTGATAGTACGTCTTCGATTGAACCGTTTTCCTTGATGAGTCCAAGGCTGTGGGCTCTGTCCAGAAGTGGCTGGATCTGTTTGTTGTCGTCTGCTGCGACTGCTTTACGTGCCTGTCTTCTGAGGCCTCTTAGTTCGCTTTCTGCCTTGTAGACTTCTCTCTTGTTTCTAAGTCCGAACTCTTCGATTAGTTCTTTTTCCTGTTCGATTCTGTCTTCGTCCCATGCTTCGGACGGTGTGTCGTACTGTTTCTTCAATTTTTTAACCATTTTTTAGTTCACCTCTATTCCTCTTCTTCGTCTCCGCCTTCTGAGGCTTCTTCCTGAATTCTTGCACGTGAAACCCCGATCTTGGCTCCTGATCTGAATGAGGACTGTGTCTTCTGTCCACGTACAGGCAGGCCGATCTCGTGTCTCCAGCCTTTGTATGAGTCGATTTCCTTGAGTCTTCTGATATCGAACTCCTGCTTCAGGTCAAGATCGTCCTCGATAAGATGTAGGTCTTCTCCAGTCTCTCTGTCCTTTCTGCGGTTTCTCAACCATGCCGGTACATCAAGTTCGTCTGGATTCTTTATTGCTTCCTCTATTTCATCTATTTCTTCGTCATCTAGGTTTCCGATTACTGTGTTTTTGTAGTCCATTGACTCTGCGACTGCGTTGGCGTACATTTCGCCTACTCCTTTCAGTCCGGTCAATGCTTTTCCAACAGGTTTGTTTCCGTCGATACCTGTTCTTGCAATCCTTACAACTTCACGTGTCTCTGACATGGTAACTCGTAACAACGAAATCTTAGTTAAATCTTATAAAGGTGTGAAACCATTCCAAACCAAACAGAAACAAAATTTATGAGCAAAAGGTGACAAAAATTGAGAGACGATATTGGTGGTCTGGAGGACCTGAAGCTGTACGGAGATGTGCACTCTGACAGAGGTGTCAGCCGCAAATATATTCCTCCGGTAGTGGAAGGAGGTTATGAGGATCTCTCGCTGGATGAAACTTTTCATTCACCTCTTCTCGAGTACTACGTCGTTGATACGGACAGGAACATGTTCTTCACTGATGACCACAACCATGCTCTGGCAGGTTGGACTGCCGCACTCTACGAAGGACTGATGTCTGGTGAAACAGCTCTTGTGCACATCGACTTCCATGAGGACGGGAAACAGCCACCGGAGCGTCTTCACACTGTTGAAGATGATGGCTACGATCAGCCTCTGCCTGATGAAGTTCCTATGACTGTAGGTGAAATGAACTCCCTCGTCCCGGATCTGGAGATAAACGAGTTTGTAGACCCTGCGCTTCAATGGGGGTTATTCGATCAGGTCTTTAACTGCGGGCTGCGCCAGAGAAAGAGCGAAGGTGGCTACAGGACAGAACTGGACTCCTTCCAGAGCGTTGACCTGGATGAATATGACTCAGTGGTAGCTGACATAGATATCGACTTCTACCTTGGACTTGACGGGAAGAGACACAGCTACGGAGAAGACAGGGTTAGAGAGTTTGAGGGAAAAGTTGCTGCAACCGCTGCAGAAGCAGACTTTGTGACTTGGGCCACAAGCCCCGGATTCATGGATCAGGAAGAAGCGATAGAAAAAATAGAAAATCTGGTAAGGCTGTCAGAAGAATTCTGAGATACTTTGTTTCTC
>JBEQAY010000039.1:0-2236 GCA_041640075.1 Candidatus Nanohaloarchaea archaeon | reverse complement strand
ATGTGCCATCCGAACTCTGTTTCTACCGGGTCGGATACTTCTCCTACGTCGAGTTCGAAGGCTACTGACTCGAACTCCGGCACCATTTTACCTCTTGTGAAGAATCCCAGGTCTCCACCGTTGTCGCCGGAAGGTCCTTCGCTTTTCTCCTTTGCAAGTTCTGCGAAGTCTTTGTCAGTCCTGTCAAGGTCCAGTTTGATCTGTTTTGCGTGTTCTTCGTTGTCTACAAGGATGTGTGATGCGCGTATTTCGTCTCCCATAGAAATCTTCTCAAGTTCCCAGTTTTAAACAGGTTTCCAAAAATTTTAGCCCCACCCGGATTCGAACCGGGGTCGCCAGCTATCTTTACTCGGTTTTCTGGAAGGCATTCAGAGAATGCCTTATTGCGTCCGAATCCAGCGTAACGAATTCGTTCCAAAGGCTGGTGCACTTGACCGCTATGCTATGGGGCTTTCTAGGTAATCATTGATTTCCCTATTCTTTTGAATTGTTCCGCGAGTTGCGTAGGGTTAGTTTACAGGAGTTCTCCTGTGGTGCTGTAGTGTGCTGTGATGTATCCTGTGTTGAACAGTAGTGCTCCTGCAAGTGTTAAAGGTAGCTGCAGAAGGTGTATGCCGTATGCTCCTGTTATCATGCCTGCTATGAAGATAGTGCTTCCGATAAGGAAGCCATTGTTTTCTGCGAGGTCTTTTGGAGCCATTTTTTCGTCTTTATCATCGTCTTTCTGTTTTTCAGATGTTTTTCCGTCGATGAATTTTCCTGTAGCTGCTCTGTGTGCTGCCATGTAGCTTAGCCATGTCAGCAGCATGTAGGTGAACAGTAGCGGTGTGTTTCCGGCCCTGGCTGTGGTGGCTGTAAGGGCGAGCAGGATTGTCAGTACTGCTGTTGAGAGTATGAACCAGGGCCACCACATCTCCGTCTGATCTCTCATATCGGCACCTCGTTTACTCCTTCATGTGCAAGTATGTAGCCTCCGAAAGTCGAGATACCGGCTTCGATTCCGTCGAGGACTTCAGGTTCTGCTACAACCCCGGCAAACTCCGTGGTGCCGTGGGCAGCCAGGTAGACACCCAGAAGTATCATCAGGTATCTCCAGGGCTTCTCTTCAAGTAAATTTCTGCCTGAAAACTCTCTGACTCCTTTGATTGTATCTGAGATATTTCCTTCCTGTTGTGCTCCGTACCAGCAGGTCTTGTACGCTACCACGAACAGGGTGTAGCCCAGGAATACTCCTGCAACGTTTGATTCAAAGGCGTACTTTCCGACCAGTGTGCCGCTCAGTGCCACCATCAGAGAACCAGCTGCCAGAAGAAGGTAACTGGTTTCAGGTCCCTTTGTCACTCAGGATCACTGTAACTCCTGTCTGTGTCCCTGGATTCTTCTTCCAGTTCTCTGTATATTTTTTTACCGGTCTCTGAGCTGAAATGCTCTCTGTAGGATTCAATAAACTCTTTAAGGTAGCCTTGTTCATCTTCTTCTGAGTACTTGCGGGCCTGCATCAGTGTATCTATCTTGTCTGCCTCGTGTGCAACTTTTGCTTCAGGTGTACTGTTCTCCCTGAATTCCTGGAAAAGCTGCTTGAATTCTTCTCGCATGTTTTCGGGGACATCCTCCAGGAGTTCTTCAAACATCTCGTCTTCCCGATCCTTTTTCGAGTCGAACTCCTCGTCCTTTGGAGTGACGTCCTCTATGTATGCCATTATCAGGTCGTGCATCAGAAGCATCCTGATTACTCTGTCCGTGTCAAGGTCTTCCTCCTCTGAAAGCTTCCAGCCCATCAGAGCAGCTCCAAAGCTGTGTGACGCGATCGTGTCCCTAGGCCTTTCTATCTCACGGTCCTTCCATCCCTGTCTCTCGGTGTGCTTCAGCTTGTCAATATCTTCAAAGAAGTCTTCGAGATCCTCCATATATGCTTCCTCATCTAGCTGACTTCGATGGTCCCGGTCATACCTCGTTCTGCATGGTTTCCGACGGAGCAAAGGAATTCGTAGCTTCCCTCTTCTTCAAATGTTACAGTAAAGCTCTGGCTTTCGCCGCCACTGATGACGTCCGTACCTGCCCCGAACTCGGGAATCCTCATGTCATGTGTACCGCCCTCGTTCTCGAAGACGAACCTTATGGTCTCGTTGACGCTGACGTTTACGGTGTCCGGTTCAAAGTAGAAGTTTCCTCCTGAAACAGTGATAGTCCTGTCGACGTCCACACTCTCTCCCGAAGCCTCAGTTGTGTTTTCACC
>JBEQAY010000038.1:0-6622 GCA_041640075.1 Candidatus Nanohaloarchaea archaeon | reverse complement strand
TTATATCTAAAGATAAATTCTGAACAAGTTTTCCTGAAATAAACAGATTTTTCTAGTACGGCTTCAAGATCAGGAAGATCATCGCCAGAAGCATTAGTATCATGGATACCGGGAAGATGAACCGCATCTCCTCGGCGGATTTTTTCTTGTAGTAGCTGGAGGGTCCGAAGCCGAGAATCTTGAGTGAAAGTGAACCGGATACAAGGACTGCCAGGAGGTTGATGAGAGCGATCGAGAATGCTCGGGATGCGAACAGGAGGTCCTGCATCTTCAGTCCGACACCGGTCGCTGCAAGAGGAGGTACTAATGCAATCGCCACTGCCACCCCGGCAATCTGATCACGCATACCCGTGACAAAAGCAAGTGTAGCCGCCGAACCCACGAAAATCGACAGTATCATGTTCTCTAAACCAGCGGATATAATCAAATTCATGGTGGAGTTAACCGAAGTCGAAAACGGTATAACCGAGACCGCTGCCACAGAAACTGCTATAGGTATCGCCAGGAGACTTGTCCTGAAAGAGTTCTCCAGAAGACTCCTGTCGCCTACGGTAAGTGAGATAGCACCTGAGATAACAGGTGAAAGGATCGGTGCAAGCATCATTGCTCCTATAACAACTGCAAGATTATCCAGCATCAGGCCAAAGGCGGCTATACCTGATGAAAGAGCCATCAACGCCCACTGAGGCTTGTTGAAACTTGCAGAACCCTGGGCCTTGCTGTAAACTTCTTCCTGTGAAAGCATGCTGGAGGAGCCACGCGTCTTCTGACCTTTCTCAATAAGTGATTCCTCCTCGAAAACCCGTATAACCAGATCTCCAAGATCTATTTCCTTTATGGATTTCAATTCAGATACAAGCTCGTCCATATCCGAAGAATCAACGGTCGCATGAAAAATTTTTACGTCTTCATCGTTTCTTTCTCCTTCAACTGAAAAAACATCTGAACTGTATTTATTTAGCTCCTCTTTTATTTCGTCAGAGTTCTTCTCAGGGATGCTTACCTGTATCTGTTTCACTGTGTGGATTAATTGGTCTCAGGTATGTAAAAAAGAGTTGCAGGAGATGAAAGTTAGTTTTTGACCTCTAGAATGCCTGCCTTGTGTGCGTTGATTACCTGTGTTGCCAGTTCTGACTCCTTGGTGAGTGAGATCTCTCCTTTCTTGCCTACTGTTGCTGCGAACAGGAATTCATCTCCACGGGTTACATCCACGTCTTCACCAGCGTACTCCTGCCCTACATCCAGGATAACTGATTTACCTCTCTCAGTCATCTCGTACTCCAGTTCTTCCTTAGTGGCTTCTCCACGCGGCTCAACGGTTATGTCGATGCCGAGTTCGTCCTCGATCCTGTCGATGTTCTCCCCTCCTTTACCTATTATATGGGAGATCTCGTCTTCAGGTACAAGCAGCTTTATGTGGTTGTCGGAAAGGAACTCGATCTGTGGGTCTGCATCGATGTACTGTCTGAGCTGGTGCTCGATCTGTTTCCTCGCCAGTTTTTCGGCTCCGGTCTCCTGCTCTTCTTCTCCTGCAGGTATGACAACTGTCTCCTCTCCGTAGGTGTAGATTTCGTACTCCGGCTTGTCGTCCTCGAAGTTGAGTATCTGGATTACCGGTCTTGCAAGATCCTCTTCCGTCATCCCTTCAGGAACTTTTACAGTTAGTTTGAGTTTGTAGACCTTGGAGATCTGAGCGTCCCTGATGTGGATTACTGTGTCGCAGACCTGCGGGATCATTCCAAGCTCCACTCTTCCGATTAAACGCTGTACTGCGTCGACGGCTTCTGATGCGTGTACGATACCGATCATACCCACACCAGCCATACGCATGTCGGAGAAAACCTCGAAGTCTGAAGTCTTCCTGACCTCGTCGAAAACCGTGAAATCAGGTCTCGCCAGGAGCAAAAAGTCTCCAGTATTCTCCATAGAGTCTTCAAGAGCTGAGTACTGGGTTATATCAGGTCCGACATCCAGGTCTCTAGGTTTCTCCATGGTCTTGACGACCTGGTTCTGCTCCTCGTAGTACTCTGCCAGTGCCTGAGCAAATGTGGATTTTCCGTGTCCTGGTGCTCCTGCGACCAAGATTCCCTCTGCGTCCTCTCTCAATCTTTTCAGGAGTTTCTCCGACATGTTGTAATCGTCGAGAGAAACTTTTGCCACAGGTCTTACAGCCGTGATCTCTGCGGCCTCGGAGAAAGGTGGTCGTGTGATTGCGATCCTGTAGCGGCCGATCTGTAAAACTGTTGCGCCTTCCTTCTGCATTTCGATGAGCCCTTCATCGCTTATCTCAGCTTTTTCAATAGTCTCTGAAATTATACTTTCAATCTCGCTCTTGCTTAAAATCTCTGAACCGATTTCCTCAAGTTCGAACTCTCCTGGAAGCCCTCTCTTGGCTTTAGGCTTCGCACCCTGCTTCAGGTGTACGCTCATAGTTTTATCGTCGAAGTAGTCTTCAAGTGAGAACGTTACCTCTCTTTCCTGTTCGAAAAGTCTGTGTTTGATTCCTTTTGCGTCTGCTACACGTGCCTGGACAATATCTCCTGTATAAAGTGTAGCTGATTTTTCCTCGGCGACATCCCGAATCAGTGCGTCGATCCTTCCGTTGTTCGCCAGGTTGATCTCTTCCTCAGTCGGTCTTCTTCCTGTGAAGCTGACTTCTATTCCTTTTTCCTCGGCTAGCTGGCGGATCTTCTTTATCTCCTCGAATCCTTTGTAGCCTGTCTCCTGACCTCTGTTCGCCTGGTTCTCAAGTTCATCTACAACAAATTCTGGTATTATAATCTCTGCGTCTACTTCTCCTGCTTCTATAAGATCTGAAAGCTTTCCATCGATGATTATCGAGGTGTCAGGAACTATTTTTTCTGTCATTTTAATACACTCTATTTCCTTATTGTATCCTTGTTTTCAAATATCAGTTGCCGAGATACTTTGATTTCAGTGCCTGCGCCATGTAGTTGTTCCCCTCAAACTCATCAGGATCTACTTCTTCCCAGCCATTGTAGTGGGCTGCTACGCGTGACTCGGTGGCCTCCTCCAGACGATCCATCTGGTCCAGCACCATCAATGCGAACTCGTATCCTTCAGGCGTAAACCTGTGATTTTCGGAGAGAAGGCCGTGATCCTCCCTCATCTTGTAGGCAAAACTTTTTATCGTGCGAGGAGCCATCCCTGTCGCTTCACTAACCTCCTCATAGTCCATACCTGTACCGTAAAGGAAAAATGCTTCAAGTTTCTGTCCTGTTGGTTCTCCACCATCCCCAAGTTTCTTCGTCGAGAAGTCACGGTAAACCTCTCCGACGTTTTCAACTCCTATATCCTCGAAAAAGTACTCTCTGGGATCGGTGTTCAGGAAGACAGTTCCTTCAGGACTTGGCCTGATGTTCTCCAGAGAGCCATCCTCAGAGTCTACCTCTATCTCATCATCCTGGATTATCAGCCCGGCATCCCTGTAGTTTTTGATCCAGTTCCTCTGGGTTCTGCCATCCACAGGAAATTCAAAGCCTATACCAAGAGCTCTGAGGCCTTCAAGCCTCTTGTTCTTACCTCCATTGTTAGAATCTACAGTAGTATCAATTACTCCGTATATCTCTTCAACTGCCTTGAAACCATAGTCGGGAGTTCCCAACCAGTCAAAATCAAGTCCTTCCTCTTCAAAATTTTCTATAGTGTCCTCATCGAATACTTCTCCTACACTCCATTCTTCAGTGCCGTTGTATCCTTCAGAAGTTTTGAATATTTCATCAAGTTCTTCTTCGGCGCCGTTGGCCTTCATCATCTGCAGAATATATCTCTGTGCAACATCTGCGCTGTGAGGCCCATTTGCCATACTGTATTCTAGGACAAGAAAAGTTAAAAGCACGTTCGGAAATTTGTTACTCTCTAATCACTATTTACGATGTTCAAACGTGTTCGACATGGCAGAGTATTTAAGGGAAGGGTGTCTAATTGGTGGATGCGAAGCACGATATGTAGGGGGAGGGGACCGAGGTTCTCCCTATATGTGCAACTTAGTGCAATTTAGCTGAAAAAGAATTAGAGGTAACTATACCCTATGAAATGCATCTACTGCGGCGACGGAAAATCCAAGGTTATAGACACGAGAGATTCATCCGACCAGATCAGAAGACGCAGAGAATGCAAGGAATGCAGCCGCAGATTCACCACTTACGAAACACCGGAAAGCCTCAACATCAAAGTAACCAAGCGAGACGGCGAAGACGAGAAGTTCGATGAGGAAAAAGTAAGGAACGGCATACAGAACGCAGCCAAGAACACCGAGGTAACTGACGACCAGATAGAGGAGATGGTCGAAGAAGTAAAAGACAAGATCAGAGGCAAGAAAGAAGTCTCAGCAGAGGAAATAGGAGACTTCGTCCTTGAAGCGCTGAAGAAAAGAAACGAAGTAGCATACATCAGGTTCGCATCAGTTTATGAAAAGTTTGAGGACGTCGAATCATTCCAGAAGGAAGTTGAGCAGCTGAAAAAGGCTGAAAAATAATGCTAGTACTTGTTTCAAAAACAAACCAATCACGAATGTGATCCACAAGATGAAAAACGACATCAAGCAGAAAGCAGATTTCAAACTACCTGTAAAACGCACAACAGGCGATACCGTTGAGGAACGTCTCACGGAGAACGCTCACGATAGAATCCTTCCGGCAAGATACCTTCTGAAGGACGAGGAAGGGAACGTGACCGAGACTCCGAAAGAGATGTTCGAACGTGTCGCTAAAAACGTCGCACAACCTGACAAGGAGTACGACGACGTCGACTACGAGGAAAGCTGGCAAGAGTTCTTCGACCTGATGACACATCAGAAGTTCATGCCTAACTCTCCGACACTGATGAACGCTGGAGCAGATCTACAGCAGCTATCCGCATGTTTCGTTGTTCACCCGGAGGATGATATGGACTCTATTTTCTCTACTGTTCACGACGCTGCAAAGATCTTCCAGAGTGGAGGAGGAATGGGATATCCTTTCCACCTGATGAGACCAAAGGGAGACATCGTATCCAGTACAGGAGGAGTTTCCTCAGGGCCGATGAGCTTCCAGCAGGTCTTCGACACTATGTGTGGAACAATCAAGCAGGGAGGAAAGAGAAGAGGAGCACAGATGGGGATAATGAAGATCGATCACCCAGACATCCTCAGATTCGTGACCTCCAAGAGAAAGGAAGGAAACCTCTCCAACTTCAACATCTCCGTTGGACTTACAGACGACTTCATGGACGCTGTCAAGAAGGATGAGGAGTACACACTGATCAATCCTCGAACCGACGAGCCTTTCGAAGTTTCAGAGATGACAGCACAGTTCTACAACAGCGACGAAGAATGGTATCCTGAAGCCGCTGGTTCAGACCAGGGTAAGGACGACAACTTCTGGAGAGACTTCGCCTCCACGTTCGGAGACGAGATCGAGAAGTACGACATCGAACTTGAGCCTGGCGAAGAGATGACTCTTCCAGCACGGTTCATCTGGGAATGCCTGATTGACGGTGCATGGAGAAACGGAGAACCAGGACTTTTCATGTACGACGAAACCAACGAGATGCACTCGTTCGACACCGAGGAACATCCAGAACACAGGATCGAGGCAACAAATCCTTGTGGAGAGCAGCCTCTTGAAAACTACGAGGCATGCAACCTTGGCCACATCAACCTTTCCCTGCTTGTAGAGGATCAGGGAGATGGCTCAGCTCTTTCCTTCCCTGAATGGAAACAGGAGAATCAGGACAGGTACGACTTCGAAGACGAGTCAGACCTGAACGCAGCAATGCAGGAGTACATCCATGATGCACTTGACATGGAAGAGTTCGAGGACGTCGCGAAGACAGGACTAAGATTCCTTGACAACGTAGTCACAATGTCCGACTTCCCACTGGAAGAAATTGAAGACACAGTCTCAAGCCTGAGAAAGGTTGGACTCGGACTCATGGGATTCGCACAGATGCTGATCCAGCTCGGAATCCGTTACGGAAGCGACGAATCAGTCGCAGCCGCAAAGGAGATCCAGAGGATCATCACACGCTTCTCAATCGAGGAATCCAACAGACTTGCAGACGTCAGAGGCGAGTTCTCTGAATGGGAGAAGTCCAAGTGGGCCAACCCGACAGAACACGAGGAATGGTTCAGACAGTACACGGGAGGCCTTGACCCGGAAGACTTTGAGGACGGGCTCAAGATGAGAAACCACAACACGGTAACCATCGCACCAACCGGAACAACATCCATGATCGGAAACACCTCCGGAGGATGCGAGCCGATCTTCAGCCTGGCCTACTTCAAGAACGTCGCAAAGGACATCCAGGGAGAGGACATGCTCGTCGAGTTCGACGACTACTTCATCAGAGCTCTGGAAGCCAATGACGTAGACATCGAGCAGGTCAAGGAAGCTGCACAGGAGAAGATGGAGAACAACGAATGGGAAGGAGTCGAATCCATCCCGGACGAAACACTGCCTCCACACGTCAAGGAGATCTTCGCAACCGCCAACCAGGTAGGACCGAAGGAACACATCGACATCCAGGCAGCATTCCAGCACCACAACCACAGTGGAATCAGCAAGACCTGCAACTTCCCTAACGAAGCAACCAAAGACGACGTCAGGGAAGCATACATGCG
>JBEQAY010000037.1:0-6831 GCA_041640075.1 Candidatus Nanohaloarchaea archaeon | reverse complement strand
AAGTTCGTCTTTGCCAACGAGAAAGCCTATGAACAAAATGAGAGATTCATAGATACAGACCTGAACAGGAGCTTTCCAGGTAATCCAGGAAGTGAAAATTACGAGGAGAGACTGGCCGCAGAGATGATGGAAGAACTTCAGGATGTCAAAGTTCTAGATATGCATGAAACGGAGGCTTCTCCAACTCCTTTCTCTCTTTTCTGCTGGATGGATGAGAAAACCATCGAAACTCTGCAGTCAACAGGTGTAGATAAAGCCGTGGAGGTCAGTTATACACCTGGCTGCGGTGTAAACCATTACGGTGGGGTAGAAGTTGAAACCGGGCCTAGAGGAACACAGAAATCTGTGGAAATGGCCTATAGGATACTGAAACAGTTCCTGGTGAATAATGGGGTGCTTGAGGGTGAGCAAAACTTTTCTACTCCAGAGATTTATTCAGTTTACGATGTAGAGTACAGACCGTCAAGTGATTTTGAGGCCAATGTAGAGAACTTTGTAGAAGTGGATTCCGGAGAGGTTTTCGCGTCCTCAGATGAAGAGGTCCTAAAGGCTGAGAAATCTTTCATACCGGTTCTCTTCTCCGAGAGCTATCCCGAGATATTCGGCTTCAAAGCGGTAAGACTTGAAAAAGTAGAGGAAAGAATCTTTCAACAGGACGAATCAAAATGACTATAGAACTAGAATCTCTGAAAGGCACGTACGACAGGTACCCTGGTGAATGGGCTACATGGAAAAAACTGATCGAAACAGTGGAGGAAACCGCACAGGAGTTCGGATTCAGAGAACTCAACCCTCCAAGCATCGAGAGACAGGAACTCTGGACAGAGAAAGAGGAAGACTCAGTAACCGATGAGATGTACGCTTTCACGGATAAAGGAGATAACGAGATCACATTGGTTCCTGAGCAGACGCCTACAAGGGCGAGATTGATCCAGAAACGGAAGGATCTGAAGAAACCGGTTAAATGGTACAATACATCGAATCGATGGAGATATGAAGACGTAACCAAGGGACGTGACCGGGAGTTCCTGCAGGGAGACTTTGATATCTTCGGAATTGAATCAGTTGAAGCGGATGCGGAGGTTATTGCTGCTGCAGCAACCATCTTCCAGAAACTGGATCTGGAAGACCGTGTCAAGTTCTTGATCAACGACAGAGCACTGCTTGAATCAATTCTTGAAGCTCATGGTATTGATGAGACGGAGGCGGCGATGAAAGTAGTTGATGACAAGGAGAAGCTCAGTACAGAGGAGTTCCTTGAAGACCTTGAAGATAGAGGCCTAACAAGAGAAGAAGCCGAGCAGGTAGATGATTTGACCGATATCTCTGGTCCAATACTGGAAAATATTGAGGAACTACGGGATAAGGCGCCGGAGGAAGTTCAGGAACGAGTTGACCGCATGGAGAGCCTTGGAGAAGCACTTGAATCGTACGGAGTCGCAGATATGTGCCGATTCGATCTTTCCATCGTCCGAGGTCTAGCTTACTACACCGGACTGGTATTTGAGGCATTTGACAGTGAAGGCGAACTGAGAGCTCTATTTGGCGGCGGCCGTTACGATGAGCTTGTTGGAACGTTTGGTGATCGAGAGGTTCCTGCTGTAGGATTCGCTTTCGGTTACTCTCCTGTAATTGAACTGCTGAAGAAGGAGGACCGGCACCCTCTGAAAGAAGTTGAGACTGATGTCTACGTTCTCTCGGTCAGCGAATCCGTGAGAGATGTCGCCCTTGATTATGCGACCAGGTTAAGAGAGAAAGGCCTATCTGTGGAGACTGACCTGGCGTCAAGAGGCTTCGGTTCCCAGCTTGGATACGCTGACGACATGAACGCAAAACGGGTTCTGATCGTGGGAGAACGAGATTTAGAGAACGATGAAGTCACGATGAAGCACATGGATTCAGGAAAAGAAGAAACCCTAGGTAGAGATGAGGTTGTTGGACATCTGAAGGGAGAAGATTTTATCTGAAGAATTGGTATTCATGGCTTAGAACTCTTTGATTTTCTTCTGACTGGTAGGTGCCTCGTCCTGGTAAAAATTATACTCCCGGGCGATCCACCGTGTCAACAGGTTCACTACTGACTTTATGTCTCTTTCACTGAGTTTTTTCTCTCTGGGAATCCTGTGTGCGTGTGAGAGTTCTCTTCGTGAAGATGCCCGGCAGGCATGCATAGCCTTGTAGACAGGGTTTCCTGCATAAGGTGTTTGGGAAGTATCTTTCTCTCTATTTTTTTCCAGTTTTTCCTCTACAATCTGCCTGGCCTGCTTCTTCATTTCCTGTATGCCAAGATCCTGTATTAGCTTGACATCTGCCTCGTTCAGCTTGGGCATATCTTTGGATCTCCCCGGGAGTTTAAGCTTCCTCATGTGTAGAAAATTATTGTCGAATGTTTTAACTTTACAATAAATGGAGAACAGTTGGATTTAGAAAAATTTTTAGAGAGTTTTTAACAGTACTGAAATCTGGTCCAGGCTAGTGAAGTTCCAAAATGCTATACCTGATTTATTATCTCTTTTGCAGCCTCTCTAACAGCTTTCTCTTCTTCCTCAACAGTTTCAGTGTCAATTTGCTTTAGTTTCTGTTTTTTCTTGTCCAAGAGTTCTTCTGCCTTCTTTATCTTCTCAAATTTCTTTTTTATCCTTCTTTCAAATTTTTCTGCTTCCTTGATTCCTTCATTAGGTTTTTGCTTTCCTACACGTTTCTTGGAATCAGACTCCGATATGTTGTTTACTGCCTGGAAAAATTTCTCAGCGTCATCTACAGGCTGGTAAAGCTCTTCTTCCTCTTCTGCAGCCATTTCAAGTATTCCCTCTGCCTTGCCTGTGGTATGCCACATCTCATTCAGGCTATCTGACTGTGCTTCATTACCTATCAGTTCCTTGAACTGATTTCTGAACTCCTCCAGGTATTCTTCCAGCTCATCCTCAATTTTCTCTGCAACTTCAAGCTCTTCATTTCCCTGTTTCTCCAGAGCTTCGGCTACGTCAGTGTAGTGGTCGAAATCCGGGTTACGTTCAGCTATTTTTTCAGCTTCTTCCCGGGCTGAAGCACCGGAGTTTATTATTCTGTCACGGATTTCGTGAATCTCATCTTCTCCGGAGAACTTCATAAGGTCTTCTACACGTCTCTGAGTATCCTTAACTTTGTCAGCTACTGAGTCAAACATCAATTACAGCTTTGGGAGGATTCCTAATAAAACTTCATTACAAGTGCCTCTTCAATGCCCTACAAAATCGGATTAGTCGGTAAACCCAGTGTCGGGAAATCAACTTTCTTCAACGCTGCCACAATGAACTCGGTCGACGAGGGAAACTATCCGTTCACCACGATCGACCCTAGCGTAGGGGAGGCCTACGTAAGAGTCCAGTGTGCGGCCCCTGACTTCGACGAGGAATGTGATCCACGTGTAGGTTTCTGCCACGACGGCACGAGACACATACCTGTGAAGCTTGTCGACGTCGCAGGACTGATCCCTGGTGCACATGAAGGTAAAGGACTGGGTAACAAGTTCCTGACAGACCTGAACGAAGCCGACGTACTTATACACATAGTAGATTTCTCCGGAGAGACAGATATCGAAGGAGAGCCAACAGAAGGACACGATCCACGTGAAGACATAGACTTTCTGGAGGAGGAGCTGGATATGTGGTACTTTGAGGTCCTTGAGAAAGGGATAGATAGATTTAATTCGAAGAAAGGTCCTCAGGACGTTAAACTTGAGGAAGAACTGGCTGAACAGATGAGCGCCTTCCAGACCACCAAGAACGAGATCAAACAGCTAATTTTACAGGAAGATCTTGAATTAGATCCGGATACCTGGGATGAAGAGGAAAAAAAGAGCCTGGCACGGACTATCAGAAAGGAGACGAAACCTATGATAATCGCAGCGAATAAGATGGACACAGAGAAAGCACAGGCGAACTGGGACGAAATCACGAGCGACCCAAAGTACGAACATCTAGACTTTGTCCCGGCTTCCGCTCATGCAGAGAAAGCCCTGAAAAACGCGGCGGAGCAGGACGTAGTTGACTACTATCCGGGAGATGAAGATTTTGAAATTCTTGCAGATGACCTGCCAGCGGAAAAGAAGAATGGACTGGAGAAGATCAGAGACTTCATGCAGGAATACGGCGGTACCGGAGTGCAGAAAGCACTGGAAGATGCGCTTTTCGAGGAACTGGGCGTCATGGCTGTCTTTCCCGGCGGTGCGGACGGACTTGGCGACGAGCACGGAAATATTCTACCTGACTGCTTCCTTGTATCCGAAGGAGCGACAGCAGAGGATTTCGCATTTACCATTCACTCGGATCTAGGTGAAGGATTCCTGCATGCTATCGACTGCAGGGAGAACAGGCAGATCGGAGCTGATCACGAACTTGAGCACAGGGACGTGATCGAGATAGTATCCTCAAACCAGTAATGCAGTCAGAATACTCCTTGATACTCTTAATTGCTTTTTCTGGAGAGGTGTAGCAGGGCGACCGAGGGAAGACCCAGGAATAGTGCTGTCATGAAACTGAGGGTCATCCATATCTCCTGACCTAGAGGATAACCGGTCAAAGGACCTAGGATGAATACTGCAGTCCCCGCAAAAACGTAGAAACTGAGAACTATCTTGTACCGATCAGCCCCTGCCTCGTAGAGGCCGCCAGCGAACATCAATAGCCCGGAAATAGCCATAGAGATCTGAGCCAGTAAAGGATACGTGAAATCGTGAGGAAGCATCTGAAGTGTCAAAGGACTGGTGGAGATGATTACTCCCATTGCCAGCGCGGAGAGAACCTTCTCGTCCATGGAAAGTTTCGCGTGACGGAAGTTGAAAAAGAGACGACCTGCTCTAGATCTTGATGTAGTTAAATCCCTTGTCCTGAAGGCGGTTCAGCTCACCTACCCCTGAGGAAACAATCTCGGTATCGTCCAGGAGCTCTTCTTCATCTATTTCCTGGCCCTCTATCGAGTTGCTGCATACCTTCAGCTCCACGCCTTCCTCAGCCAGCACTTCAAGGTATTCCGAAGCCGGGTTTTCCTCGAGAACTACCTCGACGCCGTCCGCATTCAGTACTACAGCTATTCGGTCTACCTCAACGGTCTGATCGGTTTCCAGGTTTTTGAGGTTGCCTATCAGCTCCGAGACCTTTTCACTGTCGTCGGTCGAGAGATGGAAAACAGTCTTCATGAACTAGTGTGAGTCTCCCAGGATTAAGTGTCTTCTCACGGTTTTACCAGTCTAGGAACAGTTCTGCATAGGCCTCTGCATCTAGACCGTTCTCCTCAAGCAGTTCCCTTCTCTTCTCAGCTCTTTCAAGCGCCTTCTCTAGAGAACCTTCTTTATCAGGATAGATGGAGTAGACGAAGGCTCTGAGGTTTTGATACTGCCTCTTCGAAAGTTCCTCCCGGTGCCTATCAGCTAGCTCCCAGTCAGAGATCATATCAGGCTGACCGCGACCTGCAAGATCCAGAACTTTCCTGAAAAATCTGTTTCTCTGGTGGTACGTGAAGCAGTCGATATTCTCATCTGGGAAGCCCAGGAACTCACCGTAAAGTCGATGATACTTCGCTGTAAATCTCTGGTAAATTAAGAGTTTCCTGAAGAAGTCCAGGTCGTAGGAATCGTCTTTCGTCATGAATATCCTGGCCCTGATCTCCGCGTCCTGAAGCTGCTTCTCTAACTCTTCAGAGGCTTCCTCGTCGAGAAGGTTTTTCATGTTCTCAGCATCGGTTAACTCGGGATTGAAGTCAACGAAACAGTTCAAACCCATAGAGTTCAGAAGCTCCACGAACCTGTCAAAACTCTCCCTGTTCTCGAATTTACCGGTTACATCCCCGCCCTTTTTCCCATCCAGGCAGCAGAGAACTGCTATCAGTATATCGCTTTCGATGACCTCTCCCTCAAAACTTTCAAGTTCTTGTAATTTCTCCTCAGAGATATCTTCAGAGTTACTTGGAAAACTCTCGAACCTGTGACTCCTGAAAAACCTGTAGATCAATCCCAGCATACAGTGGAAACTTGCCGCTCTTCTGCTTTAAACATTTCCAAGACGATGAGATAACTGGTTTTAAGACTTTCCAGACCTCACTACAGGATATGCACGTCAAAGCTGTGATCTCCGCCACCTCGAAACAGGAAGCAGAGAAAATCTGTGACAAACTTCTTGAAGAAAAGCTTCTGGCCGGGACACTCATAGTCGACGGAGACTCCAGATACCACTGGAAGGGAGAGATAGTCAACGAAACATACTACAACATCCACGCATACACACTGGAGAAACACAAGCAGGAAGTCATAGACCAGGTCAGGGAAATCCACTCGGACGAGACACCGATTATCGAGTACACAGAGATCGACGGCAACCAGGACTTCCTGGACTGGATAGAGGAATCAGTTAGATAGAAAGAGAAAAAGAGTGAATTTTACCCTTCTTCCTCGAAGTCGAAGCCACCCTTTGTCGTTATCTCGTCTAGTTCTTTCCTGCCGTTCGGCTCCACCTGCATGTCTTCATCAAGCTGTGACTCGTCGCCTTTACCACCTATAGCGATCATAGCTTCAACTGTGAAGCCTTCTGGCACGTCAAGCTCTTCTCTTGCCTTGTCGTAGTCGAAACCCTGCATGCCGTGTGCAACCAGATCTCTATCTGAAGCTTCAAGCGCAAGGTTCTCCCATGCAGCCCCTGTATCGAAGGAGTGAGTCTGCGCAGGTTCTCCATTGTAGTCAAAAGTCTCCTTAGAGACGATTACCACAAGTGCGTACCCATCTGCAGCCCAGTCAGCGTTGAAATCGTTCATAAGGTCGACAAAGGTTTGCCATTCCTCATCTTCATGAGTTGCGTACAG
>JBEQAY010000036.1:0-6943 GCA_041640075.1 Candidatus Nanohaloarchaea archaeon | reverse complement strand
CCTAGTAGAACTCTGTCAAGGCCTGTTCTGCCGTGAGTACTCATAACTACAAGATCCATATCTTCTTCGTCAGTGTAGTCATTTAGTTCCCGGTGAGGTATACCTTTTCTTACTTCTGTAACCGTTTCAGGCCCTTTTGATCCTGCTTCTTCAGCCAGGGATTCTGTGGCATTTTTCCCTACTTCTTCCAGTTCACTCATCAGGTTTGGGATGATGTTCCCTGTGTTCTGGGTGCGTACATCGGCCACGTACAGGAAGTGTATCTCTGCATCGTATTTTTCCGCAAGACTTTCAGCGTGTTCAACGGCTACTTCAGATTCTTCGCTGCCGTCGGTAGGAACCAGTATTTTGTCGTACATAGGTGTTAATTTGATCTCAACGAGTATAAATTTTTGGTACAGCCTCCTGCAACTGAAGATCTATCTGATGTCACATGTTTCAGGATCGCCTGTTTTCACGATAAGGCCTGCAAGCACCAGTACTCCACCTAAACGCAGTAGGTTACCCTGGAAAGGTAGAGATGCAAGTACACCGCCGAAACCGAGGATCGAGAGAACTCCTACACCGCATGAGGCACATCCAGCGGCCAGGAATCCAGGTACGGCTCCGAACATATCCTTGCTGACCTTGTTCATCCTTAACTGAGTCACAGTATTTGTCATGGTGACTCCTACAAGCAGAGAGAAAAGGACTGTCAGGAAAGCCCCTGTGATCCCTGAAGTCAGCAGAAGACTCTGGAACCTGAAGATCACGGCTACAGGCCAGTTAAGGAAACCGGACTGCAGCATCTGAAGAGAATATTCAGGATGAGAGCTGAGAACTGTAAGTGAAAGCACTACAGTTCCTACCAGTAAAGTACCTAGAGCTCTTCCAGTGGATGCAAAGGAAGCAGAGAAACCGTTAATGAACTCATTCTTCAGATTTTTCATACTGGCGGAGCTTAAGTGTTCTTTCATATCTATATCGAACAGTATAATTTTGGATTTTATACGTGAAAAATCCTGTTCCTATAGAATGATACTCGTTGCAGGGTATTAAAGGCAGAGATATCCGGGTGGTAAGTCCCTGACCTGATTTCTAAATTTTTGTCAGTAGTTCAAGAGTGACTTGGTTCCGAGGAGTATCATGGCTGCTCCGAACACCAGGAGCATCAGTGGGCGTCGGGAGTTTTCCTTCCTCAGGAAGGCTTCGCCAGGGTTTTCCGGGTCGACGTATGCCTGAACCTGGCTTCCAGTAGTGTAGTCGTCTGTTACTTCTCCCGCTGCTTCCCGGTTGCTTTTCGTGAAGTCGGAGTCTGTTGGGTAAAAGTTGTCGCTGGAGTAGTTTTCACCTGAGTAGATGTACTCGAAGTTCACGATCGGTGCGTACTCCATTGACGTCCCGTGGCGTGAGCTTGAAGTCTTTTCAACAACTGATACCTCGGTCACGGTAACGTTGATTTTCTCACTGCCCTGTATTCTTTCATTCTGCTCCATATAGTCCATCCCGCCGTAGACGGCTATCAGGAATCCTGCAAGTACTCCAAGTGCTGCCATGACTTTGCTGTTTTTCGATCCGTCAAAAAGATCGATATTGAATCTGAAACCCATTTCTCTACACCTCTTCTATTTGAACTCTCCGTAAGTTGAAAGCACCCATTGAACCATGTAGGTTCTAAGAGGGATTGATACACCTATCGAAACCAGTGCAAGGCAAATCACTCCGATCAGTACAGGGAAAACAGCTATTACAGGATTCACGGTGTATACAAGGAACGATATTATGGCTACAGGTATTCCTATCATAACCAGGGCTGCAAGGTTTACTATTCCGGAAATAGCTGCTACTGCGATACCCAGTGCTATTTTCACAAGCAAGAATATGCCTGCCTGCTTCCATTCTCTTCTGAAGCTTTGAAGCCCTTCAAGTGTAGATTTTATGAATCCTGAGGTGCTAGTGGACATCTGAGGTACTGTGTAGTTTCCTACGCTGAAGGAAACCAGATAAAGTGCTATCCAGATAGGAGTAGTGAGGATTACTGCGGTTAAAACTGCTAATATACTTTCTGTGGTAATTGTCGCCAGTGGAATCAGTAGCGTGGTGATCCATGCAACCATCATGACTCCCTGGTATATGGTGTATTTCAGGCCGTCAAACCAGTGTGTTTTGAATCCTTTCCGTATCTCAGGTTTTTTCATGTCCACTGAACGGAAGAATATGAACTGAAATACTGATGAGATGTAGGAAAATAGCAGAAGTGTTCCTCCGATCAATCCTATGACGGCAAGAGCTATGTTGTCCCTGATATCTATCTGTGAGTTTTCTTTAGTGATCGTGTCAAGATCTTCTTCAAAAGTCGTGTTGTTGAAATCTCCAGAGTCGAAGTCTGAAGGACCTGATGTAGGGAAACCTGAGATGAAGCCTCCTGTAAGTATAACGATGACCGCCATCCTGGCCCATGTACCTAACTTGAAAGGTAGAAGAAAGTCTTTAGTGTCGTCGATGGCTTCATCTATCTTTTCAACTGCGTACCAGGATGGATAACTCATGCATAGACCTGTAACCACCTACAGTTTAAATACTTGGCCAGTTGTTCTATTTTTTCCGAACAAAAAGTCCAATTTTTAAAGGATAGGCCGGGAAATCTCTGTCCATGAAGACTACTAATACGGAGAAACTGGAGGGTGAAACCATCCAGGAGGATCTTGGACTTGTCAAAGGAAACACTGTAAGAGCGAAGAACGCTGGCCGGGATATGACCCAGAGCATCAGGAATTTCTTCGGTGGAGAACTGAAAAGCTACTCGGACCTGATGACAGATGCACGTGAACAGGCACTTGACCGGATGGAGGAAGAAGCTGAAAAGAAAGATGCCGACGCAGTTGTCAACGTCCGCTTCGTCACCTCACAGGTAACTCGTGGAGCCTCAGAAATACTGGCGTACGGTACAGCAGTCAAAACACAGAGTGAGTGAAAAATGAAGCAGGGATTTCTATATCTACCGGTAGCCTCAGTTCTGGAGATCCTTGGAGTCCTGACCTGGATAACCAATGAAACAAGTGTATTTCCAACAGCTGACATAGGCTTCAGCGTACCTTACCTCGTTTCCGCAGAGATACAGGGCTTTGTATTCCTCATTTCAGGAGCAGCAATAACATTCTACGCTATAAAGAGGATGAGCGAATAAAAAAATCCGAAAAGTGCCTCTGAAAAACCTTCTGTCGAATTTTTCACTACTTTATTTCAGCTTTCAGTAAGCCATTTCAAGTCTTTCCAGTGTAGAAAAGATTGGAATTTACAGGTTATAGATACTTTTGAGTGCAGATGTCTTTTTCGTGATTTAATGGACGAAATCCAAATTAAGGAATGATATTTTTTAATCAGGTTAATCAATAGTTCTCTGTGCCAAATAAGAAAGAGGCGGCTGCGGCGGTTGCTCAGATAGTCGAGAGAAATAAGCGTGACTTGGTCAAGAAGGCCGTAACGGCTATGAGCCAAAGAGGTGGGCAAAATACTACTCCCTCCCCTGATGAATTTCCGTCAAGAATAGGTTCTAAATCTGTTTTCAATAGATTTGTAGAGAAGACGGTGAGAGAGAATCCTAATTTCAAAATCGGCGAGGATGCACCATTCGACGCAGAATCAATTGATGAATCAGGGCTTTATGAACTTTCTGCTACTGGAGCCAGAAAATCTGTTTCACAACAGAAATACTTCATTTATGTATTCAGTCTTGTTTACTTCTATCTAGAATCTAAAAGTGAGGGTAATGACGGTAGACTGCGTAAAAGCCATTTTGATACACCTGAGGGCTTGGTTAATCATAATATGTCCTTAGCTCTTCAGTATCTTAGAAAAGATTATGGAACTTTTGAGAATATAGATTTCTCTGACAGTCCAGGATCTGTGGACCCAACAACTGAAATTATCTACATCAGTTCTTTTCCTCAGGACAGGTTAGAAAGGATGGAAGAAGAGATTAAGGACAAATTACATTCTATGGGTATCCTAGGATCAGCAGCAAGCGCTATTGCTGCTTTTCCATATAAAATGAGTGATACTTCAAATAATGGAGGAAAGACTTTCTACGAGAAACTTTGCCATGAATTCACGCACAGATATATCAGAGAAGCATATGAAAGCCAGAACATGAAATCGCAAACCATTGAAGAGGCATTTGCGTGGTTTTCAGGCATCTACTTAGAAAAGGGTCTAGATTTTGATCATGGACCTGAAAATTATGAACACTATAATGAGCCTGAAACTATAACATGGATGATAGATTTCCTGAGAGAAACTGTGAAAATGGAAAATCCAGAGAACGTAATTGACTGGACAAGGGAGAAAGGAAGAGAATTACTGAAAAATAACTATACTCTTTCCGGGAGTGATAAAGTTGAATTCGCACAGTTTCTATTGCCTAATTATAATCAGAGAGCAAGTAAGCTTGATAGGATATGTCAAGGAGAATTGCAGAGCGTAGTTAATGACTTCAAGAAAGAGCTTCAAAAACTTGAGACTAAAGAAGGTCCGAAACATCAGGATATTAGGGATAAAATAGAGGATATGAATCACCATTTAGATGAGTTTGATCTGCCTGATGACTTTGAGAAACATATACTCGAAGATCTGATACATGAGATGATCCAACATAAATGGGGAATACCCACATTTATGGAGAAATTTGATGATGCGGTAGAAAAGGAGAGGAAGGAGCTCGAAGCTATGATAAATGATCTCACTAATCTGGCTAAACTGTTATCCCGACATGATCAATTGAGCGATTATCCTGAAATCAAGAATGTAGCTATAAGAGCTAATTATGTAGGAAAAGATCTAGAGGAATTAGAGTATTAAATTCAAATCTCTTCTTTCCAAATAAATCTACAAAACCCATTTCAATCTTAACTTCACATTTGAATTAACATGACTTTCAGAGTAGGAGCCCATGTAAGCATTTCAGGCGGCGTAGAAAAAGCAGTAGAGAGACAGGAAGACGAATCCGGGAACTGCGGCCAGATATTTGCAGGAAGTCCACGAACCTGGAGCGTATCAGAATACGAGGACGAAGACGGAGAAGCATTCTTGGAGGCGCGTGAAGAAGAGGATCAGAACCCGTATGTTATTCACTCAACGTATCTTGTCAACCTGGCAACACCTAAGGAGGACCTGTTTGAGAAATCTCTGGACTGTCTGCAGGCAGAACTTGATGCAGCTTCAACACTTGGCGTAGAGTACGTGGTCTTCCACCCTGGAGCCCATACAGGTTCCGGGCGAGATACCGGAGTCAAGAGGATTGCAGAAGGCATCGATGAACTTGAAATCCCTGAGAACGTGACTCTTCTTCTTGAAAACACGGCAGGAAAAGGTACTACGCTAGGGAAATCCATGGGCGAACTTCGTGAGATGATTGACCGGGCAGAGACACCTGATGAAAAGATAGGGGTTTGCATAGATACATGTCACGCCCATGCAGCGGGATACGATCTGAAAAGTGAGGAAGGATTCCGTGACTTTATCCAGGAAATCAAGGAAGATATAGGACTGGATAAGATCAAAGTTCTGCACCTCAACGATTCAAAGGATGAAAAAGGCAGCGAGAAAGACAACCACCAGGACATAGGATACGGTGAAATCGGTGAAGAAGGATTCCGCAATCTTGTCAACGCAGAGGAGTTTGAAGACCTGCCGATGATTCTGGAGACGCCTCAAAACAATAGAGACAGCTATAAAGAAAATATCGAGAAGATAAGAGAACTCAGGGAATAATTACCCTGATTATTTCATTTAAACCTTACTTCTTCTGTTTCACTGACGTAGTTCGTTTCTCCTGTCGATGCTACTGATCTGAACTCGTATTCCCCTACTGTCTCTGCATGGAAAGGTTCTGAGATCTGGACTTCGCCTCCTTTAGCCTCCTCTCTGTCAAGTACGTTCCATACGTCCTCTCCGGGTTCACGGTATTCCAGAGTCATGTCTTCGAGAGTTCTATCTTCCGCATAAGTCATCACGTTGACGTACAGGTCGTGGCCGTCCACTTCTGTATCAAGTTCCTCGAGATCTGTTTCTATGTAAAATGCTTCAAGTTCTTCACGGCTTCCGGTACCTGTGCAGCCTGAAAATGCCGCTAAAGGTGCTGCTGTTGCGGCTGCTTTCTTCAGGAAATCTCTTCTGGAATCCTTCATGTTTTCCTCATGAACCAGTAACAAATAAAACATTGTTCAGGAAATGCGGTGTTCTTTTAAGACTCGGTCCGGAATTTTGACTACAGGAGTTATGCTCCTGTTCTCTAATAGAAAATTAGAGGATTTAAACGAATCGAGTTGATAGATATGACCGAAATACATAAGGACCAACGTGTAGGCGTCTTCGTAGACGTCCAAAATATGTACTACAGTGCAAAAAATCTTTATAACGCGAAAGTAGACTTCAAGAAGCTTCTTGACAAAGCTGTAATGAACAGAGATCTTGTCAGAGCCTCAGCTTACGTTATCAAAGCTGATACACCTGATGAAGAGAATTTCTTTGATGCTCTCCGAAATATAGGATATGAGGTAAAGATCAAAGAGCTGAAGGAATTCTACAGTGGCGACAAGAAGGGAGACTGGGACCTGGGAATGTCAGTAGACATGATCCAGCAGGCTAAGAAGCTGGACACAGTCGTACTGGTGACAGGAGACGGAGACTTCGCGGTACTTGTAGACCATCTCAAGGCGATGGGCTGCCGTGTAGAAGTCATGAGCTTCGGAAGAAGTTCAGCGAAAGAGATCAGAGAATCTGCCACAAAGTTCATCGATATGGACGAAAAAGAGGAAAAATTCCTGGTCGAATAGGAGGCTGAAAGAATTATGAAAGGAGCAAATGATCTAAAGGCAAAAGAGGTACTTGAAGAAAACCCTGTAACCGTTTCCTCAGACAGGCGTCTCGCACAGGTCAAGAACAAGATGGAGCAGGAAAATATCAG
>JBEQAY010000035.1:0-7604 GCA_041640075.1 Candidatus Nanohaloarchaea archaeon | reverse complement strand
GGGAGCATCCACACAGTTTAAATTATTTTGTGACTTAGTGGTGACATATGACTGGTTTTAATACTGTTGATGATGTTCCGGAGATGGAGAGGAATACCTATACTGCGATTATTGAGCAGGTTGTTGAGGAAGGGCCTGTAGAGGATTACGAGGGTGTTTCCCGGGGTCGTTATGATTTTATGGAGGGTTTGATTGAAGGTTTTGACGGTATCTACATTGACGATGATGTCACCGGTACGAATATGACTCATGATGATCCTCTCGAGTACTTCCAGTGGAAGGAGCATGGAGACAGGATTCTCGGCGAAGTCGTGCATACTGAAGAGGACGGTAAACACCCTGTTTTCGAGTTTGACGATGTGGAGAATGATTTTGATGAGCATGTCTTCTACCTGAGTGTTCACCCTGAGAAGAAAGTTGCAGGGAAGAACAGGGCGGTACCGGAGATCAACATGAACGGTTTCAGTATCGACTACGATGATGACATGGTTTACTTCGGCAGCATGCAGATAGTTGAGGACTCATCTTTCTGAAGTCTCTGGAGGTCTGGATAGATAATGGAGGACTTACTTGATTTCGCGGTTGAAAATGTTGAGGAGTACGCACATGCAGCTGCAGGTTTCGGGATCGGACTGACCACCACCTATCTGACGAAGCTGAATGCCGAGAGGAAGGGCCGGGAGATGTTTCCGGAGGGTCCGGAAAAGGAGTGGTACGATTCAGTACTTGAAGAGGATCCGATGTACGACGAGGAAAACTTCAGCGACGGTAGGGTCATGGAGTTCTACTACGACAACTTCGATAAGGTGAAGAAAAACACGAGTCAAGCCTTTCACTCTGTTATATCTACAGGTTTGATGGATGCGTTTGAGACTTTCTCACTTGACTCGGATTTTGTGGGTTTCGAGGACTACCCCGAGATGGCAGCAGGTTTCTACGCAGGTATCAAAGCCGCGGAGCATACACCTACGCCCTCAGAGGCTTACAGAAGTATAGTGGGTGGAGAGGCAGAGTAGTTCTGGAAGAAAAATAATTAATAAGAAGGAAAATGTGTTTTATATCTTCGTTGAAGTGTTTTTTTGTTTGTTTATCACCTTTAAGTGTTTTCTCTGTGGTTTTGTAGTGCTCTACTCCGTTTGCCGTTGTCTTCTGATGCAGGTCTTTGGTATACTTGGTTCTAGTTGTGTTTATTCTGTGTTGAGTTGTTTTTTGTCCGATCGAGGTGAGATGTCCGGCGTGTTTCGGTTGAGTCCTTTTGCCCCGGGTTTCCTGAGTTGGAAACCAGGCCAGGTTTCCCCAACCTACTCATCCTGTATCACATATACAGGATATTCGGAATAGAGAAATTGGTAGACTTTCTGGTCACACAGCTAAAGCTGTGCACCTTGAATGCGGTTGCCGCGGTGCGTGCTGTGTGACTCATACCTCTACTTTGTGAAGCAGCATTTATAAAAGTTTGCTCGCAAGAATAACAGCTTCCAGGAACCCGGAATTTTCCGTCTCGGGGAGTATGATCTGGAGATGGTGGATAAACCCGGTAAAATCGGGTCGAGTTCGATTAACTGAGTTTTTCCTGACGGTAAAGTTTGTCTAGTATGGCATCTCCGTCTGTTCTATTGCTTCTGCGAATCTTTCCTGTGGCTTCCTCGTGTTCTCTGTGTTAAGGAATGCCTGGTAGATGTCGGTGGCGTGCTCTTTCACTTCCTGTGAGCCTTCTGCGATGGAGTCTATATAGTCCAGATTGTCTCTGTGCATGTCCGGGCTGTCAAGTCTTCCGTGGATAAGCAGCGGGACCATGTACGCTACGGCTTTCTCTTCTGGTCGGGGTTCCTGCTCCTCCAGCATCTCTCCCAGTTCGTACCTCATCTCTTCAGTGAGTCTTTGCTCCTGTTCACGCAGTTCTCTGTTGATCCTTCTGAGCTCGGGCAGGTTCTCGTCTATATCATCCATAAGTTCGTCAGCTTTCTCTGTATCGTGCACCTGGTCGTAGATCTCGTCGACCCGCTCCTCCGTATATTCCTCGAAAACCTCTCGGTCGCCGGCTTTCACGTTCTCGATGAAGATGTTCTTCAGGTCAGAGTTGAAGTACTCGTAGATGTCCATATCGACCGTGAAGCTGTCACCTTCTTCAGGGGTCATAGCCCTGTCCAGTTCCTCTACAGGCTGGACTTTCTCATCGTAGATTTCCTGCAGTTCCTCTACTCGTTCACCAGTCTCCTCTATCAGAGGCAGTAGATTATCGCCTCTACGCTTCCATAGCTCGCTTCCCAGTACGTAATCATTGACATCTGTATCAGGAGATGAGTCACGGAACGGAAGCTCCCATGTATCAGGCAGTTCCTCCAGAGAAGACTCCAGCTTGAAATAGGCGCCTGAATCCCAGGAGTAATCATTTTTTATACCGGAGTAAACCTTTGCAAGTAGTTTAACAGTATCTTCCTCGACCTCGAAGATATCATCATCGCCTGCACCCCTGAAAACCAGTGTTTCTGTTTCAGGGATGTAATCAACGCTTGTACCGCCGAGCTTGTCCGGTGAAGCATAGATTTCAGGCGATTTTCCTCTGTGCACACCTGATTCAAGCAAAAAATGATCGGCAAAATGCACAACCTCCTCAAGATCCTCGACGTCGAAATAACTCATACCATATCTAAAGAACACCAAACGTTTATCAAGCAAAAATAGCAACATCAGAAAAACTTGGTTTGAAATCTTATCTAAGAATTATACTCTCTGAAAATTTCTCTCTACGTTAAATCAGGCCAGTCTTATTGTAAAAGGTGTTAAACTCGCTTTCGGAATTCTCTGCTTCTTTTCTGGCATACAGGATCTACTCAAATAGGTTCTTGAAAACTTCGCAGGCCAAACTAGGTTGTAACTGCTCGCTTTGCCGACAGAATTTTGCCTAAAAACTTATCCCTCGTAGTTGAGAATCCGGTGCCAGGGGTAGAACCTTGATTTTCCTGATGAGAACTCGACCTTTGCCTCGACACCTGATTCCACCTTTATCTCGGCTATGGAGTCTGCAGATGCGTCGAAGGTTTTTGAACCTGGTTCCCTGTAACCCTCTATAATCTTCAGCTTGTCAACTGTTTTTCCGGAGTCCATGGATAGAAGTTTCTAGTTCAATGTGAAAAAGCTTTTCCGGCACGACAGAATATTTTTAATCTTCTTTAGGCCGGTAACGGTCGTTTTCAACACCTATACCAGCGAGATAGAGGTGTGCTGCCAGCTGGTGTGAACACGTGTCTCCCTGGAACTGGCAGGGACAGAAGCTTTCACCGGTGTCAATATCTATTCCGACATTGTATGATTCGGAGTCGCCTTCAACACGGAACTGGTAACGGTCATCCGACTGGACCGTCACCTCTATCTTGTCTTCATCGATTATCCGACGGGCCTTTCCCCATTTATGCAGGTTTTCCCGTTCCTCACGTGATATCTCATCGTCCGGCATAACTCAAAAACTTGACTGACAGCTTTAAATTCCGCACCCATCCCAGAAAACTCTTATTTCAACATGTTCTCATTGGATACCTTCTCCGCTTCCTCAAGTCCTGTATCAACTACGTCTTTAATCCTCTCAAGCAGGGTTAATATACCTTCTTCACCCTTGAAGATTCTTTCAAGTTCCTCTCCGCGGCCCTGATCATGCATAGCCTTGTAGATCTTGACTTTTTCATCCAGCTCCTGATACTCTCTGGAGTGTTCCATGTCGTGTTCCTCAAACTTGGACATCGATTCTTCAAGCTCTTCCCTGGCTGATAGAAACATTCTCTCAAGTCTTTCAGCTTCCTCAAGCTCATTATTGATAGTACTTTCTGCCTCTTCCAGTGCAGAGACGATTTTCTGGAACTGCTGGGAAAAGTTACGGTCTCTGTTCTCCAGTTCCTCGACCTTCCCTGCAACATTGTTAACTTTCTCGGCTGCCTCCGATGTACGCTCCTCGATCTGTCTTATCTTCTTTGCTTCCTCCTCTACCACGCGTGCTGACTCTTTATCCGAGTAAACTGATAGGTCATCTTGCTTACCTTTCTCTATAGCTTCCTGAGTGTGCTTGACTGACTCGCTTCCTTCAACTTTCTCCAGAGATCTCTCCTTCTTTATCAACTGGACAGAGTGCTGCTCCGCAGTTTCAAGATGCTCGAAGATATCTTCAAACTCTTCAACTTCCTGCTGGAGCATCTCCAGTTCATCCTCTTCGTTGCTGACAGCGTCGGCCAGCTTGTAGATATAGCCCATGACAGGGTAAACTCCTTTACTGTTTTTCTGGAAGGCTTTGCTGTTTTCAACTATGTCCTGAAGTATTTTCTGCTGTTTCTCCAGGATCTCAAGTATCTTTTCCGCGACCTGTGCCTTTTCAGCGTTCTTTTCCTTCATCTCTTCTTCCAGATCCGAGAAAAGACCCTGGAGACGTTTCTCAAGATCTCTGATGCTCTGTATCTGTGACTCTATCTCCTCTATATCTTTCTCTATCTCTTCTTCATCCTGGCTTATACGCTGTTCAACATCTTCAAGTAACTTTTCTATCTCTTCAGCGTGTTCCTCGGCGTCCTCAAGCTCTTCAAGTATGTCTTTGGTGTGGTTGATTGCCTGAGGGTAGTAGTTCATTCTTTCACCGGCAGCATAGCTCAGCTCCTCTTTTACTGTTTCCTCTTTATCCAGGACGTCCTGTATCTCTTTCTCCAGAGCGTCTTCATCGGTCCTGATCTCGTCCTCTTCTTTTCCTTCGCTGGAGAGCCGGGACCTGAGATTCGAGATTGAATCCGAGATAGACATAGATTGTTTTTGGATTCGTCTCGTCAAAAAGGGTTCGGTCAAAAATTCACCGGTTTTTCCTATCTGATGGTTTTCCGTGTCTTCCGGCAACAGCTAAAAAACTCATGGAACTGTTGTGATGTATCGATGAACAAAGAAATCTCTGGATATATGGAGCAGGCGGGTATAGAAGGTGCCGTGGAGGAGGTTGAGACAGGTAATGTTTCCCGGACCTACAGGATCAGCGGCAGCAGTGATTACTTCCTCCAGCTGCCAGGCCATGAACCAAGTCTCAGGAGAGGTATACTGGGTCTCAAGATGCAGCAGGATACAGATGTCCCTGTACCGGAGATACTGCACTACGATCTCGAGGAACCCTTCCTGGTAACCGGGGCAGTACCGGGAGAGAATATACAGGGAACTGAATCAGAGCAGGTTTACAGGCAGACCGGAGAGATTATGGCGAGTCTTCATCAGCAGGAACACGGCTACGATAGGTTTGGTCTACTGGAGGTGGAGGGAGATGATCTTGTGCCTTCCGGAATCGGGAGCTGGAGGCATGGACTTGACTCCCTATTCAACGGGTACATGGGAAATGCACAGAAACTGCTGTCTTTGACAGATGCAGGTATGCTAGACCACTACTTCATGAGGAAACGTGAGGAAGTACCTGATGACAGGGAGGCCAGACTCGGACACTTTGATTTCCACGGTGACAATGTGCTTCAAGAGGGCGATGAAGTTACAGGGGTTCTGGACTGGGATATGATCCGTGTCGTGGACCCGGCACTAGAGGTTGTGAAGACTGAGAGACAGTTTAAACGAGAAAGAAAACCGTATGAAGCCTTCAGACAGGGTTACGAGGAAGAAAGAGAACTTGAGATAGATCAGGAGCTTGAGGAGATCTACAGTATGGTCTCGGAGACTTCAAGACTCTCCGAACTGCAGTACCTGAAAGAAGCCCACGGAAGAGAACCTTCACAGCAAGATATAGATGAAACCATGCAGGAAATAGACTCTATTACAGGTATGGAGAGATGAAAACCTTGGTACGGCTGATTAAATTACTGAGTACGAGAGGCAGATTAGAATGAGTACCAGGAGGAAGATACGGGAGCTTGACTATATCACAGAGCAGATAGTCAGGTATGAAAGAGAGAACGAGTATGAAATGGGAGAAGCCTTTGAAAACTATGAAGATGCTCTTGACTGGCTTTACAACGCCATGGAAGGTGAAGCAGAGTTCCAGAAAGATCACAGCGACCACGAGGAGTTCTTTGATCTACTGATGCGTACAGGCCTGCACAGAGCTGACTCTGAGAAGGATATATGGAAGCTGGAGGCCAGACTGGAAGAGTACAGGGCACAGGGCTACGACGAGACGGAACTAATCACCCGATACAGGCTGGAAGCCGAGGAAATTGGTAAGACTCCTTCTGCACGTGATGCACGTAGCTCGGATCACATGCCGACCGAGATATCCTACATGAACAGTTTCGAGGAATGGTCGTCAGCCAAGTGGAGAGCAGGGTTCCGGGGACATGAGAAACTTGGTACGGATCTGCTTCTGGAGAAACTAAATGAGCATATCCATGAACGGAATGTTGAGCGGGAAATAGATGATTACAGGATACCTACAGGACCTGAAATAGACGAAGAAGACGATGCTCCAACTGAAAGAGCGCTGAGGAACGATGAAGATATCGGGAGCTACGAAAACGCACTCAGAGAACTGGGTTTCCTCCGTCTAGTCAGGGAAGAGGAGGAAGATGCTGGTCGATGGATAGCCAGAGACGGTGAAGAAGCCGGTGAAGGTGAAAGGGCGCTCGACTAAACTTCCGGTTTCCCTGTAGTTTCAGTCGTTCAGGGGCTGGTAGTTTACCTCCTCAATCTCTGCGTCGAACCCCAGCATTCCGGGTGGTTTAATCCTGTTCCTGGTGTAATAAACTTCATCCCTGTCTACAGATGCTGCAGCTGCCTCCTCATGATTATCCCCTGAATCTCTCCTGTGCATATATACTGAAGGATCTACTATTACCTCTTCATCACCTATCTCCACCATCGGGAAGCCATGTGCAACTAGGTACTCTCCTTCAGGATCCTCTACAGTTTTTCCATTTTCCTGGGAGTATCTGAGAATGTTGTTGGAAGGTCTACCTGCTGAATGTCCTGTATTCCTCATTGCATAGGTGAAAAGACGTTCCAGTTCACCACAGAGTCCGTGTCCCTGTTCTAGGGCTCTGACTGCGTTCTCTTCAGGTTCATTTTCCTGGCCTGGCGCTCTCTCCTCGGTCACATCCGTGGAATGTCTCATCCCCAGGTCATCGTGTAGATGCTTGAGAAATGCTGAAACGGTTTCCGCAGTATCTCCTTCTCTGTATTCTTCAATGAACTCCTTTAACTCCGGTATTTCCTCACCTTCTTCAGTAAACTCGTCCTGTTCCGGATCGTAGAGTGTAGGTTCTCTTGAGGTAGGGTTTGCGTGGTTTGGACCGTAGAAAGCAGGCTGTGATCCACTGTAGATCAAAGGTTTTTCCCGGGTTATCTCATCGTCCTTCAGAAGCTGATTTACTTCTTCGGCCGATACTTCTTCTCCCTCATGGCTGATACTTCCCCGCATATCGTCTTCAGAGACCTTTATGTTATCCTCAGCAGGAATCAGGTGATAGCTGTACTGCAGATCTCCGGCTGCCGGTATCATCACATCAAGCTCTCCGTTCCCTTCCTCAAGGAGTGCTCCGTTATCTATCTCGCGGAATTCTTTCGCCTGATCGGTGTCTCTTACACTCATATTTTCTTCACTGATCGACTATTTTTGCTCTTCTCTGGCCCTCTACCTTTCCGGC
>JBEQAY010000034.1:0-8125 GCA_041640075.1 Candidatus Nanohaloarchaea archaeon | reverse complement strand
AGGTAGGACCGAAGGAACACATCGACATCCAGGCAGCATTCCAGCACCACAACCACAGTGGAATCAGCAAGACCTGCAACTTCCCTAACGAAGCAACCAAAGACGACGTCAGGGAAGCATACATGCGTGCCTACGACAAAGGCGTCAAAGGCATGACAGTGTACAGAGACGGAACAAGAGAGACACAGGTCATGCAGACCAACAAGGACAACCAGCTGACAGACATGGACAAGGTCGACATGCTCTCAGAGATCGTCGACGAATTCGGAGGACCACAGGAACTACTCAAGTCCAACGAATTCGAGGAAGTCGTCAGCCAGACAGGACTCCAGATCCAGGACGAGGACACAGAAAACCTCGACCAGGAAATCACACAGGAAGGAGTACAGGCCGACTCAGGCAAACCTGAACAGCACACAGAGATGAGCAAGTCCAAAGGAGTCGAAGAACGGCCAAATGTCGTCTCAGGAACCACACAAGAAATAGAAACAGCTTACGGAGACCTCTTCGTAACAATCAACGACGCAGAAAACAACGGACCGTTCGAACTCTTCGCAAGAGTCGGAAAAAGTGGAGGATACACACAGTCCTTCACAGAGGCACTCGGACGCGTCTCCTCACTAGCACTCAGATCAGGTGCAGACGCAGACGAACTCATCAACCAGCTGGACGACATCCGCTCACCACAGATCGCATGGGACCAGGGACAGCAGATCCACAGCATCCCAGACGCCATCGCAGAAGCAATGAAAAGACACCAGAGCGGAGGCAGAAGCGACCAGCAAACAGTCGACCAGTACGAAAGCCAGACCGCAACACCACAGGAACCACAGGGCACAACACAACCAAAAACAGAAACAGAAGAACAAGCCGACGCATCAGCAATCGTAGAAGACGGCGGCAACCCGGAATGCCCAGACTGCGGAGGCATGCTCGTCCTACAAGAAGGGTGCAAGAAATGCCCAGACTGCGGATGGTCCAAGTGCTAGAACTGGTTACGCTCGGTTCACACGCAACAAGCCGCTGATAGCGGCTTCCAACTTTTCCTTTTATTGAATAGCTTGAACTGTTTGAACTGTGGGAAGATATAAAAAAGTTTGACTCTATAATTAGTTTTATGGAAGATAAGTCATCTGTATTCAATGAGGCAGTTTCACGTGGCCAAAAGGGAGAATTTTCAAACTTTCAGAATTGGCTAGAACAGCAAGGCGTCTCGGAATCGAAGATAAGTAATCTGAGAAAAGAACTCTCTACCAACTCCAAATACAGCGTGGATAGAACAGAAGAGATACAACAACTTGGAGAGTATGTAGGAAGTTTACAGGCTGAAGGCGATCAAAAGCACGTAACTCTGCAAGGGGTCGAAAACTCAGGAAGAACTCACCTTCTCGAGTTAGTCAAAGAGTTAATCCGTAAAAACAACTACGAAATCTCACTAACTCACGTCAGCCCAGAAGATATTAGAGATGAAAAGGAATTCACAAACTTCATCGAGAACTTAGAGAAAACTAGTGGAAGTAAATTGCTAGTCATTGATGATGCCTGGAAAGACAAAAGGGCCTCATACGTATTGAAGCAGGTAAAAAAACGGGTGGAAAACGTGCTTCTGATCTCGGTATGGTCGCCAGAAACTCTTCAAAGAGAGAGGCAGAGCATCGAAGAATCTTTCACTCCTTCAGATGAATTGAATATAGAACCATTCAGCCGGGCTGAAACAGATCAACTCACCAAAAACATGGTGGAAATAATCTGTGAAGAAAGTACTCTGCCAGAAATAGATGATGGCTTCATGAAACAACTCCATCAAACTAGTAGAGGAGTTCCAGGCCTAGCATTAGAAATGTTTAGAGACTCCATTAAGAGATCATTCCACGTTGAAGGACGAATACTCTTAGATGAGAAATCAGTCAAGGATTGTGCTGAAAAAAATGGGTTATCTAACCTTGAGGAGAAGTTGAAAACTCTCTCAGATACTAAAAATCATATTATAGAAAAAATTATGCTATCCAGAGATTCTCGTGGAGTAAGTCCTTCAGATCTCTCTAATGACTTGAAAAAAGACAAATCAACAGTTTCATACCACTTGAGAGAACTCTTGAAGAAGGACTTACTGAAGAAACAGTCACATGGAAGACAGACCTTCTACACCACGAGATCCTCAATCAAACCCATCCTACAACTACATCTACAAGGTGAAAACGAATTTTATGAGTAGCATCAATGTATACACTGCAGAAAAGATTTCGACAAGTAAAGAGGAGCTCTCAGAAAAGGCTCAAAAGCTTGCAATAGAAAAAGATCGCGAACTTCCGAAAGTTGGTATCGCACCCAGTACCATTCAGATGCTGAACGGAGGGTTTTGCTTCAAGTATGGTAGAGTTGATGAGGAACCGGAAGACTGGTTTGACGGAACTCGAAAGCGCCCAAATTACGAGGACTTCTCAGTCATAGTACTCGAGTCCGGCCATGTAGCAATTGAGGACTGTAAAAAAGCCATAGAGAGTGAAATCATCGAGTTCATGGAGACTCACTTCCTTGAGAATTCATGTCTCTCAGAGAAAGACTGGAATGGAGACACCCTCAGGAAAGTCGAACAGAATTCAACGAGCCTTCATGCTCTCTACTCTACTCCATCCTCTGAAGATACTCCTGAGAAACAGAAAGCAACTGACAAGAAAGATCTTCGAGGTACAGAGTACTATGATCGCATGATTCAAGAACCAATGTACAAATTAAAGGTCAAACTGTCAAAGGCAAACCTCAATATGAAAATAGGTTTGGACGATGATGGGAAACTCACACTCCATCGACAAAATATAGACCTAGCAAGCGAACTGCATGCAGTAAGGGCAGTAATCAAAGAAATAGAGTCCTTAGGAGAAGGTTCATCCCGAAAAGTGCAAACAAGGTTAGAAAGTAGCTTAGAGAGCTAGTGTCAATTGGCCTAATACGCTATTGACACCTTTAACGTATGTAAAAACAACAGTATAGAGGACCAGCCGAAAGTTGAGGGCCGGCCCCGTTGCACACTCATTACATGTGCCGCCCTCTTTATTAAGCTGGTTCTCTCCGGTAAGTCTTCAAAACACTCAAAATAGCTATAGCTATGTCGAATGGAGAGAACACCATGAAAGTTCAATCAACAACAATGTTGCTGGTCATATTCGGAGTCGTACTGTCCCAGTCAGGAGCAGGAATCAATTTCGCAGGGATGCCTCTGTGGAAGCTTCTGCTCAGTCTGGGGCTCGGCTCTTGGATGATTTACAACGGCAGCAACATCATGCGACTAATAGGATGAGAAAAATGAAAGAAAATCTGAACGCCCAAGGGTCGGACGCTTCTTGCACATCCGGGATTTGTCCATGGAATCTGATAAAACTTGGGTATCCAACAGGGGAGGTGAAATTATACTATGACACACAAAAACCAGAGAAAGCTCCATGAAGGGAAAGCTCTCGCTGGAGCAGCGATGGGAGCAGCTACAGGCTACTTCAGCAAAGGTAAGAAAGGTGCCGCAACTGGAGCTGTCCTAGGAGGACTAGTTGGTCTTTTCGGCGGTGAAACAGGACTCGAGTCCCTGTAAGAACAGAAAATTCAAAATCTTCAGAAGGAGAATCTGGCGGCCCTGCCGCCTTTTTCTCCTATTTTCCATGGAGGTGATTACATGACAGAATACGAAGTCGAGTGCGTAACACTGGAATCCGACTCCGACTACGAAGACTGCAGAGGAATCAGTCAAATCGGACTCTCTCGCTTCGTCGCATCAACGGAGTTGAAGACTCCCGCACAGGTCTACGACCTAATTGACAGAGGGAACAGAGTCTTTGTAGAGCACGAAGGCGAGGAAACAGAAGTTCAGAAAGCGAAGTACGAAGGGACGAAGTACGTTCGCACTGAGCCTACCGACACCAAGGAAGACAACTTGCTCAAGCAGGAGAGCTGCTGAGCATTTTCCTCTTCTTCTTTATTTTTTGAATCTCCATTCCAGACCTTCCAAGTCTTCCCCCGGTTTCAGCGGGCTTTTCGGAGGATTCTCTGGGATTTTTTCCTGGTTGTAGATTCTTGGGGCGACGTTGTTCCGAGAGCTAGGATAGAAGATTGAACAGGATTTATATTTTTTGTCTTTTGAGTGGTAACACATGAGTGTTGTTGAGGATGTTCAGGATGAGTTTGAGGATGTTGCTCCGTTTTTGATGGATGAGTATGGTGTGGAGCAGTCGGATATTCAGGGTGAGGTTCCTGGTATTACTACTAAAGAGGCTATTGTTCAGAGGTATGGTACTGATCCTGTTGATGATGCTCCGATTTCTTACAGTCCTGACTTGAATGCTCTGGTTGTAAATGAAGATACTCTTGGAGAGGGAACAGCTTTCGAGGTTTCTCCTTCTCTGATCGGTGAGGAGGTGGCTCACTGGCTCCGTGCCAAGGTTGGTGACCATTATCCATATGATAAGGAGAATCTTGGTACTGGAAACGTTTCAGTTAGAGATCACTGGAAGTCAGAATCTGTTATGGAGATGATCGGCCGTCATGCAGCTATCAACTGCTCTGCAGAGTTCGGTGGAGAGCTTGACGAGCTTGATTACGGTGAATGGATTGTCCCGCAGCGTTTCTCATCAGAGAGTGCATCCGACATCCGGAATTTTTACTGGGACCAGAGCTTCCGTGAGCTAAACAATACTGACTGGCATAGAGCATTCGCCGACAGAGTTAGCCACGAGGCTGGCTTCACAGCTGGAGAAGAACAGTACATGGAGCTTGCAGAGGATGAAAGATTAATGCAGAGACCTACCGGAGATCTATGGCAGGAGTACGACCTGAACAGCTATGAACTTGATGCTATCAGAGATATCAAGGAAGAGGGAACTTACGAGAGCATGTGATATCTTATTTGTATCTCCAAGCTAAACCTTTCAAATCTCTTTGTGGATTTGAATTTGCTGTCCGATCATCGCTCATATAAATCCGGTTGTTTTTCTGTTTGAGGTATATTTATTATCGTGTAGAGGTAATTCTGGGTTATTACTGATGGATGCTGAGGAGAAGGAGCTTGTTCAGGGTGTGGCGAACTGTGCACAGAATTCTCTTGACTGGATAAAGGTTGTTGACAGGAACTATCTCTCGAAGTGGAAGCAGAGTTCGAACAGGAAGGAGAGGAAGCTGGCTGCCGAGCTTCAGGGAGAGACCGAGAAACTGACTGATATAGTGGATTACTGTTATGCGGTTTATCAGGGAAACAAAGGTCTGGACCGGCAGAAGCTGAAGAGTATGGTGAAGGTTGAGAGGAACGGTGAGAAGATTGCGGACCTGCTCTACGAGAAATACGACAGCGGGGAGCTGGAGATCGCTGGGGTTAAAGGCATAATCCATTTGAAGAAGCTTGAGACTCTTACAGAGGACCTTATGCTGTACGAGAACGTTCAGAGCAATGTGAATGACAGAAAGGTACGGAAGTACACAGATGGGGTTCAGGAGTTCGAGACTGATCACATGAAGTACATGATTTACTGGGATCCCAAGGGTTCGAACAGGGCACCTGTGAACGAGAAGTTCTACAGGAAAGCTGATTTCCTGGTACTGGATTCCGCCAACTCCATGTATCTGGATGGCGGGTTTTCCTACAGCAAGTTCAAGCGGCAGCAGGGTAATCCCAGAGCGCAGTACGGGACACGGATAGATCAGAGCAGGATAATAGATTACAACGACCAGAGAAGCACAAAGGACATTCATCTGCTTGACTTGCCGAGGAAAAACATAGAGGAGATAGAGAACTATGCTGAAAGAATAATGGGTGTGGTCACCAACTCTGCAGCTCTCCACGGAAAAATCGCAGGTGGACCTGTTCGGACAGTAATAGATAATTACACAGGGATTGAATCATACCTCAAAAGTGAAGGTATCCAGAAGTTCAAGCCGTTCATGAACCAGATAATGAACCAGGTCGGAAACAACGAGTTCATCGACATGCTGGCTCTGTCGGAGATGGGAATGGCGGATGACAAGGAGGCGTTGCTGAGCCATCTAGTCCAGTCAAGCAGCGTTTTAGGCGGACTGGGCCAGCTAATGAAAGTAACTCACTGGACGGACCTGTTCGCGGCCGACACGCTCAGGATGGCTATACAGGCGGAGAAGATGGAGAGATACCTTGCAGGAGGCTACCACCAGAAAGACGGCGTCAGTGGCAAACCAAGTGTCTACTGCACGCTTAACTTCGATGAAGATTTCCTGCCTTTCTTTCTGGAGTTCTATGAGGCCAGAAGAATTGTCATCGATCTGCACAGGAAATCCAAGTTCAAGCTGATACGAAATACGGAGTACCTGGATGACTGGAGAGGTCTGAATTTTCAGGGGCGCGGCTGGCATGCATCCCGCTATGATTACGAGGTCGTAGAAGACATACCGGACTTCAGTCTGCACACAGGAAAGATAAGAGATGGTTCCTCCTCGGACTCCGGTTCCGGGATAGTAGATAAAATCTCCAGCCTAGTGTAGTCACGATAGTATATGATTGTTCTGGAGGGTTGACAGAAAAATCTCTATTGCCACTTGATTGTGACAAAAATATAAGTTTTGTTTTTTGTTGTGGTAATGTTATGACCAGTGAGGATACGTTTTTTCTGTATCGTGGCACCACTTTGAGTCGTTTTGAGGATAGGTGGACCGGTAATTCTGATTTTCCCGGCAACTGGACCGATGATCCTCTTCAGGGAGCGAGTTATGCTCTAGGGTACTCTCTAGGGGATTCTCATAACAATGTTCCTGTAGTGCTGGTAACCGAGTTCAATGAGCCGTTTTTTGAGTCAGGAGTTGGTGTTCCGACTTACTTTCCTGAATTCAAGGTTGAGAGCGATAGGATGCCGGACTGGTACAGACATAAAGCTGATGAAAGGTTCTGCAGCGAAGACGAAAGAGATCAGGCCCCGGAGATGTTTGATTTGAACGATCTAGATGATTTTATCGCCAGACATCTTTCGGAGATTTCTGAGGATCAAAAAAGTGAGTTAAGGCATTATTTCGATTATATGACTTCCTTTGAAAGGTATGAAGAGGTACGAGAACAGGATGGATAGTGCGGAAAATGTGGATAGCTACGTGGATCTGAGCCTTGAGAATGAACACGGTGTGCTTGAGGGCCAGGAGGCCGTGAAATCTTACCTTGAGGATAATCACAGTGAAGAAGTTGTAGATGACCTTTACAGACAGTTTGGCTGGATGTATGACTGGAAAGCACACAGAAGATCTGAAGACGGTGTGAAACTGGCTGTTGCTTATGCCCGAGCTCTGAATCTTGACGAAGAAGGCATCAAGAGTTACGAGGATGTAGATGTAAGCGAAGTTACCGATGATCATGTGGCTGCTGTGAATGATCTGCATAATATCGGGAGAAAATGGTTCAGGGAACAGTTCGGTGACTCAGTAGAGGTTTACAGAGGAGTGAAGAACGGCGGTATGAAGATTCTGGATAGACTTTACAGAGATGATTCAGATACAGTCCTGTTTTCAGATAATGTTTTAAATAACTGGTCATGGGAGATAGAACCAGCTATTGAGTGGGGAAAACAGAGAAGCCGTTTTTCAGGTGCAGCAGCTCGCGTTGAGAGAAGTATAGATGATTTCGTGTTCACTATTGATGGAATAGCAGGTGATTACGTTAACTATCATGATTCAGCTATAACATTTGAAGGTGGTGTCGAGGTTCCAAAGGATCAGGTATCGATAGAGTTACACGGTAACTCCGTCAGGGATTTTGAGGTGGAATCAGACGATGGTTTCGACAGGGAATGGGTCTTCTATGAGGGAAGTTTCTTTCCTCACAGGCCTATGGATGCTCAGGATTTGGAAGCTCTGAAATCAGCTGCGATAGAGTTTGGTGAAGAGACTTCTCCTGGAGTGAGGCTTGAGGACGAGGTCGCTGCGGATTTTGTGGAGACCATTGCAGATTTACGTTCACATCTGGAGGAGGAACTTGATCCCTCAGATGAAAAAGATAGACAGGTCCTTAAAGCTGCTGAAAAGGCAGAGGAACGTACCAGAAAACACATAAAATGGTGAAAATTCGGTTTCTGGCTTTTTTCAAGCATCTATCAGAAAATATCTGCTTTCTGAAGAGTTAGGATATCATACT
>JBEQAY010000033.1:0-8698 GCA_041640075.1 Candidatus Nanohaloarchaea archaeon | reverse complement strand
TGAATGCAGAGATAGATCCAGTGAAGAGTAACTCAGACCATACTTTCATCGATATGCAGTTCAGCGAAAAAACTGCAGGTACTGAAGCAAATATTGAAGCAATCAATGTTTCAGGCCAGGGTGTTGAATTCAATGACACCGGGTATTCAATGAATCTGTCGATTAATTACACCGAACAGCTTCAGACAGGTGATACTCCGAACATTACATTAGTGGAAGGTCTGAGAGATGACTCAGGGAATAATCTGGAAACTTTTGAGCAGGAAAGAATTCCTGTAAACACATTCAGGCGGGAAATTGTCAAAGGATGGAACTTTGTATCCTTCCCTATAGCAACAGCTTCTGAACCCAATATTTCGGATGTACTAGATGTTTCAAAAGTTGATGTGGTATGGAAGTATGAGTCCGGTGAGTGGAGAACTTATGATCCTGAAGCACCTGCGAATGACTTCACCAGAATCAGAGGTGGAGAGGGATACTACGTAAAGGCTACAGAGAATCATACTCTGACACCGAATGTTGAAAACAAGGTTGAGACATCTACTGATTTCGAGGACCTTAGTGAACTAGGAGATACTGTAGAGGACGATTGGAACTTAATAGGAAATATTCAAGAATACAACCAGCGACCTTCTAACGATGAAGCATTTGTATCTTTAAGCGCTAACCTGAGTTCTGTGTCTGTTAAACCTGTTTTGGGTCAGAAGTATGACAATGGATCAAAAATTTTGGATACTAGTCCCCCTTTGAAAGATGACCAAGGGAAGATTAACGGCGAAATGATGCCTGGTGAGGCTTACTGGGCTGAAATGACGTTGAGCGATGAAAATGCAACTTACAGGATACCAGTAAGTGATATTCCATGACTAAGAAAGGGTTATTCTTGTTTTTGACTGTACTACTATTTTTTTCTGTTTCAGTAGCTCAGCCTCAGCCACCCCATAGAGTTTATGGTGATGTGACTTCTGATGATATCTCTACCTCAGGTTTGAATGTGAGTTTCAGGAATTCGACTAATTTCACTGTTGTTTCTGGTGAGACTGATTCTCAGGGTGTTTACGATGTTTATCTTTCCGGTCTTGACACTGGTGAAAGAGCTTATCTTTTTCTGGAGGATGAGAATACGACAGAGTACGTGAGTTTCTCTCAAGGTGCTTCTGAAGGTCTTGACTGCCATCTTGATACTTCTACTTACACCTGTGTAGAAGATGATTCCGGAGGATCTGATGAAGAGGATAACCAGGATAACGACCCTCAGGAAGAGGATGATCCTGGTGACGGTGATGATGGCGGCGGTACCGGTGGCGGTGGTTCTGGAGGAGGTTTCGGTGGCGGAGGTTTTGCACCTGCGTCTGAAGACGAACCTGTAGAGGTTTCATCTGAACTTGTGAATGGTGAGGCAGAGGTTATTGTTGGAGAAGTTGATGAGGACCAACCGGTCGAGATTACGGTATCTGAGAGCGATTACATACAGGGTTTGAGTTTCACAGCAGGAGAATCAGGCAATGTTTCTGTAAACCTGGAGGGTTATGAAGAGATGCCAGGAAACTATGGAGCCATCGAAGGCAAAGTCTTCAGATACTTCCTGGCTGAGGTCGAAGGTATAGAAACCTTCACAAACATGTCTTTGGGGTATCAGGTCCCTGAATCCTGGTTGATTGAAAGAAATCTAAGTGTTGAAAACGTGTCGTCTGATCTGTCGCAAGGCGCTTCATGGGGTAGTGTGGAGAATAAATTGATTGCTGATGGATTGACAATGAACAGCTTTGAAGCAGTCTCCGAGGATACTGACGGTCTTTTCGCAGTGAAAGTACCTGAACAGAATGAGACAGACGGTCAGCAGAGACCTGAGAACAGAGGGGTAGAGGTCCAGAGCCTGAGTGTAACTCCTTCTCAGGATGGAGAGAATGCTGAAGTTACAGCTATTGTCGTGAATAACAATGAAAAATCCGTCAACGATTCCTTAACTCTTACCAGAGATGGAGAAGAAGTCGAGTCATGGCAGGTTTCCCTTGAACCTGGTGAGACACGTGAACTTTCGTTTTCCACCAACTTGGATGGATCAGACTCTCAGAGTTTCAGTCTGGGCGGTGAAGCCGCAAGTTTAGATACCGGTTCTGATGACGAATCTGGGGGATTGCCTCTACTGTTGATTGTGGCTGGAGGAGGAATACTACTGTTAATCACAGTGTTACTGGCGTATATCTACCTTGTTGAGTACAGAAGGGCCAGTGAGCTGGATGAGACTATCAGGAGTATCGAGGAAAGCGGGGAAAGAGTTAACCAGGAGATGGAGAACGTCAGAAACAATATTGAAAGGCTTAGAAGGCATGTTACTGGTTCGAATGAAAGAAATCAGAATCAGTGATCTCTGAGTTACATACTGAAGCTCTGGACTTCTACCTGTACTGCTCCGGATCCTCCGTTTGTTATCCTTGCTGCTATTCTTTCCCTGACCGGCCTGATGATTATCGTTATTCCGGCGATGTCAGTAATCAGGCCAGGTATAAGTAACAGAATGCCTCCGCCTACGAGCAGACCTATTTCTAGCATGTTCCGGGAGATCTCTCCGGCAGTGACTGATCTTTGAATCTTTCTCAGGACGTACAGTCCTTCACGTCTCACGATCTCGGCACCGACTACACCGGTCAAAATTATGATGCCAAGCACCTGCCAGAAACCTATCATGTCGGCTACCTGTACCAGCAGGTAGAGATCTATGAAAGGTACTGTCAAGGCCAGTAAAAACAGGACTCCCAGCATACGAAAGTTTTGAGTGTTGAATGTTTAAACAATGCCGTAATCTGGAAAAAGTTTATAACTCTGACATCAAGACAACTTCATATGGTAGCTCTCAGCGCGTCTACAGGAATTTTGCAGGAAGCTGGAGCTGCTGGAATGTCGAATATCTCCGATTTTACTAAGTTTACCAAGTTCTTCTGGAATTGATTGTTCCAGAGTCCTTTTCTCTCCGAGGTTGTTTCTGCATGACTCTGGACTCGTTAACTCGCGGCGCCCAAAGGCACGTACAAGCTTACCTCGACGGCGAGACCAGACAGCTTCTTACGATTCTCTGCCTGCCGCTTGTGGATGGAGTTTTCGCCACGATGCTTGTAAGCGGTTCAATACAGACTTTTTCAGATATAGTTGCTGTATCTCTCACAATTTTCGCAGGAGCAGGTGCGTTGGCGGTAATTTTCTCCAGTACGGAAAATTCAAGACATGCCAGGAGAACAGTGCTGAAAGCAGCTCCATTACTTATTCTAGGTGCTGTCCTGATATCTCTTGTCGCACCGGTCTATGAGCAGCTTGTCAGTATCGCCATGATGCAGAAAGTAGCAGGACTGGCTCTGCTGGTGATCGCTGGCAAGATGCTTGAAGTATCCTACATGGATAAAGTATCTGTACCTGTGGTCGTGGCTACTGGAGCTTTCCTGTCACTGCAGAACCCTAGTTCGCTGGCTTTCACAGCTTCTTATGTACTACCTGCTGTTGCAACTGCTTTACTGGCGTCAGCGGTACTTTTTGCAGCCACATTCATCCAGAGAGATATTATCAGAGTTTCTGCCTTCCGTAAAGGAGCTGCATCTGTGCTTGTAGTGATCGCCCTGCCTATGTTTGGTGTCAGCACCCCTCCAAACGCCGCACTTCTGACACTTTCAGCTTCGGTGGTTTACTCCCTGGATTTACAGGTCACACGTATAGGTCTGCTCAGGGGAGAGTCAGCTCGTGCTGCGCCTTGAAGCACTTTCAGCGATTAATTCAAGCTTGCCGTGGTAAAGCGTGACCCGGCCTGTCAGCGTGATTTTTTCTCCGTCCGAGAAAGCTTTTTCACTGGAAAACATCGCGACCTGTATATCTCCGGAGCCGTCTGAGAGGTTGAAGAAGTTGTTAGGCGGCACTCTCTGAAAATTTGAGACTTCTCCGGAAACCCGAACTTTTTCACCTATATCCTGGTTCCTGATCTCTCCAATTTTTATTTGATTCGGATCCATCTGACCGCTCAAAGCTAGGACCAGCAGGCCTACAGAAGCCAGTAGAAGGTATTTTTCTGGATTCATAGCTTGAATTCTGATATCTCTCTGTAATTGGAACCTTTACCTGTTCTCAGGCTTTCGAAAAGCTTCAGGCTATCCACTTTCACTTTACCGAAACTTTCATCCCTGTGTTCATCTATAACTCGTTTCAGCTTCTTTTTCTTTTCCTGTGAGACATCTTTGACGCGCAGCAGTGTTATATGCGGCTTGAACTCATGTTTATTGTCGCTTGAGACGTCGTGAAGCTTTACCTGCTTGTGGAGGTCAAATATTTTGTGCGAGTTAACACCAGCCCATACCACTCGTATGTAGTCTTCTGAGGGGAAGGCTCCGAGCCCCTGGATCTCCATCTCAAAGGGCTCTACGTCCACATTGGACATTGCTGATTCGATTTTCCTGGCTTCGCTGTCATCCACGTTTTCGAAGAACTCGAGTGTGAGATGCATGTTCTCCTTTTTCACAGGTGAGAATCCTAGATCCAGTCTGTCGCGGATTTTTTCCAGTTTATTTAGAACTTCTTCCTCCTCTATATCGACCGCGGAGAAGACTCGCGCCATACAAGTTTTTAATGATGCATCCATCAATAAGTAAACACAGGTGGCAACAAAAAATGGCTGACGATCATCCAAGAGGAACTGAAATAATCGGAAAGACAATTGTATCGGAAGAACACGGAAAGAAATACGGAAACGTTGAAGACGTATCTTTCGTCGCAGATACCGGCGAACTGATGAACATCCTCGTAAGCCAGACCACAGATCACCTCAACGAAGAACAGCTCCAGAAAGACAGCCAGGGACGTACGATCGTACCTTTCTCAGCAGTCAAGTCCATAGGAGACTTTGTAATCGTCTCAGAAGGGCTGTAGCTCCCTGTTTCAAACTTTTAATTCACTTCAATTGATTTCTCATGGAAGATTATTCCTTTATTTCGGATGTCGACGGCGAGACTTTTCTGGAGCCTGAGAACTATGATGGACGGTTTGTAAGCCTTGAGATGGTTTTTGAACTCTACACTGATCCGGAGATGGAGGCGGACGATGTTGCCAGAATGGTGGGAGTAGATGAATCCGATATAATGAACGCGGTTTTCTACTGGACTGAAGAGCCAGGTGTGTACGAGGAACTGGTGGAAAACGCTGATGTAGGACCGGAAGCAGAGATATTTGCAGGCGAGGATGATTTACTGGATGATGAATCAGATATTGAAGAGGAATTTGAACAGGATCCAGACCGTCCGGAGGATTACAATGCAGAGCACGTCGAGTATTCTGGTCCTGTAGGCGAGCTACGGGATATAGTCGAGGATCAGGTCGATCAGAGAGATTTTCAACTCAGATACAAGCCTAGTGAGGAAAATCAGCACAGATCAGTTCTCGAAATGCATGTAACTACAGGACCTGATGCAGAGGAAGAAGCGTACTTTGGAGCAGACGGACAGAAGCTCTACATCGGCTCCACGGTTTCAGAATCTGATAAAGAGTTCAACGATCCTGAAGATGCCGAGCAAATAGTCAAACAGGAGTTGAACTCTCTTGTATTTGGGTCAGGCTAATTTTTTGAAACTTTAGAGATCTTCTCTTTCCTTAATTTTCTGTGCAGGATTCCCAGCCACAACTTCGTTTTCTCCTACGTCTTCTGTCACTACAGAGCCGGCACCTACAATGGCGTTGTCGCCGATTTCCACTCCTGGTAAAATGATGGCAGACTGACCTACTACTACGTTATCTCCTATAACCACTTTTCCCTTCCTGTATTCTCCTTGGAGAAATTCATGACCTAGTATTTTGGAGTCGCCTCCTATAATACAGTTTTCACCTACTTTAATTTTTTCAGGAAAGAACATATCGGTTTTTGTATCAAATATAGTGTTTTCTCCGATTTCTGTACCGATTAGACGATAGAAAAAGTTTTTGACGCGCGGTAAAGGCAGTCTATGCACTATTACTATTACTGTAGCGTTCAAAGTTGTTCGAAGAAATTTTCTCCAGCTTGGGTGCCACCAGAGAAGGGAATTTTTCTGTGATGTTTTTACTGTTTCAACTTCTCTATTAGTCATAATAAAAAATTGGAGATATTGGGTGGGAGGTTTTTAGTAGTCTTCAGGCACTATTCCCCGGTCCGCGACCTTGAAGACTGCTTCTCCTTCAGGCATGTAAGGTGAGTCGACGAGTCTCGCGATCCTCTTGTCTTTCTTGGACTTTCTGAGGTATAGTCTGACTGCGGAGTTGTGTGCCACGATGTGGCCTCCGATAGCTTTTGTCGGGTCGCCAAACATCTGGTCCGGGTTGGACATGACCTGGTTGGTTACAAGGACTGCGATGTTGTGTGCGTTCGCAAGTCTCAGCAGGACGTTCATGTGCTTGTTGAGTTTCTGCTGTCTCTGTGCGAGCTCTCCTCTTCCAACGTAGTCTGATCTGAACTGTGCTGTCAGTGAGTCGACTACGACTAGGCCGATGTCGTTGTTCTGGCAGATCTCCTGTGCCTCGTCGGCGAGAAGCATCTGGTGGTCGGAGTTGAAAGCTCTTGCAACATGGATTCCATCTAGTACCTCTTCAGGATCCTGTCCGTTGGCTTCAGCCATCTGCTCGATTCTCTGAGGGATGAATGTGTCCTCTGTGTCGATGTAGACTGCGCCTTTACCTAGTCCGCCTTCATCCTCTGGTAGCTGCACGTTGGTTGCTAGCTGGTGCGCGATCTGTGTCTTTGCGGATCCGTATTCTCCGTAAACCTCTGTGATGGCCTGTGTCTCGACTCCTCCTCCAAGGATTTCGTCGAACTCTTCGCAACCGGTTTTAATTCTCTGCATCTTCTCTCTCTGGTCGTATCTTTCTTTTCCGCTCTCGAAACCGATGTCAAGTTCCTGTCTTGCGGATGTGATGATGCTCTGGGCCTTTTTCTCTCCCAGGTCTGCTACTTCTCCGAGTTCTCCGGAGCTCATTGTCGCTATACTCATTAGCTCTTCGTATCCTGAGTCTCTAAGTTTTTCTGCTGTCTTCGCTCCTACTCCTTTAATTTCTTCAAGTTCTACTTGGTCGTCGCTCATTTTACTTCACCTGAATCCAGTTTTGAAATTTTCATAGTATATTTTTACGCTTCCATGATTTCCAGAAGCTCCTCTGTTTTCTCTTCGACGCTGACCTCTTCAACGCTGTTGACCATTAACTCTATCTGGTCGAAGTAGTCGTTGTATCTTGTACGGCCTTCAACTTCCAGTTCTTTGCCGAGAACTTCATCAGCTGCCTGCTCTACAGCGTCCTGGTCTCCTTCCTTCTCTGTTTCCTCGTCGATATCCAGTACTTTACGTGCCTGCTCTCCGAAGAAAACACATCTTACTGTTCCGGTCCCGTCATCCAGTACACCTGAGATCGCCAGTCTGTGGTCAGGATCTTCAACCTCTTTTCCTTCATCTGTTACAAGGTTCCCATCGTCGTCTTCTCTTGCTGTGTCGCCTGTCTCAGGGTCTACCTGGTAGAAAGGGTTGCTTGGGTACATGGCTACAAGCATACCGTTCACCCGGAACTGTGCGTTCTCTGTTGCGACTTCTCCGATAGGTACCTCGCTCATGCTTCCGCTTGAGGAACCTGATTCGACTTCCGGTACGTCTTCTTCGTCAGCCATGGCTACCTGTGATTCGTCGCCAAGCCTGATCTCTGCGTTACCCTGGTCATCTTCAACCGTGTAGGCACCGGTGATGTGGATAGGATCGCCTTCCTCTATTTTTTCTGCGATCTGTGTCTGTTCGTCCCACAGGGTGACGCGGATTGTTCCTGTGTCGTCGCCGAGAACGATGTTCTGGACTTTTCCGTCTTCTTCCTCGTCTTCACGTTCGAACGTGTTCATGTCCAGGATGTTGAGTACTCGTGCCTTGATGTTGACTTTCCTCATGTCTGGTACTACGTTATCTATTTTCAGTTCCTTGTCTCCCTCTCCTTCGACCTGTACGCCGTATTCTTTGGCGACCAGGTGGATTGCTCCTTCTTCGGAGACAAGTCCTTCGAACTCTTCCATTTTTTCATCTACTTCTTCACGTACGTCTTCCTCTGAGGCTTCTGTTTCCTCAACAATTTTGTCCAGAACGTCTTCGAAAGGCATACTCTAGACTTCTTTGTAAAGCTTAAATCCTTGGCGATTTTCCGCAATTCCGGTAAAATATTTTTGTACAAAAAGAAGGGGTAGAGAGGGTAAAAGTGGAAAAATAGATGAGAGAGGAAGTTGAGATGTTTTTTATCTCAGGGCTTCCTTGATGTCTTCAGCACGCACGGTCTTTCTTCCGTCGTCCTCTGCGATTCCGACAGCTTCTTCTGCGACGTCCCCTGCAAACATTTCAAGGACTTCGCCTAGCTTCTCTGCGCTGTCTTCTGATACTCTCTTGTTACCCTGGTTCTTGATCATTTCCTTCATCTTGCTGATTGAGAATTCCATTTTAGATCACAACTGAAAATTCCTTGGCCAATTATTATAAACAAAACGCCCTCTAGAATCTCAAGGAAGTTTTTAAGCCACCGTATTTCTTAAGTAAGGAAACCTAATAAGTAATAGAGGGTTGTAGATGGGGGAGGAAGACCTTGAAAGCTTCTTTATCAACGAGAAACCGGTGAAGATACTCGTAAATATAAACAGCGGCTTCACAGATAACTACGCATCCGAACTTTCATCGGA
>JBEQAY010000032.1:0-10582 GCA_041640075.1 Candidatus Nanohaloarchaea archaeon | reverse complement strand
AATTCAGAGCCGAAAGTTAAAAATCTGCTCCTTCAAGCTCTAGCAACTTTCTCTTAACATCGCTGTCCTTTTCACCGCAGTAACCTCCAGGATAATTTTTCCCGACAACCCTGTGACAAGGAACAATCAAAGGCAGAGGATTTCTTCCACACGCCTGTCCAACAGCAATAGCAGCAGAGCCAAGATTTTCTGCAATAACTCCATAACTCCGGGTTTCACCCCGCGGAATCTTCAGCATCTCCTGCATCACCCCGCCTGTAAAATTATCAGGAACGGAAATCTCTAAATCAAAATCTTCTCGATTTCCTGAAAGAAACTCTTCTATCTGCCTCCTGATTTCATCTTCAGATGATTTTACAAGAATTTCATCAAGTTCAAGTTCTGTACTGAAAACTTTGATCTTCATCAAGTAAACAAAGAGTGAAAGAATTTTTGCCTTTTTCAGGCGTTTACTTCAGGTATTTTGGTTTTTCGTGGCCGATTTCTTCGAGTGGTTCAAGCAGTTCTGGGTTTTCCCTGAACTTGTCTCTCACCGGTTTGAATCTTGCTTCGACTTCTTCGGCTACTGCGTCTTTGAGATCGAGTGGGTGGAGTTCTCCGTCCCCGAAGTCTGATTTAAGGTCTTCATACTCTCCGTAGTGGACGTCTCCACCGTACTCGTCGTCTCTTTCAATCAGTAGATCTTCGTCTGCGCCGAAGATGAAGTACTTCGCGATCTCGAGTACGGGGTTGTCTTCTACCTGACCCTGTGGACAGTAAGCGTCCTGGATGGTTTCCTGTATCCTGCTTGGATCGGCGTGTAGAGGGAACATGGTGTTCTTCTTGCTTGAGCTCATCTTGTCGCCGTCTCCTGCAAGAGAGCTTAGTAGAGGCCAGTGAAGGCATGTAGGTTTGTCGTATCCGAGCTTCGGAAGCTTTTCTCTTGCCAGCATATGGATTTTTCTCTGGTCGATCCCCGCGACTGCAAGGTCCAGGTCTAGGTGTACGATGTCAAGTGCCTGCATCAATGGGTATACGATCTGTGATGTGTAGATGCTGTCCTGTTCTGAGGCTACGTCTCCCATGGCTCGTTCTCCACGGTTTACTGTGGTTTCCTGGGTCATGGCAAGTAAATCATGGAAGTAATCTGTTTCTTCCTGGAAGTCTCGTCCTTTAACGTACTCTGCGTCGAGTCCACAGGCCTCAAATGTGGCCTGCCAGTAATCCACCATCTTCTCGATCCATTCCTCGCTCCCCTTCTTGTTGAGGAAGGTGTGGAGATCCGCGAAAAGCACAACCGGCTGGAAGCCTGCTTTCTGAAGGTCTTTCATCTTTCTGATCTGGATCCAGTGTCCGAGGTGCACAGGTCCTGAGGTCTCGTTGCCGATGTAGGCCCTTGGCTCGTCTTTCTCTTCAAGTATTTCCTCAAGTTCCTCTTCCTGTATGATTTCCTCAGTGTTCCGTAAAACCAGTTCTTTTCTCTCTTCCAGATCCATACCGGAAAATTCCTTCCAATTGTTAAATTACTTTCCGGAATCTCAGACCCGGTTCCTAGCTTCATCTGTAAATATTTTGTTGAGTAAAAACCTGGTGTGGAAAATAATTTTTCCGATATGGAACGGTTCTGGGACCGCATCACCCGTGAAAGAATGAGTGAAGTAGGAGAAGATGTTGAGTTCGATTTCCTGTACCGTGGAGAATACCAGCCGAAAAGCAATACGGTTAGCGGCGTTAAAATAGGTGATGGTAACACCTCAGTTGATGTAGATATGGTTAACGTGGATATGGACTCTTTAAACCTCAGAATTTACGATGTAGAGTTTGGATCGACTAGAGGATCGTTCGGACCTAGCTTATCGGATCAGTATGGATCAAAACTTAGCCAGATACTGGAAAGTACAGAAAATGAATGGGGATATAGGTCAAGTATGGTGGTATTTGACGGTGAGAGAAGTTACGAGTGGCCTGAAGATGGTTTTATTCAGGGTTCTGTTTACTGGCCGGAATCAACGAGAGATCATCCTGAAGATGTTTACCAGGATGTGAGAAGGCTTTTCGGACAGGATATTATCTCACAGCTGTGATGAAGGAATAGATTTTTAATAGCTATCTGGAAATCTTCTTTTAGATGAGTGATCTTGAAGCAGATCAGGCTTACAGAAGATTTGATCTCCCTGAATCTGCTCACTCAGCTGTTCTCCAGCAAGCCAGTGTCAACAGACCCTGGACGCCTGAGATAGTTGACGCTCCGGGAGTGGAGATCGAGGAAGACGTTTACGCTGAAGGCATTCTCAAGGCAGATCCAAGAGAAAAACAGCACCGACACGATATCCTGATCGATGGCCGACTTGAAAGGTACAGGCAGAACATTCAGGAAGGGAAAAATAGATGGGATCTTGTTCTCGTGGAGAGGGACTTCTACCAGCACCCTGACGAATTTAATATCGATGACTCTGTCCCGCATAACAGAGATCTTGAAGATGAACTGAGAAAAGGCGATGCAGACCTCTTATTCATGGATCTAGACCAGTACGATATCCATATGGTCGAGGTCAAACCGCACGACGGCTATGCAGAGAATAATACGGATAAAAATCATTCAGAAGTGAATTCGTGGGAGGAAACTCTGGATGCAGGTTATAGGGTTATGTCTGAACCTGAGACCGAAGTAGATAAATCTAGGATATATGATTTCGTTGCTGAGACTTACTCTAATGCATCACAGGAAGATGCAGAGGATCTAGTTGAAAGCTATTCCGACTTTGGTGAGGAAGTTATCTTCTCGGTTTTATCACAGATGTCCGATCTTGAGTGGACTGATGTAGAGACTGAAATGCAGAGGATATCTGAGAAAGACCAGATACCTGTACAATATCAGGAGGGTTCAGAAAATTTCTCACAATATGCCCAGAGGAATAGATCAGACTCTTCAGGAGAAGAGAACCTCAGTGCTGTAGATAAGAAAGTCAGGAACTTGAGTGAGGCATGGCAAACTGTCGCAACGGAACTGGAAAATGACTGGACAGTTTATCACCCTGAATTCGTATTCGGATCAGATGTACTAGACACCTCAGAACTCTCAAACAATACTGAATACGCTCTGCCTCCGGTATACGATCAAAGTACAGGATACGCACTGGGAACAGTTACAGGGTTCGAGAAGGCCGAGAACTCTGATGATCTGGAAACTCTCAACAAGACATTTTTCAGAGGAGGAATAGACGAGTTACTGGAAGGCGAGAGGCCTGAAATGGAAAGAAAAACAGTAATATGATTTCCTTAGTTTCGCAGAAAATTTTTCCTACCTTGATACATCTACTGTTTCCGCGCCTGAAACTTCTTTCAGATCCTCTGCATCAATTGATACTCCTACAACTCTTGATCCTGCTGCCGGCTTCACTTCATCTTTTTCAAGTATAGATTCCTCCATAAGGACTTTGATGTCGAGGTCGAACGGTGATACTCCTCCTACTATGTATCCTGTTTCTTCTTTTACTTCCTGAGGCCGGGCCATCCTGACTTCACTTCCCAGAATTTCCTCTAATTTTATCTCGGATACGCTTGTGTCTCCAGGGCAGAGGACGGCGACAGGTTCGTCTCCGATGAATACAAGTGTCTTGATTACATTTTCAGCTTCCACGTCCGTGTTTTCCGCGGATTCCTCTACTGTCTCGGCTTTTGCGTGTACCATGAACTCTGCGTCGACGTCTTCACCCATCAGTTCGCCGATAACTCTCTGGATGTTTTCGATATCTTCCTCCATGAACTCTGCGAACTCTTCCATCTCCTCAGGTGTCTGTGTAAAGCCCTTCATACAGGGAAAATTTTCCGGCCAGATTCAAATAACTCCGGACTCATGAAAACTTATGATCGAGATAAACGGTGAGAGAGGTGGAGGCCAGATGCTGAGAACAGCTCTGACACTCTCAGCAGTCACCGGACAAAACTTCAGAATGGAGAATATCAGAGGCAACCGGAAAAATCCAGGCCTGAAAAACCAGCACATGGAATGCGTTAAAGCCGCGAAAAGACTCTGCGATGCCAAAGTAGAAGGCCTGGAGAAAGGCTCAGAAAAAATAGTCTTCAAGTCCGGAAAGTACAGGAACGAATCATTCACCGTGAACATCGGAACAGCAGGAAGCACAACTCTACTGCTTGATACAGTCCTGCCTATCACAACACAGTTCAACGAAAGTTTCCGCATAGATGCGAAAGGAGGCACCGATGTGAAATGGAGCCCATCATCACTATACTACAGACACGTTAAACTTCCTCTACTGGAAAAACTGGGCCTCGAAGCTGAGCTAGAGGTGAAAAATACAGGTTTTTATCCGAAAGGCGGTGGAAACCTTCGCCTGGAGACAGAGGATTACGCCATGGAGAAATTTGAACTACTGGAGCGTGGAGAACTGGAAAGATTCGAGATTTACTCCACGGCATCTGAAGATCTGAAGGAAAATAATGTGGCCGAGCCTCAGGCCGACGAAGTCGCGAAAAAGCTGAAGAAAAAATTTGTGTCAACTGATATAGAGAAAAATTTCGAGTACGTGGGTTCCACCTCCACAGGCTCCGCTCTTCTGATCAAGGCAGTCTATGAAAATTCTGTCGCGGGATTCGACGCTCTAGGCGAGAGAGGGAAGAGATCCGAGAAAGTCGCTGAACAGGCCTTCCAGGACTTCATGGGTTTTCATGAGTCGGAGGCGGCTGTTGATGAGTACATGGCCGATCAGCTGATGGTGTTCGCAGCGATTATAGGTGGCGAATACACTGCTCCAGAGGTAAATTCGCACGTACGGTCGAATGCACACGTGGTAGAGAAATTTGGTTTCGATGTGAAGCTTGACAGGGCTGAAGATACTGCTTTTATACGGATAAGCTAGTTTTTTGCTTCAGTGGTTTATCCTTTTCCTGTTCGGGCTTTCGAGAAGATGTTGCAGGTATTTTGGAGGCAGTTCCCCTTTCTCGTATCTGTCCAGCGGTGTGAAATGTGCTTTACCTTTTGAGTCAACCATCTTGAAGCCTTTCTTGGTCTCCCTGAATCTCTGTGACTCCTGTATAACTCCAGTTTCCCGTGCCTGATGTACTACCTCCAGATCGTTCTTTCCGAAGCTGATAGCTGCCAGACCGTTTTCCGGCAGGTTTCCATTCGTCACGTAGTTGCTTCTGCCGCCTGGTAGAGATATCAGAGCTGTTTTACCGATCTGCTGCGCGTCGTATCCGTGGTTGTGGCTGTGTATACCGACTTGCGGCATCTCGTTCATGCTTGAAGAAATATCGTATGCATCAAGTTCGTAAGCCAGTGGGTTTGCGAACCAGGTGGCCTGGAAACCTAGATCATGCTCTGAATCCTGGCAATCCTCTGGAAAATGCTGTACATGGACTGGATAATGTCCTGGAAGATCAATGGCTTCATCAAGCCTCATATGTTCGTCTTCTAACCTGTAATCTACATCTGTATCGAAGTGTTCTGCTCCTTCTTTCTCCAGAAGATTTGCCCAGCCGTTGTAATTTATCTCCTTATCCTTCTTCCTGTCTTCATCTCCTTCTATAAAAATTGCCTGAGATGCCTCTAGTTCCTCCAGTATTGTCCCGATGTGATCCGGGCTTCCGGTATCACCGTTGAAAACTACGGTGTCCGCGTTATATCTGTCCAGTGCCTCATTGATGTCGCCGGCAAATTCTCTTGCGTACGCCAGTCTTTCGGCCGGCTTCTCATCCATAACATGTACGTCGCCAGCTAGAACAACGTTTTCACGAGCTTCTTCGTAGAAAGTATCAGGCACACCCTCTATCTCGTAGAGTATCTCTTCCGTGCCCACGACTGTTACAGAGGACTGTAATGTTAAAAATTTTCTGAAAGAGAGAATCTGAAGGTAATATAGAAAGTAAAAATATGTAAGAGGGTGTTATTTACTCTATTTCAACTTCTCTACCTTCTTCCTCTTCTTTCTCCGCTGTAATAGTTAGAACACCGTCTTCGTATTCCGCTTCGACTGTTGCAGCGTCTACCTTTGAAGGGAAGTTTACTCTCCTGTTGAATCTTCGTGTAGACCTCTCCTTTCTGTAGTACTTCTCATTTTCTTCCTCTAGTTCGGCACTGGATTCGGCGGAAATCTCCACTGATTCCTCATCTGCTGTGATGTTGATTTCTTCTTTGTCTACGCCTGGCAGGTCAGCTGTGATGACAAATTCGCCTTCCTCCTCTGCGATGTCTACAGGGAAGTTAGGCTTCAGTTCTGATGCGAAGTTCATACCTTTCTCCTGGAACTGATTGAACACGTTTTCCATCTGTTTGAAGATGTCATCTAGGTCGTCCTGTCTTTTGAGTCGTCTCATAATTTGATCACAGTTTTGTATATGTCTTTAAAAATTTTTAACTGTTTCCTTTTACTCTTCTTCATCCATCCTTTCAACCTGCTCACGCAGGAAATCAACCTGGTCATGGATCTCTCCCAGTATCTCTTCCGCTTTTTTCTGTTTCTCGGCCAGCTCTCCATCTGCTTCGTCAGTCTTCACGGTTTCAAAATCATCTTCAACGTCTTTGATCTGGTCCTGGATATCCTCCATAGCTTTCTTGTAATCTCTATCCTCTATCTCTTTTTCCGCGTCTTCAAGTCCCATACCAGTGTTTTAACTTGTTTCAGGTTTATAGTTTGTTGTATGGACAGGAAAAACCAGGTGCTGGAGAAATGCCGAGAAGTGGTTGAAGACGGCAGAAAACCCAGTGCAGAAGGAATCTCTCAGGAACTTTCCTGGATGGAGCAGGATATTCACAGGCTGCTTAACGCTCTGGAGAAGGAAGGTAAAGTTGAGACATATACTCGTGAAGTACTGGGTAGGAAGAGAAGGATGGTAAGCGTCTACAGATGAAGATAAAGGAGATAAAGAAGATGTGAGTGGCGGGGAATAATTTTCCTTTACTGGTTCTGCTGTACCTGTGGTGTTGGTATCGGTGGCAACATGTTCAAAGTGTCTGCGATTCCTGTTGCCTCTGATAGAAGCTTTCTGTACAGGTCGTTCATCAGTGGCGCCCTGATGTTCTGAGGCAGGTTGCCTTCGTTTTCCCAGGTTTCGACGACTGATTCGGTGTCGCCGTTCCAGAGGATGTTACCTTCCATCTCGATGTGTGCGGGTGTAGAGTCTCCTGCGTTGTACTCTACAAGGAAGCTGAACTCGATTTTTGCGACCTCGTTTTCGAATGCTGGTACGGATACTGATGAAACATTTTTGATGTCTGGAACGTAGTTTATCTGAAGGTTTCCTCCTACGTTATCTGCTTTTTCCGCGTCGATACTGTTGACGTTAAATCCTACGATCATACTCTGGAGTTGGAAAGTAAACCCTTTATTATTTCCTGCACAACTTCAGAACATGGGAGCACTGAAAAAGAAGTTAAGTCAGTACGGCAACCTGGCCGTAGCAGTATTGATCACAGTTGGATTCGGAGCAACTTTCCTTGTGTATGGTGGTGGAGGCCAGTCAGGTCCTTCAGCAGCCAATCAGGACACAGAGGACAGGAACTTCACTGCGCCTTCACAGAACTATGTAGAAGGCACATTCAACAAATCATTTACTGAACAGGTCGTCATAGCTGCCAGAGATGACACAGTTTTTGTCAACGCGTACTACGACAACGAAACACAGATAGACGGGCTGAGAGACCTCCAGCAGGTTCAGGAAAGATTCGGCGACAGAGTATACATACAGATCATGAGTTCAACCCAGGGCTCGGAAATAGTATCCAGAAACGGTCTAAATGAGTTCCCTGCAGTGGTCGTACAGGGCGGACTAATGTCACAGAGAGGACCAGCACCTCAGCAGGAAGTGGTAGAGAACGTTACAGTAAGAGGAGTAGAAGAAGCAGTCTGTAACACTCTGACAGACCTTGGAGATGTGGCAGCTAGATGCCAGCAGCTAGGAGTGCTCTAGAAACTCCTCTTTTTATCTCTTAATTTATTTCCTAGATGTCAAAGGCTTTCGCAAAGCTTTCGTCTCCCTGAACATTTTCCGAATACTTTTGCAGCTTCTTCTTTGCACTCTTATCGGTTTCAGATGCGGAGACAGCACCTTTTTCACCAATCAGTGTGATGCAAGCTTGATGTTTGCTGGATAGCTTCTGAGCTACCTGAATCAAGAGACCGACGTTATCGGTAGGAACTTCAGCCTCGATATCATTCAGGTTGTTCTCTCTGATCTCGTTCTCCAGGAAATCTTCTATCTCTGATTCAAGGTCTTCAACTTTTTTCTCAAGTCTTTTACGCTTCTCAAAAAGCTTTCTCGACTTCCCTGCAACGTTTTTCCCATCTAACTCATCCAGTTCGACATCTTTACTGAGGAAGCTGGAGATTTTCTCTATAGTTTCCCTATATTCGCTTACCTCTTCTTGGAATCTCTCAACTGTATCTACAAGTTGATCTGGTTCAACTGAGAATATTTCGCATAGCTCCCTCTGGACAAGCCGCGGCCGGGATTTAAGAGGGACTTCCAGAAGACCTGAAATTTTACCCATCCTGTCTTCAATACTCTGCTGGAATTCTCTGGCAGCTGCTCCAGCTTTATACTCCAAGCGGACTACTCCATCTTGAATCCTCCTACAGCCTGTAATAACGAACTCCTCTGCATGGGAAGTTTTCGTCAAGTGAGTGCCTCCACAGGCCTCGATATCTACATTTTCGATATCGATGAGGCGGATCGTGTTTCCTGGCGGTGCACCTCCCTGATAGATCCTGAACCCGTACTCCCGTTCAGCGCCAGATTTCTCCATTTCCAGGACGTTGATGTTATGATCTTCGTTAATTATATTCCTGACACGGGCCTCGATCTCGTCCAGGTCTTCACGCGAAAGCTTCTCGTAGTGTGTTATATCAAGCCTTGCTTTCTCCAGTGTCTTGTTGGCTCCGGCCTGGTAGATATGTTCGCCTAGTTCTTCTCTTGCTGCAGCATTCACCATGTGGGTCGTGGAGTGGTGCTGGGTCAACTGTTTCCTTTTCTCACCGTTGACGACACCCTTCACGCGCTTCCCTGCTTCAAGTTCGTGCTCTGGTGCTCGATGGAGTACCACGTTGCCCTGTTTCTGAACTTCCTCGACCTGATGGCCGTTGATCTTTCCAACGTCATGGCGCTGACCACCGCCCTGAGGGTAGAACATAGTCCTATCAAGAATAATCCAATTATCATCTACAATAGCCTCTACCTCAGCCTTGAAATTAAAGTGCTGAGTTTTTCCATCCTGCCTGTAAGGCTCACGTCGCTCGTAGTAAAGTTTCTCTGTATCGGGAAGGCCTTCTACATCAAATTTTTCCTCCGCAGCTGTCACAGTTTCATCCTCCTCGCTGACAAGTGTGTAGAAATCTTCGGGCACGTCGAGGCCGTATCCCTCCATCATCTCGGGTGAGACGCCGTGAGATTCGTACAGCTCGATCATTTCCTCTACTGATGGCTGGCCTTCAACTTTCTCCAGCTGTTCACGGGCTTTCTCTCTTGCCCTTACGTATTTTTCTTTTTCTACTCTGAGAATTTCCTCTATCTCATCCATCGAGGCCAGGAGCTCAGGGAACATGTCTTCAAGCTCTTCAGCGTTCCATCTGGCAACTTCAACCATGTCAAGATCCCATTCATATTTCTCAATGAAGTCCTGGGCCCGCCTGTAGATCATCCTCAGATTGTAGCCTCCTCCTGTATTGGAAGGAATCTTTCCATCAGCTAAGGCAAATATCAGTGCGCGGGTGTGTTCTGCTACCGAGTAAAGGCCTGCTGCTGGCTTTATTTCAGCCTTAAGTTCGCCAACGTCTTCGTCTATCTTTTCTGCTATTTCTTCCCATTTTTCTTCAATATCTTCTACCTCATCGATGTTGAGTTCGCTGGAGTGTGGCAGGAACTTCTCCCATACCTCCTGGTCTATTTCCAGGCCGGTCCGCTCCTTCATCTTCTCCAGGGTCTCCGGCATGACCGACTCGTACGAGGTCTCGGTGCCGTTGGAGATCCAGGTGATTCTTTCGTGTCCCATTCCCATGTCGAGGACTTTCAGATCGAGATCCTCGTAGCCTTCGGGAGTCTGCTCGTAGAACATGTAGACCTGATTAAATAGTTCCAGGCCGTCTACGAAGAACTCCATGCATGCGCCCAGGTTTCCTCCTCCGCCCCAGCTGTCTTCGTGTAGTATAAGTTTTTCTTCAGGTATTCCAAGGACCTGTGTCGTGAACTCGAACATGTCGCGGAAGTAGCGGTCCTGATCGTACTCTTTGCCTTCCTTGAAGCACGTCTGACCGATCATAGTGAAGTTGGTGTAGTGTCTCCCGGTTATGCCAACGTTGTCGACGTCGTTGAAACGTAGGGATGGTTGCGGTATGATTAATTCTTCTGCTGGCGGCTCCGCTTCACCTGAAACTACGTATGGCTGGAAGCAGTAGATGCTTGCGCCTGTGAACTCTACATCATCTCTCCAACGGGCCACGACAGGATATCTATCAATTGATTCGTATCCGCGGTCAACCATGAAGTCCTCGAATAATTCCCAGGACTCGGTGTGTGTCAGTGTCTCGGTAGTCGGTGAATCGTTGATGAATGTGTATCCGTCGCCGCACTCCGGTTCTCCGCAGATTTC
>JBEQAY010000031.1:0-10865 GCA_041640075.1 Candidatus Nanohaloarchaea archaeon | reverse complement strand
GTCAGCAAAATCCTCTGCCTGTTCGGACAACTCCTCATCAGAAAGATCATCAAACTTGTTGGACATAACTTCACCTTCGCTTTACAGGAATAAAAAATGAGTGCAGAAAGGAAAATGAAAAATGTAGAAATTGAGAAAAGAAGAGAGGTTTTAGGTCTGTGCCGTGGTGTTAGCTGTCGCCACGAGGTTAAGAGTTCCAAGCTCTACCTGTCCCTCTGCAACTCCCGTTGGAACTTCGATTGCTGTCTGGAGAGGTACTGTGCCTCCAGGGAGGAGCATGTTTCCTGCTGTAACTCCAGCGTCTATCACATACTCTGACTGGTACCCGTTTGTAACCAGATCAGTTGTCCCATCATAGTCTATTGCATATCTCGTACGGACAACATTTGAATTTTCATCAGTGGTGTCGCATGTGGTCAATACGTCGTATCTTGGGTCCTCGTTCGGGTTACTCCACTGAAGTGTAACTGCTGAGTTTGCGATACCGTATGTGGTTGAGGCAGAGTTCTCAGCTATCTGGTACTCTGTCCATTCTCCTGAGTTGTCATCCGTGAAGTCTACAGTTCCCAACCTGTTAGGTGTTGAAGATGTGTCTCCAACCCTGATCATAGGTCCTGGTGTTGGATTTCCTGAATTATCGCAGGTTGATCCGTCAGGTGATGCAATGATGAACCAAATGTGTTCTTGGCCTCTTCTGAATCTTCCGACGACGACATCACCGCCTGTTGACGAAACAGTAGCTCCGCTGTCAAAGCTGACCTCGCTCGCTGGTGCGACAATGTAAGTCGGTACAGATCCTTCCGGCATTCCGAACTCTCTTCTGTTAACGAAGTGGTATTCTCCTACAGAGGAACCTGCTACTCCGGTTGTATTCATCCTTGGTCTAATCTGTAGAAAGTTTCCTGCATCATAATTAGTTGGTCGTCCCGTACCGAAAGGTCTGCTTTGTGGTACGGAAGCGTTTACCCAAACCTTGTCGATGTATTCTGACCCTGTGTTCTCAATAGTGACTCCTCCGAAATTCCTGTCTGTTACTGTTTGTTGTGTACCTACATCTATACTAGAATACTGCAGTACATTTGGTTCGACGTCGATAGCTACCTCACTGGTTATAGTTACATTTACGTCAGTAGTTTCATTCGCATCTGATGTGATGCTTGCTGCGCTTCCTGAAAGTGCAATTATAGATAGGGTTAGAATTGTTGCGGTAAGTATCGAGGAGTTTTTGGCTTTGTTTCGTTTCATGTTTTGTATACCATTCTACTTTTGATTCTATCTCCCCTCATGCTACTTGCCCCTACGACTTGATTGCTTTATCCTGTATAAAAAGGTTCACCTTTTTTGGCTGTCTTGTATTGAATAAAGGTATAAATCCAGAGAACTGATTTTGTTCCTAGATGATGAGCAGAAAAATCCTGTTTTACGTCCTGGTTCTGATGTTTGCCGGGTCCTCGGCTGCGGTTTCTGTCGGGGTTGCTCCGGCGTATACTGATCTTGGGACTGTTGAGAGAGGTGAGACCGTGAAGCTGGATATCTATCTTACAACAGGCTCTGATACGCCTTTCCGTGTGAGTCCGTCTTTCAGGCAGGCACTTGGAGCGGACAAGTTTGGAGCCGGGGCCAGTGTTCCCTCTGAGGAGGTTTCGGAGCAGAGTATAGAGGAATGGGTCAGTTTCCCACAGGATACGTTCGCGGTAGTACCTAACGAATCAAATACTGTAGCTCTCGGCGGAGGAACCCTGGTCTCATCGAACGGCAGGATTACCATGTATATAGAGGTTCCTGAGGACGGCGCGGAGCCCGGCTACCACGTTGGATCTGTCAAGGCTTCCCCTATAACCAGTGGGGATACAGGTTTTGGAGCTTCTGTAAACGCACTTTCCAGAGCCCAGTTCTCTTTTAGGGTGCCTGGAGAGGCTGATAGGGAAGTCAGGATAACTGATGTGAACGCTTTCAGGGTTGATGATAACGTTGTCAGGATAGACACCCGTGTGGAGAATACAGGCACGGTAACTGCCAGCACTAACTCCACGAGGCTTCTGATAGAGAACTATGTAGGTGAAAACGTGGAGAACCTTGACAGCGAGGACGCCAAGCTTCAGCCGGGCGAGGCAGAGTGGATTTCAACTTTCTGGAATGGTGAAGATGTGGATGAAGGAGAATACACCTTGAAAGGCTCTGTCAACTACATGACAGGTAGTGCTTTCACCTCGGAAAGTTTTTCCATAACTGATTATGTCAATGTTCAACCGGTTAACAATACTGAGAGTCAGGACGGTGAGGCACCACAGAATCAGTCTTTGCCACTGTGGCTGGTTGTGATGTTCCTAGTTCTTGTCGGCGTCCTCATGTATTCATTTGAGATAGATCCGATGTGGATAATGGTGTTCCTGACCTTCCTGTCGACAGCAATATTTATACTGATCTCAGATGTCTCAAACCTGATGTTGGCAGGACTTTTAACAGCTGGAGGTATAATAATCTACTATGTCACCTGAGAAGTTAAGGGAAAAGATAGGTCGCAGACAACTGATATTGATTGTTGCTGTCGCCCTGGCAGTAGCTATTCCTATAGGTCTTGAGATGTTAATGACGGATACAGCAGTCTCCACACGTCCTGCAAGTCTGAACGTGACGGCAGACATGAACAACTCCACGGATATGTACCTAGGAGTGAATGCTGATAACTCCCTGAAGTTTGGAGTACTGCCTGAAGGCTCGAATGCGACCAAAAGACTGGTACTTGAATCAACATCTACAGGCCTGGTTGATGTCGAGACCAGAGGAAACATCTCATCCTACCTGGATTATGATTCCTCTTTCGTGATGAAGGGTTCAGAGAGATTTGAAATAGTGGCTATAGCAGATGAACCAGGATACTATGCCGGTGAGGTAGAGATAAAAATCCAGTCCGCTAACAACCTGATAGGTAAAAAATGGATAAACGTAAAATCGTACTTCTACTGATTGCCTGTATATTACTTGTATCTGGAGCATCCTCTCTTCTTTACAAGGTAGATGTGGATGCCTCGCTGAATCATTCGTCTTTTGATCTGAATTACAGAAACACCACGGACACTCTTCAGGTTGTATCCTCATCTGTAACCAATACAGGGTCTGTAGGTTGTACATACAGGTTGAGAGCTGATATACAAAGAAACACCACTGATATAACCCACTACTCCAGAGGATACGAGCTCTGGCCTGGAGAGACAGCAGCTATGAAGTTAAGATTTATCTCAGGTAATGCAACAGGACAGATACCGGTTCAAATCCACCTTCAGTACTGTGGACAGGAGGAGAATCTTGAAGAATTCACCTTCCAGAATACTAAGTCAGAGCAGGTTAACGGCACAATTGACTCCAGAACTACAGAGGCTACGGATACCGGAGCTAAGGCAACTTTCTCTGTGAGCCGTGGTGTCCTAGTTCCACTGGATACACCTCCTTACTGGAAAGTTTCATCGGCTGACATAAACGAAAGTGAGGCCAATATCGATTATGAGCCCACCCTTTTTCGTTCAGAAGAGGAAATAGAGTTTGCTGTCCTCAATAAATCAAATGAAAATGTCGTAGGTAGAACTACTGTAGAGCTCGAGCCACAGACATCTTTACTCAATGAAATTAGACAGAAACTGGACATCCTGCTGCTAGCCACTTCACTGCTTGTAAACATTGCTCTTGTAGCCCTCCTTTTCAGAACCCGGATAAAATAAAGTTTTAAACCAGTTCAGCACGCAACAGATCATAGATGCTATCCATCTCAAAGAAATTCTACGTCATTTTGTTCGCCTGCGCCGCGCTTCTAACAGCGCCTGCAGCAGCGGAGTTGCAGTTCAATGATGGTGGAGAGGTTTGGGTGACTGGATCACAGACAGAGGTAAACTTTACTTCCATGAATGGGTCAGTGGAAGAAGTCTGGCTTAATGTGAGTAATGGGAACAATATTTCCTTCAATGAAGAAGTTTTTGATAAAGAATATCTCACAGGTAATGATTTTAACCAAGTGCTTAGTGAACTTGACGAGAGAGATCTAGGTTCTTACGACTATTTCCTCAATGTGAAGATGAAGGAGGGTGGAGAGCCGATAGCGAAGGATGTTAATTTAAACCATCTCAGAGTTCCTGAGGTTTCTGAGACTTACGAAGGGGAGTACAGCGGTCAGTACGGAATGGGTTACTTCGGAGAGATAGTTGGTTGGGAGGGAAGAAATGAGTTTACGAAACCGGTTACAGGCTTTGACATTGAACTTTACGGGGCAACCCAGGAATTCGATTCTGAACGGCTAGAGTTCACTGATTCCCCGGATAATGTTCTTACAAACTCCATCTCCTATAGTTCCAGTTCAGATTCTCTTGAGATGGAGACAACTGAGGGATATGTTCCACCTACTTCGGATAATAGTGATAGGAATATAAGAAATCTTGATATAGAGTATGAATATGGTTCTGGTCCAGGTGCTTTGATTGAGTCATTCAAGGTTCCTGTTAGAGTTTATCCTTGGAGACCTGAGATTATAAGAGGTGATCCTGGCAGAAAGATCCGTTATGAAAATCTTGGGACTCTCCAGTACGAGCTGAATATTGATAGTGCCCCATCCTATACTGAGGATCTTTCTGAGGAAGATTTTGTCGTTTCTGTCCAGGATTTGGAAGGCAACAAAGTGTATGAGGAGAAGGACTGGGTATCTACAGGCGAGAGTAGTGATGCAGAGTATCTTCTGAGCCTAAATAATGTACCGGATTTGGAGACTGGGAAATACAGGTTTTTGTTCGAGATCAGAAAAGAGGATATAGGAGCAGTTCCTGTAGACTCGGTGAGAGTTGTTAAGACCAGGCAGTTCTCTGGACAGGTAAGAGATTCTACAGGGTCTGGTGTGAAGACTCGCATGACTCTCAGGAATAACGAAAGGACAATTCCTGTGGATGCGGGAAGTGATGGCTTATACTCCAAGGAGATAAGCGCTGAGGGAGATAAATACAGTACAGTGAATCTGAAATTCTTCGATAGAGGTCAGTCTGCTTCTGATGCGACTTTTAATTTGGATGGTGTGGATCTGGGTGAGGAGTCTTCTGTGGGTGGCAGTGAGGCTGTGAAGTTCGAGTATTGGGAGAATGCACCGGTTGATGTTTCTGGTATCAATCCTGTTAATATGATGGCTGTAAAGTTTGGGTATAATATCGGGAGTGCTAAGACATCGATGGCGTTTAATCCTGCGAATATAAATCCCGAGGATTTGAAGGTTTTCGAGTGTAGTAGCTGGAATTTCTTGGGTAGGAAATGTCTTGGTGACTGGGAGCAGGTTTCCGGCAATGATGTCTCGATTAATTATGCTAACTGGCGGGTGAACATAGGCAATCTTGATCTACATCAGATTTCTGAAGATGTGGGTGAAGAGAAAGATATTCTTATGAACTCCTACCTGGTAGGTACAAACGCTCAACTTGGGCTTGAGGGCGAGGAAAGTCCTCTAAGCCTGAGCTCAGGGAGCATAGTCTCTGGAGGCGATTTAGAAGTTTCAGGCACGGTCATCAGTTCACAGGGTAATCCTGTTGAAGGAGCCAATGTTACCGTGGAACTTCTGAATGATTCTGAGGTAGTAGATATTTACTCGGTTGAAAGTGGCTCTGACGGCTCTTTCACGGTTTCGGGTACAGTCCCTTCCCGTCCCGGAGACTACAGGTTAGGTGTCGAGCTGAGAAAGGATCCGTATAAATCATTTGAAACTGTGAGTGACTCAGGTATTGAGGTATTCTACGAGACAGGTATGGAGATAGAGAGTTCGGAGAGAGTGGATATAGTACCTGGTGAAGAGAGCCAGGTATCCTTCGATTTACGGAATACAGGCCAGGTTCCTGTAGAGGAGGTTGAAGTTTCTCTTGAGGGTCTCGAGCAGAGATTCTATGAATTGGATGCTGTACCCACCTCTCTAGGTGAAGGCGAGGTTCAGGAGATTGTTTATGACGTCAATTTACCTGAAGGATTCTGTCCGTATCCATGTGGAGATCCCCCAAGTTTCAATATTCAGGTTTCAGGTATGGCTGAGGGGGAAGAACAGAGAGCGTCCACCTCAGTATTTACGAACCTTGTAGGACAGAGAGAGGAAGACTCTCGTGTTGAAGATACCGAGAATGAGACTGAGGATGTTAATGAGTCTTCTGATAACTCGACTTCACTGACTGGAAGTGTACAGGAGGAAGTGATTGCCCCTACAGGTGCGTTCCTTCAAAGCCAGAGCTCTCTTAATATCGCATTAGGCCTTATAATGATCTTCAGCATGATCCTTGCTGCTGCCATCAAGAAGAATGATGGAGATGATGGAAGGGACAGAAGATCTGGATACAGACAACCTTACAGTAATTCTCGCGGCCAGAAACATGAACCGGATACAGGTTCTCCCGCGCCTGTAGAGAATAAAGAGGAAGAAAGCGACTCGTCCCAAAGAGACACAGATGTAAAGGAGGAAAGTGATGAGGAAACGGGAGCTGAAGGCTCAAATGAAGAGAGTGAGGATGCTGAAAGTGAAGATGAGCCTGATGGTGATACACAGGATGAAGACGGCAAATATGTATGTGAAGAGACTGGAGAGACGTTTGATACTAAAGAGGCACTGGAAATGCACAGAAAAATCAACGGCCTGGAATAGATTAAAACTAAGTGCACAGCTTTTGAGTTTTATTTAGAGTCAAACACCCATTCTCCATTTTTCTGTACGGTTTCTCCATCTACTTGAAGTTTTCCTCCGTTTCTAAGATCTTCAACTAGGTCCCAGTGGATACCGGAATCATTTCCATCCATGTCCCCAGGCATACTTCTACTGTAGGCTCTACCGAGTGCAATGTGAACTGTACCGTGAATTTTTTCATCAAGAAGTGCGTTTCCGATAAAACTATTCATCTGTGGATTCGTGCCTATGCCAATTTCACCTACATATTTCGATCCTTTGTCTGTCTCCAGCATTTTCTCCAGAAAGTCCTCGTTAGAACCAGCTGAAAACTCTACTACCTTGCCGTCCTCAAATTTCAACCATATATCTCTGACTCTGTTCCCTCCCTCCACACCCGGGAATTCAAAGCTTATCTCACCTTCAACCGTTTCTTTGCGTGGAGCATAGAAAACTTCTCCGTCAGGAATATTCCTTTTACCATGGCAGTTGACACCTTTCCTCCTCTCCAAACTCATTTTGAGGTCGGTTCCGTTTGAAGTGATTCTTATGTTACTTGCTCCGTCAAGTTTTTGTTTGATTTTTCTGTTTCTCTCCTTAATCTTACTGTATTCTACGCCTGTAACTGCATCAAAAATATACTCTCTGAGTTCATGTGTGGACATTCCTGAGGACTGTGCCAGGCCGTCTGTCGGCCATCGTGTTGTAACCCAGCGCTTTTCGTCCCGTTCGTAGAAAATCTCGCGTGTAGAGTTCTTACGTAACCCTATTTTCTCTGGATCGATTCCTGCAAGCTCTTGAGTGTTGCCTGCACCTCCTATACGTATGTATGCATCCATTTCCTGCATTTCTTTTTTCTTTGCCTCTGAAACATTTTCAAGCTGTTTATTTGACGCGTACTTCATCCAGTCGTAGTCCATTCCCTCACTGCCTACCTGGGAATCGTAGAAAAGGTGTTCATGTGGGAAAGCCCCTTTTTTGATAATCTGGCGCCTTACTTCCTCGAAAAGAGGCAGTGAATCAAGTGACTTGGCTAGCAGGTAGACGTTGTCGCCTTCTTCAATCTCTGTTGAGTGCTCTACCAGGACGCTTGCAAATTCCTGTATTTTTTCGTCGACCATAGGTAGAGACTGATGCTTGAGTGATTTAACGGTTCTGTTTGCTCAAGTATCTCAGATGTCGAACACGTCTACAGAGTAAAGTAGCAGTAGAAGCACGGAAGACCCGGCGATTACAGTAATTCCAAGGACTGTAAGAGCTTGCGGGACCGAGTAAACGTCTATAATCAGTCCGAAGATCGGGAGGCTGCCTGCCTGCAGGATCCGGCCTATCAGGCTTTTAGTTGAAAGTATTGTGGATCGGTTCTCCGATGAGATTATCTCGTTGATGTAATCTGAGATTATAGGTTTCTGAAAACCTCTTACAAACTGCTGCAGGAAGATAAAGGCAAAGCTGAAAACGGCTATAACGTTGCTTATCAGGAAAAGGCTGGCAACAAGCAGTAACGGCATCATTATCAGTGATGAAAGCTTTCCTATCTTCTCTTCTATGAGGTATCCGTATTTTGATGATGCGGCGGAGACCAGGTTGAAGCCTGCATAAGCCCATCCAAAAGCAGCTATCTCAAGGCCAGTAAGCTCGAAGTAAGGCTGGTACATCCAGAATGCCACCTGAAGCCCTGCGTAGATAGAAGCTCCGTAGAGGACAAGGTATCTCAGTTTTTTTACTTTCCAAACTTTTCCCATTATCGCTTTGAGTGTCTGCGTCTCCTTTTCAGCCAGTTCCTCATGGTGTCCTGGTTCTCTCAGGCTGTATGCTACAGGGATCATGGCTGCCATGAAAGGTACCTGGGCAAAAAGTGTCCATCTCAGACTGTATTCTGCTATGAAACCTCCGAGAATCGCTGCTCCTGCAGCGGAAAACATGTTCAGTGAACTGGCCTTACCCCATTTCTGCTTGTAGGTGCCCTCTTCTCCCAACTCTACAAGTGTGTCGTAGAACATGGCGGAGTCAGCACCTGAGACAAGAGATACACCTACTGCCCAGAGAGTTTCAGCGGCCAGGAAAACCATGAATCCTTGGCCTATGCTGTACGCAGCTATACCTAGAGTAGCAAAGATTGAGGCTGTTATCAGAGTTTTCCGCCGTCCATAGAAGTCCGCGAAGTAACCAGAAGGTACTTCAAGCGCGATCACAGCCACGGAGAAAAGCGACTGTAGAAGCATCACCTGAAACATAGACAAACCGTTGTCCTTCCAGAAAAGCACGATTACAGGGATGGAAATAAAGAACCCGAAAAGTATCTTGAAGAGATAGAGCTTCCAGATATTTGATTCAAGACTCTTCAGATCTACTCCTTCAAGCATTATGATCTAAAATTAAGAAAGATGTAAATAAAAAAGAGGAGAAACCTAGTCGAGGAAACTAGGCTCCAGGCTCTTCTCCTCGACTTCTGCTCTCAAAGCTTTTCTGAACTCTTCGATACTGACATCATCCCGTTCATGCTCCTCTCTATCTCTTACTGACAGGTTCTCTGCTTCCTCCTCGTCATCTCCGAGGATTAGCATGTACGGGACATTATCGTCGTGAGCTGCCTGTATTTTCTTTCCGACAGTCCAGGATCTGTCTTCTATCTCAACTCTGAAGTCGCCTAGCTCTTCCTTGATCTTTTCAGCGTATTTTCTGTTTTCATCGCTGACCGGCAGGATGCGGACCTGTTCCGGTGCTAGCCATGTTGGGAAGTCTCCTGCGAAGTGCTCGATCATCACTCCCATGAACCGTTCGATCGATCCAAGGATCGCACGGTGGATCATGACCGGGTAATGTTCCTCATTGTCTTCTCCCTGGTACTTCAATCCGTAGTTTCGTGGAATTACGAAGTCGAGTTGTACTGTTCCAAGCTGCCATTCTCGTCCGATCGCGTCTTCTACCTCTACTCCAATCTTCGGTCCGTAGAATGCTCCTTCCTCCGGCTTGACTTCGTAGTCGCCGACTACTTCATCCATAGCGTTCTCAAGCGATGACTCTGCTTCCTCCCAGAGTTCGTCCGGTCCTTGAGCTTTCTCAGGTTTTGTCTCCATAATAAAGTTCACATCAAAGCCGAACTCGTCGTACATCTCGATGATCTTCTCAAGGTGGGCCTTGACCTCTCCTTCGATCTGATCTTTACGCAGGTATGCGTGTCCGTCGTCCTGAGTCATGACTCGGACCCTGAGTAGGCCTGAGAGCTCTCCGCTCTGTTCGTTCCTGTTTACTGTTCCGAATTCAGATAGCTTGATTGGCAGGTCTTTGTAGCTGCGTGTTCCGGAGTCGAAGATGTGGCTGTGGTTCGCGCAGTTCATAGGCTTTAAGCCGTACTCGATGTCATCCTGTTCCCAGGCGAACATCTCGCCATCTTCCTTGAATGCTTCGTAGTGACCTGTTTTCTTCCAGAGTTCGGCTTTGTTCAGTTCAGGTGTCCAGACCTCTTCGTAGCCGAGCTCTGCGTTCTTTTCACGGATGTATTCCTCTAGTTCACGGCGGATTATCATCCCGTTTCTGTGGTAGTGTGGGGCTCCAGGTGCGTGTTCTGGTACTGAGAAGAGGTCCATCTGTTTTCCGATCTTCCGGTGGTCTCTTTTTTCGGCTTCTCTTCTTCTTTCCATGAAGTCTTCTAGTTCTTCTTCTGAGGAGAATGCTGTTCCGTATACTCTTGTCAGCATCTCGTTTTCTTCATCTCCTCTCCAGTAGGCGCCGGCGATTTCCAGTAGTTTGAATCCTCCTATTTCTCCTGTTGAGGAGACATGTGGTCCTTTACAGAGATCTTGGAACTCTCCCTGTTTGTAGAAACTGACTGTGTCGCCTTCACCAGCTTCCTCGTCCAGGATCTGTCTCTTGTATTCGTTGTCTTCGAAGAAGTCCTCTGCTTCCTCTCGGTCAAGCATTTCTCGTTTGATTTCCAGATCTTCTTCGATGATCTTGTCCATTTCTTCTTCTATTTCTTCGAAGTCTTCCTGTTCGAGTTCTACTCCTTCTATATCGTAGTAGAATCCTTCGTCAGTCCATGGACCGATTGTGAGTTTGACCTGATCTCCATAGATTCTTTTCAGTGCCTGTGCGAAGACATGTGCGGCGCTGTGTCGGAGGACCTCTATGTATTCGTCTGAGTCCTCTGTTACTATCTCTATTTCATCTCCGTCGGAAACTTGGTCTTCCTTGGCTA
>JBEQAY010000030.1:0-12578 GCA_041640075.1 Candidatus Nanohaloarchaea archaeon | reverse complement strand
TGACAGTGTGGGCTCCAGGTGAACTGAATGAGTGTGTCTCTGTATCTGAGAAGTCATTTGTCACCTCATATGCTCCGTCACCGTTGAAGTCCCATAAATACTTTTCAATGCTCTTGTCATCAAAAGAACTTGAGGCATCAAACGTCAGTGTTTCTCCTACAGCATTGGTACCGTCACCGTTAGCGTCGTCAACACTGAAGAATGCATAAGGTTCATCGTTTTCTACCCATCTGCTCTGGCTTCCATCACATGCCCACTGCTGACCGCCTATGAAAACAAAATCTCCATCAGTTTCAGAGGAAGTACACATCTTCCATTCTTGCTGTCCGTTTCCTCTGTGGTCGCCGCAGAGAAGGTCTCCTTTAAGTCTCCAGTCGTTTGGACCTCTTATCAGTTCCATATTCCCGGTGTTTCCATCAATAGATTGACCGTTGTAGCCTGTTCCTGTCAAATCATTGAACAGGTTTTCAGCTGTCCCTTCCCCCGTAGGATCATTACCATCCTCAAAAGTAGTTCCTTCAAAGTTGCTTCCGGAGTCAGGCCATACACCATCATAAGATACATGGGCTCCTGGGTAGTACCTGGCGGCACCGTCCTCAGATGAGCTAGGGTCATGGTCAAACATCAACAGTCCGCATACACCAGCGTCTTCATACCATTCTCCAAAGTTGCCTGCATCATCGAACATGTTTACCTGCATAGGATTGCTTGAAGGGAAGTCCTGAATATTGAAAGAATCGTCGTATTGATCGTTGTAGTAACTATCCTGAGTTAGAACATTGTTGAACACCCCTGCGTGAGGATAGTTATCTTCGGCATCGGAAACGAAAACTACCACTTCTCCCTGCGTCTGAGTGCCTGCTGCCATTGAACCCGATGATAAAATCAGTGTAAAGAGAAAAAGTAGCAACAAGCCTAAGGATTTAGCCGAACCCATATGCAGTTGTTCTGAACTCTCACTTAATAATTATTCCCCGAAAAAATCAGGAAGAGGTAGTTAGGTTAAACAGTTCATTACCTAACTATCCCCCAGATCAGTTTTTTCCTGATTCTCTGGAGCTTGCCCTGTTGCATTGCCTGGTCGCCGCCTGCTGGCAGGATGCTCATCATTCCCATGTAGCTGACTTCCTCTTCTTCCTCTTCGTACTCCTTCCAGTACTTTCTGAGGCGGTTGTGGATTCCACGTGTGGAGTCTTTCGTGTTTCCGACTCCACATGTATTTCCGACACCGACTATTGCTACTTCACCTTCATGTTCAGCTGCCAGTTCTTTTGCCTTGTCTACTGCTTCCTGGTAGGCGTCAAAGATCTCCTTTTTCATTGCTTTGGAAGCTTCCGGTGCGTTCTGCTTGATGACTACTCCTTCAAGCGGTACGTCGTGTTCAGTTGCTGCTTCCTCTATCTTTGTTTTCTCTACTCCTGGGCCGCCCATCATGACTCCTACTCCTTCAGCGACGGAGCCTGTGTCTTCTCCTTCAAGTTTCAGGGCTGCATCGACTGTGATGATGGCTTCAAGATCGTTTTCATCGGCCAGGGTGTCGACTGCGTCTCCGTATTTTCCTAGTCTTGCACCAGGACCGTTTGACTTCAGTACATGGATGGTCTGGTCGTCAAACTCTTCCTCGGAGTGAACTATCTGCTCCGAAATCTCTTCAGGTTCTTCTGTAATCATCTTTGCTGCGACCAGAGGTCCGATTGCGTCTCCGATCGGTGCCTGGTCGAGGAAGGCTCGTGTCGCATCTTTCTGACTTTCAGCGATTTCCTCGTAAATCGGAAGCATCATCCTGACAATACTTACAAGCTGGATGTTCTGCGTTCCCTTGATCAGCTGTCTGAAGTGTCTTACCACTTTGTAGAGCTGGTGGGTTCCCATAACGCCTTTGAATGCCATGCTGAGATCTGCCAGCTCGTCTTCGTCTTCTGTATCTGCGTTTCTCTCTATAAATCTCTTGAACTTGTTTTCTGATGTATCAAGTACGTGTTCAAGTTTTCCGACCATTCCTGCAGGGTCGATTCCTGTAGGCTCGGAGAACTTGGTGTTCTTCATCGATTCAAACTTCTCCTCGAGATCCTGTGAGAAGCTGTCGACGAACTTGGCACGGAACATTTCTTCAGTATCTGTTCTGAACGTCTCCAGGTTCTCGAGCACTGATCTCATGCTTCTGTCTATCTGCCATAGCATGATCTTCGGGAAGAAGAATATCAGCGCGAAGAATAGCAGGGTTGTAATGGTTTGGATTATCATGAAGAAGTTTCCTTCCCCGCCTGTCGGGAACAATCCTGGAATCATAAGAAGAGATTGCGTCCCATTTTTTTAAACTCGTTCACTGATAGAGAGGTAGAAAATTCTAGCACGCTCCAGAAAACTATAAGCTTTTTTAATTACTTTAATTGGCCTAAAAGATGATTTAATTCATCTTCAGTTGGATTAGACCTCAGAACAAGTTCTTTCAGTTTCTCGTTTTGGACCATTTCATCCAGAATTTCTTTCTGATCCGAATTTATACCTTCTTTTTGGGATTCAGATTGGAAGTCATGCATCACAATCCCGGCCGCATGACTCTGGTTCAATGAAGAGTATTCTCCTGTCTGGATATGTACGACAGCGTCGCATAGTTCAAGTTCTTCATTTGTGAGACCCGAGCTTTCACGGCCGATCATTACAGAAGTATTCTCCCGCGGTTGAAATTCCTTCAACTCGACACCACGGCCAGGTTTGGTTCCAACTATATAATCAAGGTCTTCGATAGACTCCTCAACTGAATCATATATACGGGCTTCCTGAAGCTTTTCCTGGGCTTTCGAAGCTGTTTTCCGGGCTTCCTCCAGATTGAACTCTGGGTTCACCAATCTGATTTCAAATCCGAAGTTTTCACAGAGTCTTGCGATGAATCCTGTGTTCTCCGGTATCTCCGGTTCAACCAGTACTACTGCTCTCACTGTAAACTGGTTTTAAATCAATCAAACTTGTATAACTGTTCTATGGCAGGGATGGATCCAAAAATACTTGCAGCAGTTTTCGCCTCTATAGCAGCTATAGCTGTTGGAACCGGTGGTTCAGGCTCTCTGGATAACTTTCAAGGAATAAATCCTCAGAACATGATTGGTGAGTTCACTAACTCACCTTCAGGTATTGCTGATGTACTTGGAGAAATGAACAGGAAGCCAGTGCCTAATAACTCTGTCACGGTTGAGGCTTCACTTAATTCCGGTAACGCAGATTTATCGGTCAACTCAGATGCACTCATACTGAAACATTTCTCGACTCTTATTTCCCAGGAGAGGAATATCACCTCTGATGAGGCGGTCACTTTCCATGATTACTCCGGTGATTTGACTTTCAGCACGACGAACATGACAAGGATCGATGGAACATACCAGGGATTCTCATCTTCTGGAGTCAATGTGGCCAGTCAAATGAGATTCACTGGTGGTACAGATGCCGGGGAAATCAAGCTGGAAAATATTTCAAGACAGGCGATGGTACTTCAAGATGTTGACGCCAAGATATCATCGAAAGAGGACAGTACAGTGATTGAACGTGGCAGCACATCTCTGAACATTAACTCTTTCTCCGGAGAAATCACTTTCTACAGCGAGAACGCCAGTATAATAATGAAAGGAGAGGTAGACGAGGTTAAAGCTGGCGGAACCACTTATTCGGGATGATAATCAAATCAGGAAGAACTTTCATCCCGGGAGAGATCCTTAAGAACCTCTATTAACTTTCTTGTCATCTTCACAGGTATCTTGATCGCCTTGGTCATTAGAGAAGCTGAAGTAGTTATCAAGTTGTATCCTGTGTATAGACTACCTCCTATCAAGGTAAAAAAGAGCAGACTTTCCACCGAAAACTGGACAGAACTGAAATAATAGCTTATAGCCAGATAGAATCCTCCAGAAAGTCCGGAGACAATAAGTGTCTGCATCACCATTTCCAGGACTTTGAATGCAATCACAAAAATTACTAATAGGGCAATCAAGAGCAGTACCGTATTCAGCTCTCCAACACCCTGAACTAGCTGTGTGAAAAGTTCTATCATTCTCTTTCACCAAGTACGTCGTACAGTGGATCGCCCTCTTCAGGGTAGTAACTTGTGTATAGGACGAATCCGGCTCCAAGTATCAGTATCAGGAGGAAGAGTAGAATGATAATTCCTCCTCCACCTCCAGAGTTCTCTTCCTCTGAACCTGTTCCATCCTGGCCTTCAGTACCTGAACCTGTGGAATCCGAGTCGCTGTTACTCTGGATTTGAGCCTGTACACTGCTCAGGTCTGACTGGGCTGTCTGGTACTTGCTCTGTGCCTGCTGATAGTTGCCTTGGTCCCAGGAAGTCTGAATAGAGCTTATCTGTGTCTCGATATCGGTTAACTGTGTCATCGCTTCAGTGGATGTTGCCTGTGTTCTAAGATCGTTTACACTTGTCCTTAAATCATTCTTCATCTCTGAAACAGGTTGGACAGTCGATCCAGAGACATCAACTGTTTCAGATATCTCATTTTCTTCCGTGTATGCCGTAACTTCTATCTGACCTTGAGATGATTCAACTGAATTAAGTGTAACTGTGTAGTTTCTTGACGAAGATGTTTGAACTCCTTCTTCTGTATTCTGACTGACATCGTAGCTTGAGGAAGTTATGGTTACATTTTGAAGTTCAACAGTACCTGTGTTCTCAACTCTGATGTCGCCCGGTGTCGTATCATCACCCTCTGGAATCACACCGTATTCAAGTTCATCGGGCGTAACGTTCATCTCTGCCTCAAGTTCAATAAAGTTTGACTCCAACGTCAACGGGATAACTATCTCTCCAGAGGAGTTGATCAGCATTTCTCCAGAGAAGTTCCCTGGTGTATCAGCTTCGAAGTTGACCTCTAGATTAGATTGATCTGAAAATCCTGTCAGATTTCCGATACTGACATGCTCAGATATATTTCCTTCAATTGCCACTTCAGGGTTTCGTTCAGATCCTTTGTCGCCTATATTCACCATGTTCAGGCTTCTTGTAAAGTTTCCTCTTTCATCTGTCACCAGGTCTACTCTGCTTGCGGACGTGATGCAGAGAGTTGAAGTGCGGGCCTGGCACTCAGGACTGTTGAGTTCAACCTCTACCTGTTCTGTTATACCTGTCTCCACTTCCGTAAACGTTATTTCGCCCTCTGCATCTTCAATGTCCTCAACGCCGAAAGTCATGTTGAGTGTAGAATTTCCATCAGCAGGTAAATCAAGGGAGCTATCTATTGAAGTGATATTCTGCAACTCCTCACTGACGTTTACGTCAATCAGATTTGTATCATCCTCCAGCAGGTTCTGGACCATTATTTCCCTGCTGTATTCACCTTTTTTCTGTATACCAAGATTCACCGAGTCGTACTCAAGGTCAAAACCTATACCCTTAGCGCGTGTTCTCAAAGTCTCTGATGACATCCCACGTAGATCCGATACCGGTGTCTCAGCAGTGACCTGTACAAGCATTCTTGTTCCATGCACCTCTGGTATCTGTATATCTCCGGTATATACTCCCTCTTCAGTTCTTGCGAGCTGTAAAACCTGCGAAGTATTGCTTCCTGTGGTTATGAAAGCATTTACGTTGGGATTGGAATTATTTGTTGCATTAGCTGGAGTTAGAAGGTCACCGTTTTCGGCCATCGATCTATCTCCCTCCACAATTCTATCAGCTTCTCCAGTATAGGCGCCATCTTCGTCAAGATCATGAACTATGGCATCATCAGATGAGTCCCATCCATCTCCACTGTAGAAGTCATGGAAGAGAATAGGGGTGCTGTCATCAGATGTTTCCTGCCACAGATTCGCCTCCTGAAGTGGCGTACCTGGCTCCACAACATCAAGTGAGAGACCTGCCAACTGTTCATCGCTCTGCGCGGTATAAAGGCCGTCATCATCCGAGTCATGGAATATTTCATCTCCCTTGTCATACATTTCATCACCGTCTACATCTGACCACATCAGATCAGATGAGACAGAATTGACCGGCTGTAAATCAGTTCCTGATGCAGCATCAACTGATCCTCCCGAGTTTACCACCTGATCAGCTCTTGGAGAGTAAGTTCCTCCATCATTCCAATCCCTCAGTATTGTATCTTGACTAGAATCCCAGGTACCGCCGTCTATAGACTCTATGACATCTAGATTCCAGTCCTCAGGGAATCCGTCAGGCGAGGTTAAGGTGGTTCCACCACCAAAGTTCGAGTCGGAAGCTACTGAGCCTGCTACTATGGTGTCAGAATTCTCAGAATAGGTGCCTCCTCCATTGAGATCTCTTATAACTGCATCTGCATCAGGATCAAATCCAGTATCTCCTTTATTCCGATCATATCCTGATATGTTTTGCCACTGATCGAAGAGGTCTTCAACCTGGTTTGGAGCAACTCCTGCAGGCGGATTACCTGCAACTAAGGTATCCTGAGTTTCCTGATAGCCATTTGAATCTCCACTCTCTATCCATATGCCGTCTTCAGAAGAGTTCCAGGATCCTCCATCAGCATCAGCATCGAAAACTTCTAGATCACCGGCTCTCGCAGTTGTGTAATCCTCATCAGTCCAGGAGGTCATATGGCTTTTGTTTAAATCCGCAGCCTCAGGAGGGGTGGAACCGAATAAAACAACGTCTTCTCTATCAGTAAACATTCCATCATCATCCCTGTCGAAAACCACTAGATCTTCGGTTGAATCGAAGCCAGCTCCATCAGTGTTCTCATCATAAGAGGCTATACCCATCCGCTCCGGGATTGAATTTGTGAACGTAACTTCTGTGCCCTCTGAGGGTTCATTTCCAGCTATAAGTTTGTCTGGCTGTGCTGTATATATACTGTCGGAATCATTATCAAAAACTACAGGTTCACCTTCATCAAGCTCTGCATCACTGGAGACGAAGTATTTCGAATCAGTGATAACTGACATCTCATTCAGCATCTTTCCTCCCTCTGTATCAACTTCGTCATCTGAACCTGTATTTATGGCCGGATCCTGGCCTGTCGAAACAGTTCCCCCGGCATAGTGATCAAGAACAATCAGATCACTTCCCGGGTTCCAGTCATCATTTGGACTGGAATCTGTCATGGCCACTACGTGTTCCGATGTTTGCCAAGGATTGGTACTAGACAGAAATGCTCCATCTTCGGGAGAGGACCCAGCCAGAAGTGTGTCTTCAGTAGCAGAATAAGTAAGAAATCCTCCATTGTCAGTTATAATCAATTCTCCATCTGTCCCATAAACTGAGTAGTAGAAACCGTTGTTCTCAACCTCTGCTTCTACTGTAACGGTACTGCCGGCCTCAAATGTTCCTGTAAAATTGTTCTTTATATCTACATCGAGCTTTCCGGTACTTAGTTCTTCCACCTCACTGGTTTCTCCTCCTCCAGGCGACTGGTCAATTATACGGTACTGGATATTCCTTACAGTAGAGTTAGTTTCGAAAAGCGCGTAGTAATAACCATCAACTATATGATTCATATCGCTCCAGTTACTGTCATACTGATATTCGAACTCATTTCCGGAAGCGTTTAGAAGTGTGGATTCATTCACAGGTTCACCCTGACCATCCAGTACCTGGACTATCTGGGCAGCCTGTGACTCTGGTGAAATAGTGTTTATATCCAGGTCTCCATCAAAAGTTTCGATGCTCAGTGCAGCAGATGCCATGCTGGCTGAAAAAAGTAAGACAACCAGTACAGGAATCACTTTTCTCCGATAACTGTACATATTATAATTTAGGTGGTATCTCCGTTAAAAATTACTCGGTTCTCAGGATGTAAATATCCTCAAACCAAAGCTCTTCCGTATCCAGGATCTCGTAATCACTGCAGTCAAAGTCGGAAAGAGAACTCACCACAAAGATTATCTCTCCATCTTCCTTCAGGTAGTCTCTTGCAGTTTCCAGAAACTCCTCCGTGAACTCTTCCCCGGAATCACCTCCGCGCCAGATCTCTCTATCATCAATATCCTCATCCAGATCCTCACCCGGGAGATAAGGAGGATTGAATGCGATAAGATCAAATTTTCCTTCAATATTCTCGAAAAGATCGCTTTGAACTACCTCCACATTTTGGTGATCTTCAAGTCTTTCGGAAGCTTCTTCAACAGCTTCAGGGTTTATATCAGCGGCGACGACTTCTTCAGCCCCTGATCTGACCATCTTCTCTCCTATGATGCCGGTTCCTGTCCCCATGTCAAGGCATCTCTGCCCTTCCAGATCTTTCTCCAGTATCTGCTTTGCAAGCAGGTTTGAATCCTCGCGGGGCTGGTAAACCGTCATACAGTCGATCTCAGGAACTCAAGGTAAAGAGGATTCGGGTTTTCAAAGCTGGAGGTGAACTCCGGATGCGCCTGTGTACCCACGAAGAAAGGATGGTCTTCAAGCTCAACGAACTCAGCCAAGCCCATTTCAGGGTTTCTTCCGGAAATCTTCAGACCTTTCTCCTCAAGCTGCTCCTCATAGGCAGGGTTAAGCTCAAACCTGTGTCTGTGTCTTTCAACAACCCGGTCAGATCCGTAGATTTCTGCTACTCTGCCTGAAACATCTGCAGAGTATGCTCCAAGGCGCATAGTTCCTCCCATCTTCTCTATATCCTTCTGCTCCTGCATCTCCTTAACTATAAGATCGTCGTGACCTTCTTCGAACTCTTCGGAGGCAGCATCCAGGCCGAGGATATTTCTGGCGAACTCTACAGTCATCAGCTGCATTCCGTAGCATATTCCAAGTATCGGAATATTATTTTCACGGCAGTGCTGGATAGCATCTATCTTGCCCTGAACTCCACGAGAACCGAAGCCTCCTGGAATGATCACGCCGTCAAACCCTTCAAGAACTTCTGGAGTGAAATCTTCGGTGTCGACTTGCTCGATCTCTACTGAACCGCCAAGTTCCACGGCAGAATGTCTCAAGGCCTCCTCTATGGAAGCATACGAGTCATCCATATCTGTGTACTTTCCACATAATGCAATCTTTGAAACCGGCTCTTTCTTCAGGTTGCCAACTTTCTCACGCCATTCAACAAGGTCTCCGGTCTGTTCAGGTAGATTCAGTTTGCCCGAAATAATCTCTCCAACATTCTGATCGTCGAAAACCAGCGGGAGTTCGTAGACTGTCTCAAGGTTCGGATCCGAGATAACGTTCTCCTCCGGTACGTCACAGAAGAGCGAAATCTTCTGGATTGATTCATCATCCAGTTCGTCGTCGCTTCTGCCGACTATCATGTCTGCTTCAAGCCCCAGCTCCCTCAACTCCTTCACTGAGTGCTGTGTAGGCTTTGTCTTCTGTTCTCCAACAGTTTCCAGATAAGGTACAAGTGTAGTATGTATTAGATACGTGTCCTCATCCGGAAGTTCGTTTCTTAACTGTCTGACAGCTTCAAGGTAGAACTGGTTCTCCATATCGCCAACTGTTCCCCCAATTTCTACGATTACGATGTCAGCATCTTCTTCCTCAGCGTTTTCCTTCCATGTATCCTTTATCTGGTCTGTAACGTGTGGAACCATCTGAACTGTTTTACCAAGATACTCTCCTTCTCGTTCCTTGTTTATAACTTCCTGGAAAATCTTTCCTGACGTCAGGTTCCAATCTCCTTTCGAGTTGATGCCCAGAAATCTTTCGTAGTGTCCGAAGTCCATGTCGACCTCTGTTCCGTCCTCAAGGACGAAGACTTCTCCGTGTTCATGCGGGTTCATGGTTCCTGGGTCAACGTTCAGGTAGCCGTCACATTTGATCGGCACCATCTCCTGTCTTCTTAGCTGTAGAAGTTTTGAAACACTTGCAGAAACCAGGCCCTTGCCCAGTCCTGAAAGAACCCCTCCTGTAACAAAAATCCACTTCGGCATAATCAAATTCAAGGCCGTAAAAATAAATACTCTACCCTGTTCGAAGTCACAGGATTTCTCATACTGGAAATTCTCTGGGTAAATATTTTACCTACCCGAAGAGATCGGAAAAGAATGCCACGATCGGATCTTCTGCACTGGCAACCTCGTCGTTGGTGACCTTCATCTCCTCTGTGTTCCTCTGCACCTCAGGATCGTTTGAACGCTGCTCTGTGTGCACGGACTGACCTCCCACTCGTTCACCATAGGTGTTGTTTTCAGGCTCTTCTTCCTCCTGCTGTTCCTCTCCACCACCGAACACGCCTTCAAGGTTCAGGTTGACGTCCAGTGTCATGTTTTGTGGTACAAGAGAAGCAGAGGCTCCCGAAGTGACAAGTACAAGACAGAAACCTACGGCAAAAGCTTTCTTCATATAAACAAGTTGTACCTTTCCTTTATTTTAATCTGATGCCTTGAAACTCTGGAATCTCTGGAAAACTTCCTGCATCTCAACGACTTCAAGCTCGTAAACCTTTTTTTCGGAATGAGGAAGTTCGTCTCTGATCTCTTTAAGAACATCTTTCTCCTCTCCCAGAATGTTCCGTGCATCGACCACTGCATTCCTCACTTTTTTCCTCCGATGCGTGAAAAGCGCCTTCGCAAAATTCAGGAACTCCTCCTCTTCATCCAGGTCGCTGTACTTTTCCGGGAAAAGCTTCAGCACAGCAGTATCCACCTCAGGTTCTGGATAGTAATTTATTGAGGAGATCTCTCCGGCCTTCACAGGTATGAAGAAATAGCTCATCTTGAAGGAGAAAAAATTGAACTCTGATTCACCAGGAGAAGCCACAACCTTGTCGGCAAGCTCGTCCTGTACGATAAATGCAGCCGGTAACTGTAGTTCAGCGACTCTTTCAAGTATATCAGAGCTTAACTGGAACGGCAGATTTCCAAGTATGTACTCAACGTCCTCAGGAACCTCCATCTTCAGAAAATCCTTGTTCAGAACTTCTACATCTGTGTCAAAAGTTTTTGATCGAAGGTGCTGCGCCAGCACAGTGTCTTTCTCCACTGCATAGATTTTTCTGGCGTCTATGTGTCCCGTGATACTTCCTGTACCAGAACCTATCTCGAGAACCGTTTTTCCCCTGGTTTCAGCCTGGTTGAGAAATTTTCTTACAGCTATCTCATTGTTTATGAAGTGCTGGCCGTGCGTTGGCTGTATACCGAGTTTCTTCAGCTCCTGCTGTAGATCCATAAAACTAGAAAAGAAAAATTTTTAGTTAACGAAGAGCTTGTTCTTGGTCTCTCCCTTTAGTTCTTCCAAGATCCTGTCGTTGATCGCCTTCTCAGGATCCGGTATCGAAGGTACTCTTTCCTTGATGTCCTCAAAGTCCTCGAAGTCTTCTTTCTCTCTTTCGTCCAGTATCGTCTGCATGTGCTTGGTTCCGATACCTGGCAGAAGCTCAAAGGCGTGTCTTCTAGGTGTTACAGGCGTGGCGTTGTTAAAGAACTCGACGAACTCGTCTTCTTTCTGGCCGATAAGTTCCTGAAGAACGTACTTGAGTTCTTTCTGTGCGTTGCCGGTCAGGTCGTCGTATTCTATTCTTCTTTTGATGAACTGGACTTTTTCCCTGTCTCCTTCTCCGATGTAGAGTTCTTCTCCTCCCTTTGGTCTCTTGTCTTCACGCATAACGACCTCTAGAAGTGTGTAATTATCTTTTCCTATTCCCTGTGCGACTCTGTCATCCTTTTCGCCGGAGTGACCGTGCTCAAGGAAATCCAGTACCAGTACGTATTCGTCTTTATCAGCCATTCTTGATTAACACCTGTAAAACTAGCCGTATGTTTCTTATCAGAATCCGGATGTTAAAAGGGTTACTCCTCTACATCCACTGACTTGCAGATCTCGAGTATCTCATCGAACTCTGAATCATCCAGCCTGATCCTTTCGTCGGAGAAAACTGCTCTGAGAGATGATTCGTACTGAGGTATAACCTCAAGCAGCTTGTAGATATGCTTGTCCTTCAAGGACTCGATCTCTGAAAGCTCCTCGAAAAGTTCTTCAAGAGTTCCAATATCTTCAACCTGGGTATGACGTGTCAGGTTCTCAAGAGCAATCTTCTGCTCGTGAGTTCTTTCATCTTCATCTGTTGCCTCAAGAGCTTCCCGTACTTCTACCGGGAAAACGTACTCTTGATCTTCAATATTCATGCTTTAACCCTCGATCTCGTTGAGATGTGCCGGGTCGATCTGCAGGGTTTTCTCCTGTCCGCCTTCGTCAAACTTCACGATGTAGGCGTCTCCACGTGTTCCTGTCACTTCTGCTGTTTTTCCGTGGAACCTCATGTGAGGTCTACCTTCCTGAACTGAAGAGTCAACGTGGATCAGTGCTTTTTCTCCTTCTTCAAAGCTTTGAAGTCTGTCGTTTACTGTAGTTCTTTCTCTCCTGTCTCTCTTCAGTGTCTGTCTTGCTCCCTGCTGAGAACCTTGAGATTTCTGTGCCATTCAAAAATCGCCTCCGCGATTTTCTGCATGATCAGAAATTCCTTGAATTTCGCTCATTAATTTTTAACCTCGTATAAAGCAAATATCGGGTCAAATCTTTTTAAACCAAACTTTATCCTGCAGAGAGATAACTTGCTCAGGAAGAATTAACCCTCAAATCTACCAAACCTTTAAATACCTGCAATGTTAATGTGTTACTAGAAGGTGACAAAACAAATGGCTGCTGACAACTACACCGAGGTCGCTGAAACAATGGC
>JBEQAY010000029.1:0-12818 GCA_041640075.1 Candidatus Nanohaloarchaea archaeon | reverse complement strand
TGAAGTCTCGGCTGTGAAAAGCTAAATATCTATTCCAGTTCCTCTATCTCTTTGACCCAATCCTTGGGGATGTTTTGGGCAACCCATTCAAGACTGTCCCAGGAACTGTTTGACTGGTTGTAGTAAATTGTCTCATCGTTGAGCTCTATGCTCTCGTAGTTTCTGGCAAGTTCTACAGGTGTAATATTTCTGATGCGCTCCAGGTTTTCGAACGGCACCTCAAGCTTCAGCAGATACTTGTCTTCGGTTGGTTTACGTGTGGAGTGATCCCGTGCCTCGGCTTCAGAAGTCGTGAAATACAGCGGAAACTCTTTGTTCAGGTCACTAGTCAACTCCAGGTTTTCCAGATCAACTGATTCAAGTGACTCAAGATTTTCTCTTGAATCCCCTCTGTAAAGATGTAGGACTCTCTTCTCGCCATCAGCGCCTTCAAAATCCTCTGCCAGAACATCCAGCTCTCCAATAGTGCGTTCTACAATATCCGGGTAAGAAGTTTCCTCTGGCGAACCCCTCGAATACTCTATACCCTCTGCATACAGATGTGGTAAATCCTCGGAAACCTCTTCCATACTTTTGTCTTCAGACGGTAACAATAAATACTCTGCTGGAATTTATATCAATTTAACCTCCATCTTTGGGTGTGAAACTCCACGAACACGAGGCCAAAGAAATACTTGAAAAACACGGCCTGGAGACACCTTCCCGGGAACTGCAGATAGGGAAGAGCTATGTCGTCAAGGCACAGGTCCTGGCGAACAACAGGAAGGAGAAAGGAGCCGTAAAATTTGCTGACGACCTTGAAGAGGCCGAGGCACTGAAACAGGAGATGATCGGGGCAGAGTTCGATGGACAGGAAGCAGAGAAAGCAGTGATCGAGGAACAGGTAGATTTCGACGAAGAGTACTATGTATCATTTATGTACGACACGGATACACGTAACCCGGCGATGATCTTCTCCAGGAGCGGCGGAACAGGGATAGAGGATAGAGAAGCTCAAAAACTTTCTCTACCGGATGACTCACAGTTCCGCTTCAGGCAGTTCCTGAAAAACCAGGGCTTCGAGGGCAAGGAGATCGTAAAACTAGGTTCAACTCTTCAGAAGATTTTCCAGGCGTTCCTCGAAGAGGACGCACGCCTGCTGGAGATCAACCCGATTGCAAAGACAGAAGATGGTTACGTAGTTCTCGACGCCATGATGGATCTTGAGGACGACGCCAGCTACAGACACGACTGGAACTTCCCGGACCGTACAGTCATGAAGAGGGAGAAAACTGAAAGAGAGATCGAAGCCGAGAAAATAGATGAAGACGACCACAGAGGGGTCGCAGGTAAATATACAGAACTTGACGGCGATATCGGAATGATGCTTGCTGGAGGCGGTGCCTCCCTGACAAATATGGATGCTTTAATCGAGTACGGCGGCGAACCAGCGAACTACACAGAGTATGGAGGAAACCCTCCTACAGAAAAAGTCTACAGGCTTTCAAAAGTTATAATGTCGAAGCCAGGCCTGAAAGGCCTCTGGCACGTCGGAGGGACAGCAAACAACACGGATGTCGAGAGAACTATGGACGGTTTTATCCAGGCGTTGAGAGAGGAAGAACCAGAGTATCCTATAGTGGTCAGGAGAGACGGTCCTCACGCAGATGAAGCATTCGAAAAACTCAGAGAAGTGAAGGAAGAGCTTGACCTGAACATGAAGCTTTTCCGGAACGACAAACCCATGACGGAGTCCGCAGAAGATCTTATGCAGATGGTGAATGAACGATGAGCAAGATACCTGTATTTGATATCGGAGATACTCTTTTTCCTACAGTGAAGTTCTTCAGAGAGTCTGTAATGGAAGAGGCAGATACGGAAGAGTTTAGAATCGGGAATTTCAATATTTTTGAGCCTGAAAGTTCGGAGAAATACTTTGCTGATAAGGGTGTGGAGATTGACGGTGAAAAAGTGAGGGAAAACTACATTGAGAGAGTGAAAAGTTATATGAGAAATGAGAGGGTTGAATTTTTGAAGAGATGTTCTGAGGAGTTCGGAGCAATAGGAGTTATCAGCGACAACTGGAAATTTGCAGAATCTTTCTATGAGGAAATGTTTAGGAATCACGGAGTAGATTTTGAGGGCATAATTATTTCGGAGGTAGTAGGTGCTAAGAAGCCAGATAATCAGATATTCAATGCTTTTCTTGAAAGGCGGGAAAGGAGTGCTGAAAACTTTGTTTACTTTGGAAACCATGGACGACGGGATGCAGCAGCTCAAAAAGTTGGAATGGATTTTGTCTTTACCACAGAATACGATAATTTCGGTACGAAACACACAGGCAGAAAAATCTCAGAGCTGAACTTTGAAAATGTGAAAACAGCGGTGCAGAGACAATGAGTGTTTTTGCAGATGAAGACACGAAACTGCTGATACAGGGAATCACCGGCAGGGCGGCAAGTGAAAAGACACCACACATGATGGCGTACGGCACCGACGTCGTTGCAGGTGTGACTCCCGGCAAGGGAGGGCAGGAAGTAGCCGGCGTACCTGTCTACGACACGGTCCGGGAGGCCGTGGAGCAGCACCCGGAGATCAACACCTCACTCATCTATGTACCACACTTTGCGGCCAAAGATGCGATCCTAGAAGCACTGGATTCCGGCATAGAGAAGATCAACGTCACCACTGAGAGAATCCCAACGAAGGATATGTGGGATGTAAGAGGAAAACTTGAGCAGAGGGATGCAACACTTGTCGGGCCTACAAGCGTCGGAGTCATCAGTCCCGGAAAAGCCAAGATAGGACCTATTGGCGGAAACCGTGCAGAGGACGCCTACGAAGAAGGAAAAGTTGGGATAATCTCAAAGTCAGGAGGAATGACAACAGAAACAGCTCAAGTTGTCCAGAACGCTGGCTTTGGGATCAGTACTGCGATGGATATCGGAGGAGACAAGATCGCCGGCACAAGCTTCGTAGATGCACTGAAGATGTTTGAGGAAGATGACCAGACCGAGGCAGTCGTCATGTTCGGAGAGCTGGGAGGAACGTACGAGAACCAGGTGGCAGAGTTCCTTGATGAGAACCCGGATTTTGACATGCCTGTAGTAGCGTTTATCACAGGAAAGTTCACGGAGGATATGCCTAGCCAGCAGTACGGCCATGCGGGAGCGGTCATCCGTGGTGACCGGGACAAGCCGAGCTACAAGGAGAAAGTTCTAAGAGAGTCAGGTGTCCACGTTGTAGATGTGCACCACGAAATCGGGGAGAAACTGGACGAGGTACTGTAAATGGCAGTAAGCGAGTACGGCAGGGAAGGCGAAAAAGCATTCAAGTACACTGAGATCCTTGAATCAGATGTAGACATCGATAACCTGTTCGGAGACCTTGTAGACCACTGGATAAGATATGAATCCTGGGATGAAGAAAGAGACGAGATATATCCGGACGAAGAAACGCTTTTTCATGGTGTCAGGGATGACAGGGAGATAAGACTCAGGCAGGCCGACGAAGGCATGGTAGAGGTCGAGTACGGTATCGAAACATCCGTAGATCACTCGCTTGACTACGTTGAATCCGTCTGGCAGGACGAGATGAAAACAATACTTGAAAGAAACAGTGAGGAAGACATAGAGGATCATCACATCGTCGAGAGAACACTTGAAAACCTCTTCAACGATCAGCGCCGGGCAGAAGCATGACTGACTGGGAGACAGAGATAGCTTCAAGCGGAGAAGACGCCGTAATCAGAGGCGAGAGACTCGAAGAAGTCATGGATATGGAGTTCGCTGACGCCATATGGCTACTGCTCAAAGGAGAAAAACCTTCGGAACAGGAATCAGAGATCTTCAACACTATTCTATCTTCATCCATAGATCATGGAGTCGGCAACCCGTCCACAGTCTCCGCTAGAACAGTCCAGAGCGGAGGAAACGATATGAACACGAGCGTTGCCGGAGGAATCCTGGCCCTGGGGGATTCACACGGAGGAGCAATAGAGGAATGCATGGAAATACTGCAGAGCGAGAAAACGGCCGAGGAGATAGTAGAGGAATATCTGGAAAGTGGTGAAAATATACCAGGAATCGGTCATAAAGTATACGATGAAGTTGATCCTAGAGCAGAAAAGATGCTTGAGAAAGCGGAAAAATTAGGGCTCTCAGGAAACTACGTCGAGAAAATGAAGGAGATAAAGGAAGTCTTTGCCGAGAAAAAAGTTGATCTGGTCATGAACGTAGACGGAGGAATCGCAGCTGTCATGAGTGACCTTGGCTGGCAGCCGGAGCTTGGTAAAGGTTTCTTCATAATCGCACGTACTCCCGGGATCGTCGCACATGTCAGAGAAGAGATGGATGAACCGGATTTCAGGAGGGAAGATGGAGAATATGTTGGAGAAGAAAGAGAAGAGGAATGAAAAATTTCCTAGAGTTTCTCGTTGATCTCCTGTACTTCAGAGAGGATTTCCTCCAGTACTTCTTTTTCTGAACGTCCTCCAGATGTTTCAGGGCTTTCCTGAGAGTCTTTCATCAGGTCGTTGATTTTTTCCTGAACCTGTTTTGGGTCTCTTATGCTTCTAAATCTCATTTCGACGCCAGACCCTCCTGCCGTAGAGATCTCGATGTTTCCGTAGCCGAAGTGGTTGCCGAGGATTCCCTGGCTGAAGCTGATGTTCTGGACTTTGTCAAAACCTATTTTCTGCACGCTCCGGGAAAGAACACCTTTCTTCACGTACAGGCTTTTGTTGCTGACAACGTACTCGGTGTTTTTCACGCTGAGGTATGCACCAGCGATTATCAGGAGTCCAACACCGAAGATGGCCGTTGGTATACCGATCACCACGGCGGGTATTATACTTTTGATACGTGGCTGTCCCTGCCACACGATATCTTCTTTCGAGCCTAGGGTGAGCCAGTCGAAACCTTGATCTGACATAAATCCTTCTCACAGGTCAACTGGTTTAATACTTTTTCCGGTCCACAGTATACCAGAGGGCGAATGGCGGATAGCAATCACCAGGAGTTCAGATCAAGGCTTGGAAAAGTCGCGGTCACGGACTCGCATATAGAGAGGCAGAAAAACAGTTCAGATGACTGGGAAGCCCTGAAAAACATTCCAGATGAAAAAATGGTCAATGAAATACATTTCTCCAACGTCGACCAGATAAACTACACTGAAGGCTCCACATACCCGTACATAGAGTTCCAGACTGGGAAAGGAAACAAGAAAATGTTCTTTTCAGTCGGCGATCCGGTCCAGGAAATATTTGAGGCACTCAAAGAAAAAATCGCTGTTTACAGGCAGGCATATCAGTAGAAATATTTCTAAAACGCTATTAATTCAATATAGAAGCATTAAAAGCGGATTTATGCGGTCACCGGGATTTGAACCCGGGTCGTCGGCTCGAAAGGCCGACATGATTGGCCGGACTACACCATGACCGCTTCGCGCATATAGAAGTAGCAGGTGTTAAGACTTTTAAGTGGTTCACACTTCAAGATAGAGGGTGTCATCCAGTTTCTCAAGCCTTCCGGAGACAGTGGACATTTCCTCATCCAGCTTGTCGTCACTTACTACAAAGACCATTTCCTCCTCTCCCCATAGACTGTACAGATGATAGTTTGATGGAGAGCCGTGGTATTCCAGGTCGCCCTCAACCTTGACCTTTCCTTCCATATCCTCATCCAGTTCCTCAGGACTGTATATATCTCCGCTGTAATCATCATCCTCAAGAGGGAATTCAATATCCATATCCTCTTCACCGCTCTCCTCTTCGGAATCTTCCTTTGCCTCCAGGTCTTCAACTCTTTCATTCAGATCCTTTATCGCAGATTTCTTCGCCTCTATCTCCTTCCTGAGCTCCAGTACTTCAGAGGATAGTTCCTCCATCCTATCGCTCAAACCGTCATCCAGGCTTTCCAGAAGGTCTCTTGAAGGAAGGGCATCTATCTTCTCTCTTGTATCATGCAGTTCTGTCCTTACTGAACCGACGCTTTCCCTCACACCTTCAACATCTTCCTGGTCTGCCTTCTCGGCTATTTGATCCTCAAGCTTCTCTTCAAGATCCTCGACCTCTTCATTTTCTCTATCTATCCTCTCCTCAAGTTCACTTATATCAGATCTACTGGACTGGACTTTCTCGCTGACGTCATCTATTTCGTCCTCAACATCTTTCCGCACTCTCTCTGCCTTCTCTTCAGCCAGTGATTCAAGCATAGCTGTCTTCTCGTCAAACTCCTCCTCAAGAGTATTTACATTAGATCTAACTTCCTGAAGATCATCTCTCATCTCACCTTCAGATTCCTCGAGGTTCTCCTCCACGAGCGAGATCTTCCCTTCGATCTCTGTCTCCATATCCTCCCTGAGCTCATTCAATCTTTCATGCACTTCTTCAAGGTCAGATTCCTCTGCCTTTGAGAAAACATCTTCTCTAAGTTTCTCCACTTCTTTACTTTCAGCCTTGTCCTCAACCTGGTGTTCCAGGTTCTCAACTCTTTCCTGGCCGACCTTTGCTCCAACACGTTTATCAATATCTGAAACTTTAGCAGAACTTGCTTTCTCGTTTAATTTCTCCCTGAGATCTTCTACCTCACTTCGCTCAGCCTTAACCCTTTCCAGGTCATTTAAACGATCTTCATTACTATCGGAGTGAGACTCAGTACCTTCAACACGTTCCTGAATATTCTCAAGCCATTCTCTATTGCTTTCTACAGTATCTTGATTTGCCTTATCTTCAAGAAGTGCTCTCAACTTGGCTTCAAGTTCCTCAAAATTACCTATATCTGTTTTTTTATCCAGCTGCTCTTCAAGTTCTTCTATCTCGCTTTCAGAAGCCTTGTTATGTAGCTCTGTTTCAATCTTATTCTGTTTTTCTTTGATTTCCTCTTTTACGTTTTTTAGTGTTTCTTCGGCTACCTTGTTTTCCAGATGATCTTCTACTTTTTCTTCTAGGCTCTTTATTTCACTTTCAGAAACCTTACTGTCTATCCTGGATTCTATACTTCTCTGCTCCTCTTTCAGCTCTTCCTCAACTTGCTCCAGTGCTTCCTTGCTTATATTGTTCTCGATTTGATCCTCTAACTCTTCCAGGCTGCCTTCATCCACTTTCTCCCGGACTCTCTCCAGCACCTCCTCAAGAGCTGGTTTATCCGCCTTCTCCTCAAGCTTCTCCTTAAGTGCCTGAACTCTTTCCGCGTCAGCTTTACCTTGAACGTTCTCACTGATCTCTCTGAGTTCCTCTCTGGCTTCGCTTATCTGCTCTCTGGTATGTTCAATATCCTTGTTATCCGGGAGAGAGTCTATACGTTCCTCAAATTCGTTCAACCGGTTCTGCATCTCGGACTGCGTCTCCTCGAACTCACTGATCTCATGATCTAGACGGGAATCTATCTCCTGACTGTGGTCCTTTATCAGCTCTGTAACCTCCTCGGTCAGGTCCTTGATGACGTCCCTCTGAATCCTTCTGACGTTAAGAAGAAAGTTTTCTCTCTCCTCCTTCCTGTAGTTCTCGTAGGCCTCTCTCCACTCACCTTCATTGCTTTCCAGGCTTTCCTGTACAGAGTTATCTATCCTTTCCATCAGTTCCTCTTTATCTTTTTCAGAAACCTCGGCATCAACTTCCTCGGATTCACCTTCACCGTGTTTTGAGAACAGGCCCAACATAAAAACAAATAGAGAATAGCTCAAATAAAAACCCTGCGAGAAAAACACGGATTTAACATTCCAGGCACAAAACCTCACCATGAAACAGGACTGCGTCTTCTGCAGCATAATCGAGGGAGAGATCCCCGGAAACGTCGTATACGAGGACGAAAACGTCGTCGCATTCCTCGATGCCAACCCTGTATCAAAAGGTCATACACTGGTCGTACCCAAGAAACACGTCGAGGATATCCACGGCGCCGAAGGCATGGACTACCTGATGGACGCCCTTGTCAAGGTCTCAGATGCGGTTGAGGAAACCTTCGACCCGGAGGGGATAAACATAGCCCAGAACAACGGAGAGGCCGCAGGTCAGGAGGTATTCCATCTGCACTTCCACGTCACCCCGATTTACACGGGAGACGAGCTCCAGATCCAGTACAACCGCTCCGAGCTGGAGAACGGCGACGAGATCGCGGAAAAGATCTCCAGGAACCTCTAGAACCATTTCAGAGGATTTAGGCCTCCCTAAACTTTCCATTTTTCGAAAGAAAGTTAAACATGCCTCCTGCAACCTGAGGTATGATACCTGGCGTGTCAATGGAGGCACTTCTACTTGTGTTTGTGGCAGGACTGATAACAGACCTGGCGACAGGACTTGGTGCTTTACCCTTCTTCTACAAGGACGACTTCAGCGACGCATGGCTGGTCGGCCTCTGGGGCGTCGCCACAGGTATCATGGCCACGGCATCCATAATGGGACTTATACCAGAGGGACTTCTTACAGGTACATGGCTGGAGGTCTCAGCAGGACTCCTGATCGGGGTCGCACTCGTGGAGGGAGCCGGAAGACTGCTGGACAGCCACGAGATAGAGCCGGGAGAGTTCAAGGAAGCGGACCTCAAAAAACTAATGCTAATACTTGGAATCCTGACGGTTCACAGCTTCCCTGAAGGCGTCGCCATAGGTGTCTCCTTCGCGGAACTTGGCCTCCAGGGTGGTATACCGATCCTCGGCTTCGCCGTACCCGCGGTCGCCATAACAATGACCGTCGCCATCTCCATACACAACATCCCCGAGGGCATCGCCATCTCAATACCCTTCAAGGCGATGGGGATGAGCAACTGGAGGATGCTCGGAGCCACGATCTTTTCAAGCCTGCCACAGCCTATAGGAGCAGTCATCGCATTCGTCTTCGTCCGTGAGGCCCGGATCTTCCTCCCGATCGGCTACGGCTTCGCTGCCGGAGCAATGCTCTACCTCGTCGGCACCGAGTTCATAGACGAGGCACGTGAACAGGCAGAATCAGTGGACGACTGGAGAAAGCCGTTCATCGCCGGAGGCCTTGCAGGACTTTTAATCATGGCGGTCATATACCTTACAGTAGGTGAACCCGCATTCCTCCAGCTCCTGTAGAACTCGCCGGCGTACTCATAATCCAGGAACAGAAGCTTCTGCTCCTCCACAGGGAAGACGAACAGCACTGGGAGATACCCGGCGGAAAAGTCGAGGAAGATGAATCCCCGACAGAGGCCGCGGTAAGGGAAGCAAGAGAGGAGATCGGCGTGGAAGTCGAGCTGGAGAAACCTTTCTACACAGGAGAGTTCCAGAAGGACGACACGCTCTACATGTGGCATGGATACATCGCATCCACGGAAGACGAACCAGAGATACAGGAGGAAAAGTTTTCTGAGAAGAGATGGTTCACGGCTGAAGACCTGGACGAAGAGGAGATCGCGCCGAACCTCGAGATGATCGAACCGGCGCTGCGAAAGATACTGAAGGAGAAGGACTGAACATCAGATTACCCTTTCCCAAAACTAGAAAAAACAGGAAACGCAAGACAAGAGTATGACTTGGTTCTTCCAGGCGGTCCAGGGATTTACAGGAAATCCTGTGGTCGACCAGTTAATGTTTCTCGTCGCGGAGCTAACCGTAATCCTGGTTCCTGTCACGCTTGTCTACCTGTGGTACCAGGGAGAGGACGGAAGAAAGACCTCGCTCTACGCCTTCATGGCGGTCGTGGCGGGTCTTGCGGCCTCCTACCTTGTCCTGGGGCAGATAGTACAGCATCCCTCGCCCTACCAGGAGTTTGAGACTATAGCTTCGGGAGAACCGGAGAACAGCTTCCCGAGCCAGCACACCGCCGCGGTCCTCGGCATGATCCTGCCGCTGATCTGGAGGAAACGGAGGAAACTTGCCTACCTCTTCATGGGTGCGGGAGCAGCAACAGGCTTCGCAAGGATATACATAGGAGAGCACTACCTGATCGATATACTTGGATCCGCGGCCGCAGCAGCTATCGGATTCAGCGTCACGTACCTGGTGTACAGGTACATGGATGAGTACGTCGAGGAACTGGCCGGTTTCGGTGACAGGCTGGAGAAGAAGCTTCTCGGACCTTTGAGAAGCGCTCTGCCGGAGCGGTAGATTAAAAACCGGTGTCGAGTAAAACTTTCCCAGTGAACCGTGTAAGAAACTTCTTCAGGAAGAACGAGGTAGACCAGGTTTTCGCGTACGAGATGCTGCAGAAGTTCGCCTTCAGCCTTATCAGCATCTTCATACCTATCTACATAGCCAGGGAGGCCGGACTTGTACTGGCTTTACAGTACCTGGGCGGCGTATCAATTTTCTTCGCGGCTGCTGCTATACCTGTATCCTGGATAATCGCAAGGATAGGCTTCAAGCACAGCCTTGTAGTCTCGTATATTTTCTACCTCCCCTCGCTCCTGGTCTTCCAGCTCGTCGAACGCGGAACTATACCGCTTGACTTCAAGCTGGTGATGGCCTCAGGCTTCCTGCTGGCGCTTGGAAAGGCGTTCCACTGGATCGCACTTCACAGCGAGTTCGCAACCGATTCCAGCGAAGACGAGAGAGGGAAGGACTCGGGAAGGCTTCTCGGCCTGCCACGTATATCCAAGGCCGTCGCACCTTTCGCAGGAGGAGTCATCATGGCCTCACTTGGCTTCGGAGGCCTCGTCTCCGTGACAGTGGTGTTCCTTCTCCTGTCTGTACTGCCGCTGATGGCGTCTGGCGACCACAGGGATCCGAAGCCTTACTCACTGAAGTCCATACTCACGAGGAAGCATCTCAGGTACGGAGTACTCTTCTACCTACGTGGACTCGGCATAGCAGCAGGTTACTACCTCTTCCCTCTGTTCGTCGCCACCGTGGTCTCGAAAGGTGGAGGCGAGGTCAACGCAGGACTTGTCTCCTCGCTGGCAAACGTCGGCATGGCAGCCTTCACAATACTGCTTGGAGCAAAAGCCGATCAGGTGGACACGAAGAAGATGGTCTTGGCCGGCGCAGTACTCTCCGGAGCACTCTTCATCGCCCGTGGACTCGTCATCACACCTACACAGGCATTCATAGTATCCCTTACGGCAGGACCGGCATTCATGATGTACTACGTGCCGATCTACTCGGAACTCGCGAACGCAGCGGAAGACGAGGACGTACTCGAGTTCTACGCCTTCAGAGAAGTAGTGCTTGGAATCTCACGCGTCATGCTCTACGGCTTCACAGCCTACGCATTCCTTGCATGGGGTATGGAGGCAGCCTTCAGGTACACCTTCTACATAACCGGCGTCGCAACAGCCCTGATCTTCGTCGCGGACAGATACACCGATGCATCAGCCTAGAAAGTAGAGAAAAGCGAAGAAACAGGATTTACAGAAATTAAGTAAAGAAAAATTTGGATTGAGCTATCTAGCCCAGGTGGTGCTCGCCGACTTCCTCGATAGTGTCGACGTTCGTCAGGAAGATAGTCCTGCAGCAGTACTTCTCAAGCCCCAGGTCGTCAAGGACTTCCTTCTTGTCCTCTCCTTCTTCCTCTGTTCTCTCCTGGAACTCTTCCCATTTATCTCCGATGACCTTGCCGCACGAAAAACATCTTACTGGTATTTGCACTGTTTGATAACCTCGTATATAATCAGCAGAGTACAGGTAAACTACCTGTAGGATTTCTGCTGTTTGTGCCGAGCTCCCTTGCTCGACTGACTTGGTTTTCTGGTCTCAGTTCTACGTGGATCCTCGACAATCATGTTCCTGTCGTAGTCACGGAAGTCACGTTCAAGCTGGTCGCTTCCGGTCCACTCAACTAGTCCACGGGCAATAGCCATTCGGATTGCCTCGGTCTGACCCTGTTTACCGCCTCCTTCAGCGTTAACCTTGATATCAAGGTCTTCAACAACGTCAGAACCGGCAATATTCAATGGCTCCTTGATCCTTTCAGCCTGCATGTCGCTCTGGTCAGCCCAGATATGCAGAGGACGTGAATTAATCCTCAAAGTGCCTTCTCCTTCAGTTACAGAGGCACGTGCCTTGGCTGTCTTCCTCTTACCGTTCGTATGTACAGCATCGCTCATAATTTAATCACCCGTTGATCGGCTCCCAGCCGACATGCTTGGATACTTCACCAAGTTTTACATAGTTCTTGTTTTTCAGCTCGTCACCGCTCTTGGTATCAACTTCCTCGACCTCGTCCTCAAGATCGATAGGGACCTCAAGGTAGGTCTTGATGTTGCTGAAAGCCTCCTTCCCTCGCTCGTCCTTGTACGGAAGCATGTTCCTGACAACACGCTTCAACATCTTATCAGGACGCTTAGGGTAGTGAGGTCCCCTGTCACGGACACCTCTATCAACCTTCTGCTTGTACTCATCAAGAACCTGTTCCTCGTCACCCGAGATAACAGCTTCCTCCGAGTTAACAACTTTAACTTCCTCGCCGTCCAGTGCCTCCTGAGCGATCTCAGTAGCCAGACGACCGATAACTCTGTTATTTGCGTCAATTACCTTAGTCATTTTACAATTTTCACCTCGGAACCATCAGGGTTTTCATCAACAAGATCCTGGATGAACATGAACTCACCGTTCTCCTTGATCTCGCTCTTTGCTCCCTTGGAAGCCTTGAAAGCAGCAACGTCAACACTCTTGCTCAGACGTCCACTGCCAAGAACCTTCCCAGGAACAACAACAGTGTCACCATCCTCGGCAACACGTTCAATATCCGAGATATTTACCTCAGGTCTCTCCCTGTTAACTTTTCCAAGATTTTCAGCGATTTCTCCCCAGATCGGGGCTTCCTGCCTTTCCAAGACCTCAATGGTCTCAAGCAGTACCGGATTCGTAGGATTAGCTTTCTTATCCATAGTATATAACACCTCGCGGCACATGGTGATCCTCAAAGAGGTCACCCGCTT
>JBEQAY010000028.1:0-13498 GCA_041640075.1 Candidatus Nanohaloarchaea archaeon | reverse complement strand
TTCCTGAGGATTCTGCTTCGGTTTCTGACTCTGTTTCGGATTCGATTTCAGCGTCTGCTTGAGTTTCTACTTCTTCTGAGTCAAGTTCGATTTCTAGCTCGCCTTCAGCGTTCTCTGTCTCGATTTCGACTTCGAACTCATCGCCCTCTGGGACGTATACGACGATCTGTCCATCTGAACCGGTTTTACCTACTGTTTCTCCGTTAACCATGACTGAGGTGTTTGCTACAGGTTCTCCGTCAACTGTTGCCTTGACAGTGACGTTGTTACCTGATTCGATTTCTCCGCTTACATTGACGTCGATCTGTTTCTCTACTTCTCTGTCATCTTCACTTTCCTGATCGTCGGACCTGTTTAATGCTTCTGCTGCCTGGTTGTTTCCTCGGTTAGCAAGCCATGTAGAGATTGAGGCCATGATACCTGCCTTGTCTCCTGCACGTGCTTCTGCGGAAACCTGTGAGCCCAGGTTGTCTCTCTCGCTGTTACTTGGTGTTTCAGGCGGACCCTGTCTCTGACTGTTTTCTGATTCTGCCTGAGGTTCGGTCTGTGTCTCTACTTCTGCATCTGAGTTACCTGTTGCTTCTGCACTTGCATTTACTTTTTCTTCAAGTGCTGTAAGTCTCTGCTGAATGTCTTTGAGCTGTGCCTGCACCTTTGCTATCGCGTTGAAAACTCCTTGAGACTGTGCGGATGCTTGCGCCTCCGTTTGAACCTGTGTATCGGCTTGCGCAGATTGTGCTGCGGCTGGTGCCGTGAATCCAAGCAGCATGAATGCTGCAAGTGTTGCCGTAAAGTACTTGTCGTATTTCATTTGATTTCACCACGCTGGAATACCTCGCCGAGGTTTAAGAGGGGTTTCCAGAAACAGTTGTTTAGAAACGTTCAAAACCTGTTTAATAGCGTTTAACAAAGGGTTTTTCCAGTTCAGTTGCGTTTACCTTTGCTGTTTCTCGAGTTCCTCGAGATTAGGCTCGATGAGATAGGTATTCGCTTTCTTCTTTTTGATGACAAGATTTCTCTCAAAGAGTTCTCCCACAGCATTACTTACGGTTGCCTTAGAAACATCTATCTCGTCCGGTAGCTCGCTTTGAAGTTTAGGTTCTTCCATGACGTTGTTAATTATCTCCTCAGCTCGCCTTGAGAGCCCTATATTATCTGTCCGCAGATTGTTATCTTCGTCATCCTGTTTCTGTTCCTTCAGTATCTTCTGAAGTTTCCAGATGTAGAACCCGCTGGCAACAGTTAACGCTATGAAAGCTCCCAGAAGCATGTAAATCAGGACTTCAAACTCGGCTTCAGGGAACGCAACACTCATGGATCAAGTTCATCCTCCAGAGATAAAAGAAGACAGGACCTACTGGACAAGCCCTGAACCAGGAACTTTTGAGTCGTCCTCGGATGTACTCTCTGACGGATCAACAGAGCTTTCCTCATCTCTATCAGAAGTCTTCTCTCTACTTTCCTTTGTATCAGTGCTCTGACCTCCTGTTTCAGGATCTACTTCCCTGGATGTGTTAAGCTCGTCATTATCGTCCTTATTTATGGTTTTATTCTCTATATCAGGACTATTAGAGATATTTTTTCCTGATGTCAGGTTTTCTCTGGATTTACCTATTTTTGCTGGCTTCGCTTCTGAATCATTTACCTCAATTCCTCCAGGGGTACTTTCCTCAGGTTTTGAGCTGTTCAAACCTGTATTTTCTGCTTTTCCAGGGTTTTCAGATCTTTCTCTTGCCTTATCCGGTATGTCAGGTTTCTGGTTATCTGTTTTATTACGTGCTCTCTCTATCCCTTTCTTTGCCTGTTCGGGAACCTTTTTCTTTACCTCTTCGAGAGTCTGCTTGTTTCTATTTGAAACATTTTCTATCTTTTGCCCCAGATTAGTATCTTCAAGCCCTCTTGCTATGTCTCTTGAGTGGTTTAAGCCTTGAGAGTATCTTTGCATGGCTTTTGCTGCTTTTTCTGTTTTGTTTTGGTCTGCAAGATATCTTGCTTCTGCTAGACGTTCCTCTGCGTTGTTGGCTATAGCTTTAGATTTCATTTCTGGACCTCCTATCATCCCTGCTATCTTTACTTCTATATTCTCCACAAAACTTTCCACGACGTATAGTGGATTTCCGGGCATTATTCCAGGCTTTACTCCTGTACTAGATGTGTTTTTCTCAACTGTCTGAGCCATGGCCGAGGTTGATAGGAGGACCACGAGTCCTAGGAGCATCAAATTTTTCTTTTTCATAGGTAGTTGGCATTGTGTCAAGAATATAAAAGGCAGGAGTAAACCACCGTTAATTCAGCCCTAGGAAAACCACGTAGAAAGGCTGTATAGTCCGTAAATCTGTTTAATTTTGTTTAATGGTGTGTTGTTTCGGAAAAGGTAGGATGTAGCCGGGCAGGGAATTTTACAAATGTCAGGTACAGTTTGATACTATGGTTAACAAAGAAGAGGCCCTGGAACTTCACAGAAGAAATCCTGGAAAAATAACTGTCGACCCCAGCGTTGAAATAAACGGTACGGACGATCTGGAGCTTGTGTACACTCCAGGTGTTGCAGAGCCGTGTAAAGAAATCAGTGATGATAAGGAGGAGTCCTATAACTATACTTCAAAAGGAAACATGGTTGCAGTAGTTTCTGATGGCAGTGCAGTCCTTGGACTTGGTGATATTGGTCCGGAAGCAAGTATGCCTGTTATGGAGGGTAAAGCCAACCTGATGAAAAAATTTGGTGGTGTAGACGGATTCCCTGTCTGTCTTGACTCCGAGACTTCCGGAGATATTGTGGAGCAGGTTGAGGCACTGGAGCCGACTTTTGGGGCCATTAACCTGGAGGATATCAAGGCTCCTAGATGCTTCAGGGTTGAGGAAACGTTGAAGAAGTCGCTGGATATCCCTGTCTTCCATGATGATCAGCATGGAACAGCGATTGTAGTAGGGGCTGCTCTGCAGAACGCTCTTGAACTCGCTGAGAAAGATCTTGAAGATGTCAGGATCGCTATCTCAGGTGCTGGAGCCTCTGGAATAGCAGTCGCAAAGTTCCTTCTCGACGCAGGAGCAGAAAACATTGTACCAGTAGACTCATCAGGAATACTGAGAACAGATGACGACAATCGTTACAAAGCACAACTTGCTGAAAAAACACTTGCATCAGAAGAGGAAGGTGATCTTGAAGATGCCATGGAGGATGCAGACGTATTTATCGGGCTTTCAGCTCCGGGTATCGTCTCGACAGAGATGGTAGAATCTATGGCAGAGAACCCGATTGTCTTCGCCTTAGCCAACCCAGAACCAGAGATCTTACCTGAGGATGCGAAAGCTGGTGGTGCTTTTATCACAGCTACAGGTAGAAGCGACTTTGACAACCAGGTAAACAATTCTCTGGCTTTTCCAGGTGTTTTCAGAGCAGCGCTTGATGTCCGCGCATCAGATATAAATGAAAAGATGAAGATAGCAGCTTCTGAAGCAATTAGGGAGTTTATAGAGCCTGAGAAGGATAAAATTGTTCCTGATACATTGGATAAGGAACTGGCGATGAAGATTGCCGAGAAAGTTAGGGATGCGGCAAAAGAATCAGGTGTTGCTAGAGTCGAGAGGGAATAGTTTTTCACTTTTCACTTTCATATTTCCTCTATGGATCAGGAAGTCAAAGAGCACTATATCAGAGCAGGAGAGGTTATACAGAAAGCTAGGGATAAGGCGCGTGAGGTAACAGAGCCTGGCGTTAATCTAAAAGTAATAGCTGAGGAGGTTGAAGGCTTAATCCGTGAAGAAGGACTTGAACCAGCATTCCCTGTAAACGTCTCGATTAACGAGACAGCTGCTCATTACACACCTCCAAGATCCGAAAAACGAGAGGTGAAGGCAGATGATGTTGTGAAGATAGATATAGGTGCTCACTCAGAAGGTTACATAGCTGATACGGCTTTGACGGTTAATCCATCTGGGAAAAGAGATGAGATGATTGAAACGGTTGAAAAAGTACTTGAAGAGGCACTGGATTTCATTGAACCGGGAGTAATTGTCGGAGAACTTGGGGACTATATAGATGAACAGGTGCCGGAAGAGTATGAAGTGATCCGCAACCTGACAGGTCATTACCTTGGGAAGTACACTCAGCATGCCGGTGTCTCGATACCTAACTACTCTAATAACTCCGACCACGAATTTGAGGTCGGTGACGCGTTTGCTATCGAGCCTTTCCTGACAGATGGATCTGGAAAAGTGAAGAACGGTGCAGATGGTAATATATACAAACTAGAGCGTGATACAAATGTTAGAGGTAAGGCTGAACGGAAGTTAATGTCCAAGATCAGAGAGTTTAACGGTCTTCCGTTTACAACTAGATGGTTCGATGACTTCGGTGCCAGAGAAAAGATGGCGATGAAGAAACTGGTTCAGGGAGAGATAGTGCATTCCTACCCTGTACTCAATGAATACGGCGATGGTACAGTGGTGCAGGCAGAGCACACTGTTGTCTTGACTGACGAAGGTAAGATAATCACCACACAGAAATAGGGACTTCTTAATTTTGGAGAAGAAAAAAGAGGGAGAAATGTATAAGAGAGCGTAATTTTAGCTTAGAGCGTTCTCGATGACTGATTCAAAGTTGCTGTAAGGCTGTGCTCCAACAATCTTCTCTCCGTTGATGAAGACTGTCGGGGTACCGCTTGCTCCAAGGTTCTGACCTTCTGTTGAGTCTGCGTTGACTTCTTCCATAGGATTATCGTTGTCTAGGCAGCTCTGTACTGCTGATTCGGATACTCCTTCGTCTGCAGCGAATGATTTGATCTGTGATTCAACGTTCGAAGTTGATATACTGTCCTGGTTGGCAAATACCTGGTCTTTAACGTTCCAGAACGCTTCGTTTCCTCCTTCTCTGTAGACGCATTCCATTGCTGCTGCGCCTGGTTCAGCCCAAGGATGTAGTTGTGGCAGAGGACGATCCTTCCACACGGCCTTAACCTGACCGGAGTCGATGTAATTTGACTTGATCTGCTGGAAAGCACCTTCCTCGAATCTCTTGCAGAAAGGACACTGGAAGTCTTCATAGACTACCATCGTGACCTCGGCGTTTTCATCTCCAAGAACAGGCTCTCCTTCCATCTCTATCTCACTCATGTCGATCGTCTCAGTCTCTCCACTGTCTTGGTTGCCTTGATCGTTGTTTCCGGATGGCTGTGATGGTGCAGCTTCGTTTCCAAGGCTGAAAGTTCCCTGTGAGGTCAGTACTCCTCCAGAGAAACCTATTGCAAGCCCGAGGACAAATACTCCAGCCATAACCGATCTCACGGTCAGCTGTATTGATCCTGAACCTGATGATTGCTTGCTATCATTTTTTGGGTTAGAAGTGGTTCTATTTTCTTTATCTTCTTTCTGATCTGGTTCGTCTTCAGGAGATTCTTCAACATCTCCTTCTTCAGAATCTTCTTCTGGCATGAAACCAATTTACCTGATCTAATTAATAAAGAAAAAGGTGTGCCTGAGATGATCAGGCGTAGTAGTCAGGTGTGTCTTCAGTCTGCTCGATGTCCTGCATCTTCTGCATCATCTTCTCGTAACGCTGCAGGTTATCCTCGGTTGCAGTTGGTCGGACTTCATCGATCGCGTTTTCAAAGTCTTCCATGGTCACGGATTTGGCACCTCTATCGTTACGAAGAGCGTTCATACCTGCTTCACGACAGATGGACTCTATATCCGAACCGACGTAGCCTTCACTCATCTCAGCGAGTTCGTCGAGATCTATGTCGTCTGTAAGAGGCATATCCATAGTATGGACCTCGAAGATCTTTCTCCGTCCTTCTTCATCCGGTACCTCGACCTCTACGTTCCTGTCGATTCTTCCAGGTCGCATGATCGCTGGATCGATCATGTCAGGTCTGTTCGTGGCTGCGATAACTGTTACTCCTTCAAGACTTTCGATTCCATCCAGCTCTGTAAGCAACTGGTTGACAACCCTGTCTCCAACACCAGAATCAGAGCTTCTGGAACCTCTGCGCGGTGCGATGGAGTCAATCTCGTCTATGAACAGGACACATGGCGCGACCTGTCTTGCCTTCTTGAAGACTTCTCTGACCGCACTTTCGGACTCACCGACATACTTGGAGAGCAGTTCCGGTCCTTTTACGGAGATGAAGTTGGAGTTGGATTCGTTGGCTACTGCTTTTGCGAGCAGTGTCTTTCCTGTTCCTGGCAGTCCGTAGAGAAGGATGCCTTTAGGTACGTCTATACCCATGCTCTCAAACTCGTCCGGGTACTCCTGTGGCCACTCGACCATCTCCTGCAGACGGTCTTTCGTCTCTTCAAGTCCTCCGATGTCGTCCCAGGTTACCTGAGGTACTTCAACCATTACTTCACGCATCTGTGAAGGTTCAACGGTACGCATACCTTCTATCATTGCGTCTCTATCTACTATCAGGTCTTCAAGGACGTCGCTCGGTATCTCTTCATCCAGATCTATCTCTGGGAGTATATCCCTCAGGACGTACATCGCTGCTTCTTTACACATAGCCTCCAGGTCTGCTCCGACGTATCCGTGTGTCTTGTCTGCCAGTTCGTCGAGGTCTACGTCGTCTGCCAGTGGCATGTTTCTCGTATGGATCTGCAGAACTTCTTTCCTGCCGTCTCTGTTCGGTACACCGATCTCTATCTCTCTATCGAATCTTCCTCCTCTTCTCAGAGCCGGATCGATGGAGTCCGCACGGTTTGTGGCAGCAATAACGATCACGTTTTCACGTGCCTCCAGGCCGTCCATCTCACTGAGAAGCTGAGCTACAACTCTTCTCTCGACTTCTCCCCCAGTTTCATCTCTCTTAGGTGCGATGGCGTCGATTTCGTCGATGAAGATGATTGCAGGCGCGTCATCTCTTGCTTCCTCGAATTTTTCACGGAGCTGTTTCTCTGATTCTCCGTAGTACTTGGACATGATCTCCGGTCCGTCGATGGAAAGGAATGTTGCATTGGATTCGTTGGCTACTGCTTTTGCGAGCAGTGTCTTTCCTGTTCCCGGTGGTCCCTGGAGCAGGACCCCGCTTGGAGCGTCTATTCCAAGTTGCTGGAAGACTTCTGGATGCTTCAGTGGGAGTTCGATCATCTCCCTGACTTTCTGTACTTCCTCGTCGAGTCCTCCTATATCTTCGTAGGTTACGTCTGGTACGCTTACACGTTTCTGTCCTGGTTCCTCTACTGCCTGCTGTTTCATCTTGATATCAGTGTTCTTTGTTATCTGTACTGCGCCTTTCGGCTTGGTTTTGACGACCATAAGCTTTGTCTCGCCGCCGAAGCCCATGGCAAACTTGTCCATGTCGAAGTCAAACGGCATGTCGTCGAAGACGGACTGTTTCCGGTCTCTGTCTCCTCCAGGCACAACGATGTCGCCTTGCATTATTGCTCTACCGGCAAGTCCTTTCTTGAAGATGTTAGGGTTGGATACCTGCATCATAACACCTTCTTCGGCGGGTGCAAGAGTAATTTCCTCCGCTTCCTTCATCTCTGCCTTTCTGACGGACACGTTTTCTCCCAGGCTTGTACCTGCGTTTTTACGCATGTATCCATCCATTCTGGCGATTCCTAGACCTTTGTCGGCAGGATAGGATCGTGCAATTCGCCCTACTGTTTCTCTTTCGCCTTCAAGTATTACTGCTTCTCCTTCACGAACGTTGAGTTCTTCCATGATTTTGCTGTCAATTCTTACGATACCTTTACCGATGTCCTGCTGTGCATTTGGAGGTACTTCTCCTACACGCAGTTTTACGCTGTCGTCGTCTGTCATTATTGTTTTTCACCTTCTCCTAGCTCCGGGTCTTTTTCCTCGTTTCTTATCTTCTCTATCATGGTCTTGTCCTCGATTACAACTGTGAATATGTGTTTTGAGACTTTTTCTCCCCATTCCTCGAAGTATCTTTCAACCTTCTCAACGCATCTTGTTGGAGTAATGAACACGGAGTCGTCGATCCTGAGATGAGGGATCTCGTCCATCAGTCCATCTTTCTCGTACTCGTACTCCTTCCCGTTCTTCCTGACTGTCTGCTTGTATCCGAAGAGACCGCGGTAAAACTTGTTTCTCTCGTAGACTGAATCAAAGTTCTTACGCTCTGTGTTGTATGTTATCAAGGCCGCTTCTTCTTCGGACATGGCAAGTTCAACTTAACATACAACACTTAAATGGATTTTTGTTTACGTAAACAAAAAACCTCTACTGGTCTGATTTGATATTCACAGGTATCTCGCGTGAAATTTTTTCCGTGCGTATATCCCCAGGTCTGGCCGTTAACTCGAAGGTCCATTCTCCTGGTTCGGCTACTTCCTCAGCCTCGAAGCTGAGAGTTGCGGTGATCTTTCTCTCCCGGTGATCGTAAACATAGTTCGGCGGCATTGACTGTTCAACGCCACTAAAGGGCGGAGCAAGATCTATAGTAAAGTTCAAAGGATCTGTGCCGTTAGTAGAGATTGTTGGATCACCATAGGAAACTCTCTTCACATTTCTTAACTCAACTCTTCGAATGACTTTCTCTCCAGACTCCAGTTCCACTTCTTCAACGTCCTGTATGGATGCATTTCCTGTTCCTGCATGACCTGGTATCTGGCTGGCCAGCATATGTGCGAATCTTCCGTCTGACATCACGTTCAGCATCCCGATACCGAAAAATGCCACAAAAACTGCACCAAAAACTATGTGTCGTGCCTCCATATCTCTTTCTTTTCTCTTCCTGAATAAAAACAGGTGTGGGTTCTGTTCTATTCAGGCCGAATCAGGCACCGATAAAAGAGTTGGAAAGAATCTTTCGATGTGGAAGTAAACCGTGTATCAACCGGCTGCAAGCCACTCGACAGTCTTCTCGGTGGAGGAATAGAGAAAGGAGTAATCTCAAATTTCTACGGAGACTCCGGCTCAGGCAAGACCAATGTCTGCATACAGATCGCCGCAGAAGTCGCAGAAAACGGAGGCAAGGTAGCTTACATAGACACGGAAGCCAGTTTTTCCGCAGAAAGATTTATCCAGATCGCATCAGAGGAAGATCTTGACAATATCCTTCTCAAGGATGCAACTACGTTTGAAGAACAGGAAGAAGCTATAGAGTCGCTTCATGACGTGAAAGATGATATAGGTCTGGTAATAGTCGATTCAATGGTTTCGCTTTACAGGCTCAAAGTTAACGGAGACAACGCCTCGGAGATAAATAATGAGCTCTCCGGACAGCTCTCAAAGCTTTCAGGTATCGCCAGGAAGCAGGATATACCTGTAGTTATAACTAACCAGGTGTACACAAGTTTCGAGAAAGATGATCTGGAGCTGGTAGGCCGTGACGTTCCAAAGTACTGGTCAAAATGCCTTGTACAGCTTTCGCAGTCAGGCGAAGGTGTCAGGACTGCGGAGATCGCCAAGCACCGGTCGATCGCAGAAGGTGAGAAAGTCGGCTTCAAGATTACAGATGATGGTCTTGAGGAAGACGAGGAAGGAGGACTTTTCTAACAGTTTTTTCGGAAAATTCTAAAGAATTGCCTGTTAACTCTCTCGTATGAGTTTGGAGGAAGCACGTGAAGAGATCGATGAGGCCAACAGGAAAATCGTAAACGATGTCAGAGAGCGTATGGACGCCGTCCTGAAAGTCATGGACCAGAAAGAGAGGGAAGATATCCAGATAAGAGACCATGAGCGTGAAGAAGAGGTTAAAGAGCAATTTGAGGAACTTTTCAGTAAAAAGAACCTACCTGAAGGCCGTGGAGAGGAACTTGCAGAAGTACTGATCGAAACAGCAGTAGATGTTCAAAAAGATCTTCTTGACCGGTGAATAAATTGACTGAAGTAGCTTTACTTGGACCTGAAGGAACTTACACTCATCAGGCCGCAGAAAAATACTTTGACGATCTTGAACCGGTTTTCTGTTCCACTATAAGAGAAGTTTTCAAGTCGGAAGTGGAGAGGAAGCTTGTACCGATTGAGAACTCTCTGGGCGGAGGAGTAACAGATACAGTGGATCTCCTGAGAGAGGAAGAGGTCTCTATAACGGCTGAAGTAGTCCTACCTATCCAACATGCTCTTATCTCAGACGAGAAATCGATTGAAGATATTGAAACTGTTGTATCACATCCTCAGGCGCTTGACCAGTCACAGGAGATAATTTCAGATCATGGCTGGACTGAAGAAGAAGCTTCCTCGACTGCAGGTGCTGTAGAGGAGATTGAAGAAGGCGAAGCAGCTCTGGCATCTGAGATAGCTGCTGAAATCAATGATAAGAACATACTGCAGAGATCAGTTCAGGACCGGGACACGAACGTCACACGCTTCTTCGTGTTAAACAGCGAACCGGACAGAAAAGAGAAGACTTCTCTTATCCTGGAGCCTGGAGAGGACCGGCCAGGCATTTTACACGCTATGCTTTCATGTTTTGCCGGTCAGGAAATTAACCTGAGCCATATACAGTCCAGACCTACAAAAGAAGGGCTTGGAAACTATTACTTTTATGTCGAAGCCGAGTCTGCAGGTGAAAGGCTTGAACTGGCTAAAAAATGTCTTGAGACCTACGGCGAAGTCGATGATCTAGGAAGCTACGGGAAGGTGGAAAAATGAGGGAAAGAATCGAGAACATAGATCTCTCTATAAGAAAAATTTCGGAGAAAGCAGCCCAGAAAGAGGACATCGTCAGATTTGACATCGGACAGCCAAGCTTTGATACTCCGGAACACGTCAAAGAAGCCGCGAAAAAAGGACTTGAGAACAAGCAAGGTTATTCTCCGATGCTGGGGATCGAGGACCTGAGAGAAGCTATAGCAGCAGAGGAAAACCAGAAGATAGGCTACGGCGATGAAGGAAAAAAGATCCAGAAAAAGCATGTAATGGTCACTACAGGAGGAATGGGTGCTCTATACGCTATCCTGGCAGCCAGGCTCGGACAGAAAGACAAGGCAGTTTTCAATGATCCGTGCTGGGGACCTTACAAGATGATCAGCGAGGTTTCGGAGAACCAGTGGGAACAGGTCCAGTACTGGGACCGGAACAGAAACCTAAGGGAAGAGACAAAAGAGAAAATCGCCGAAGCAGATCTTCTAATCGTTAATACGCCAGGAAATCCTACAGGATATACTTTGACACAGGATCAGGCCCGGGAAATCGGTGAGTTCGCTGATGAAAACGATACTTTCTTAATTTCGGACGAAGTGTATCACAGATTGACTTACGAGAGAGAACATCACTCCCCGGCAGTTTACTCCTGTGATTCAGCTGTTATCGGCTCGGTATCCAAGAATCACGCCATGACGGGCTGGCGAATCGGCTGGATAATCGATAAACAGGAGAACATTGAGCAGTACGCAAAAGTTTCAAGAGCCAGTACAGCGTGTCCCCCAAGGATCTCCCAGTACGCGGCTGTGGAAGCACTTGAAAAGGATTCCCACGTCGAAGAGATGCGTGAAACCTATGGAGAGAGGAGAGATCTACTGGTTGAAAGAATGAAAGATCTTGGATGGGATTTCGTCGCTCCTGAAGGCGCGATTTACGCATTCCCTGAGGTAGGTGAGGATTCCTGGGAGTTCTGCATGGAGATGATTGATGAAGGTGTGGCCATGGTGCCGGGTGAGTCTATGGGTCCTGGAAGCGATCAGAACGTCAGGATCTGCTTCGGCTCCACCACTAAAGAGGAAATAAAGAAGGCTTTTGAAAGGATAGAAGAGAGCATCTAGTCCCAGTCGATTTCTGCAAGTTTCTGTTCGATCCTCTCCGCCATTTCGATATCTTTCTCTGTGATTCCTTCTTCTTCATGGCTCCAGAGATCAATCTCTACGGCGCCGTACTCCACTTTAACCTCGGGGTGGTGGAACTCTTCCTCGGCGATCGAGAAAACAGAGTTAGCGAAGAAGACGGCATCTCTGTAGTTGTCGAACTCCATGCGCGTCGCCAGCTTCCCCATTTCAAGACCCCATATGCTCAGTTTTTCCAGTTCTTCCTCAAGCTCGTCATCTTCAAGAACTTTTGACATGAAACACGGTTGATCAGCCAATGTGAAAAATTACATGGTTCTAGACGCCGAAAACCCTTTTAGAGTAAGAACTGAAATCTTGGATAGATGATAGACCAGGATATCGCGATAATAGGAGGAACAGGAAAGTTCGGCAAACATCTCGCAAGGAACCTTGAAGATAAAAACAATATCCTGGTGACGGGAAGAAACCTGCACAGAGCCCGTGAAGCCTGTGAAGGAGAGGACTGGGAACCTGTCAAGCAGAAAGAAGCAGCAGAGCAAGCAGATGTTGTCATAATTTCAGTGCCGATCTCGGTGACCGTAGACGTAATCCATGAGATCGGACCCCATATCTCAGATGACACACTTCTCTGCGACGTTACAAGTGTGAAAAAGAAGCCTGTTGGGGCCATGAAAAACTATTCAGATGAAGTACTTGGCATGCATCCTATGTACGCTCCTACTAACTCTATCTCAGGTCAGAAAATCGTTCTCTGCCCTGAGAAAGGTAAAAAATGGACGGGGATGGAGGAGTTCTGGAGCAGGAACGGCGGCGACATCCATATCACAGATCCAGAGAGTCATGACAAAGCTATGAGCCTTGTGCAGGGCCTGATGCATTTCTCCGAGCTTGTGGTCGCTGAAACTATACGAAAATCTGATCTTGGTGGCGCAGATATGAGCGAGTACTCTTCTCCAGTCTACCAGCTGATAACAGACTTAACGGCGCGTATGCTGAACCAGAAACCTGGACTTTACGGCAGTATACAGTCAGAGAACCAGGAGAATGAGAAGGTGCGTGAAAACTTTATTGAATCCGCCGAGGATATAAGGGAAATAATCGGTGATGAAGATGCTTTCGCCGACAAATTTGAGGAGCTAGGTGAAGAGTTCGATCTGGAAGGAGCACAGGAAAGAACGGACAAGGTCATAGAGTTCCTCTCCAACGATGTTAGGAAAAATTAATTCAGGTTGTTTCAAACTTTCTCTATCTGTAATTCTTCTCCTGAAGCGAGTGGAAAGGTATCTCCTGAGTTACCAGTCGTCTTTCGTTGGACAGTCGGGGTCTATACACATGCTGTAGTCTTTTCCGTTGCTGCGGCTGACATATATCTTCGGGTTCCCACACTCCTCGCAAACCTCGTCCACACTGTTGATGTCGCCGTTGTTCGGAAGCGGGAAGCTGTTCTCGCATTCAGGGTAGTTTGAACAACCGACGAAGCGGCTTCCGTTACTTTTGATGATTCTTAGAGTTCCATCTCCGCATTCCTGGCAATCACCAAGCTGTCGCCTCCTTTTGCGCTCCTGGTCGATAGTTTCAACCAGTTCGGCACCTATCTCCTTCTCCTCTTCCTTGAACTTGGTAAGGGTTTCTTCCAGTTCTTCACGAGCCTTTCCAACTACGTCTTCAGAGGTTTCCTCTCCGCTCTGGATTGCATCCATCTGATCCTCGAACTCACGTGTAAGCGTCTCACTAAGAAGGTCGGGGGCATGTTTTTCGAGAGTATTCACTATCGCCAGTCCTAGATCGGTTACCTCGATTGGCGAGT
>JBEQAY010000027.1:2734-14326 GCA_041640075.1 Candidatus Nanohaloarchaea archaeon | reverse complement strand
ATCAGGAAGTGAAAGAGCTATATTTCGACGGTACAGATGGGACCTTCAAGGGTAACTACTCGTCTGAGAGGGTTGATACGTCTTCGCAGCAGAACTGGAGTAGTGTAGGTGTTGATGCGGATGTTCCTGCTTCGGCTGAACTGAGTGCTGAGTTCCGGGCTATTGACAGTGGTGGTAGTGTTGTGGGTACGGATAGCTTTGAGATCACCGGTACTCTTCAGAACTACAGTTTGTCGGTTCCGGATTCTGAGGATGCCGAGGTATTCCTCAAAGGAAACAGTACGGATGTCACACAGAGCTGGGAGGTTAACTCTCTGAACGTGTTCGTTGATTCCGGTGCCGGGACAGCTGAGAGTTCGGATGTACTTGTCACGTTGAGGAATTCTACTGATGATGTAGTCCTGGATAACGCATCTATGGCCTATGATGCCGGCGGCGAAGGTATCTGGACTTATGACTATGATTTCAGTCAGCTCGGGAACTTCACGGCTAATATCTATGGAACTACTACTGAGACAGATTTCGGTATAGAGTACGAGAACTTGAGCAGGAGTCTTTCTGTTGATGCCAGGAATATTTCGGTTGATGTCGATTCAAATGTTACTTATCTTGACACCAATGAGTCGGTAAGTTTCAATGGGTCGGCTATTCTTCAGCCACTTGGATTGGCCTCGAACGGCTCCAGAGCCACTCTGTTTGCTGACGGCGAGAGGTACTTTGGGGATACCTTCGACTTTGAGTCCGGGACCGGGGGAGGCTGGTATTACGGCGGTGATGCAAACTGGTCCAGAACGACTGCTGAGGCCTATGAAGGATCTTACTCCTTCAGAGCCGGTGATATTGGGGATAGTAGTACTTCCTGGGTCGAGAGAAACATAACCGGTCCGAAGAACATCAGTTTCAGATGGAAGGCGAGTTCAGAAGGCTTGGGGGATTACCTTCAGTTCTATGTGGACGGAAGCCTGGCGGATGAGATAGGAGGGTCTACTTCTTGGCAGAAGGAGACTTTCTCTGTTCCATCTGGAAATCATACTTTGAGGTGGGAGTACTTCAAGGACCAGTCCGTTTCCTCGGGAGACGACACCGGGTATGTGGATCTGATCAAGTTCAGGCGCCCGCTAATAGCTAATCAGACAGGAGACTTTGGAGTCAATATATCTCCGCCGGTAGGTGATCGTGATTTACGCTTTAACGTCACTGACAGCAGAAATATATCAGGCATAGATTCCGAGAGAGTTGTTGTATGGGCAAACACCACGCTGGATGTGTCAGAGGAGGATATAGGTACGACTTCAGAGCTTGATGCACCTCTGATCCACGTAAGAGCGGATTACAATAAAATCTGGAGCGGTGAACCGGTTAACTCCACTGATGCAGATCTTTCAGTAACGGTCAGGGATGATTCGGATAATGTTGTGGTTCAGAATGCCTCGATGTCCTTTAATTCAACTGTTTCACGTTATGATTATGATTTCAGGCCTGAAGGACCTGGAAACTACACCTACACGGTGTATGCAGGCTCGAACAGAGATATTAATGGTGTTACCTTGGAGAATGAGACAGCTCAGGGAGATATAGATCTTGGTAACCTGACAGAGCTTGATATCGGTACCACTGATCCGGAGAACACTGTGGATGTTGATGATTCGGCATTTGATATAACTGCCGACTTCAGGAGGAAATGGAACGGTGAATCCCTCAGTGATGAACTGGAGAATGATCTTACGGTTGTGGCTAGAGACAGTGAAGGAGATCTATTCCTTGACAATGCTTCGATGAGTTATAACACCTTCAATAGCAGATGGGAGAGGGAGATAGATGTTACGGCTGATACTCTAGGTATTTACGACTTCACCGTTTATGCTCAGCCTTCAGAGGAGAACTATAACTGGAGTCTAAGAGACAGGAAGAAGAACCGTAACTTTGCGGTGAAGAATATCTCAGTAAATATTTCGTCGGATGATATTATTGACAGTGGAGAGACTCTGAACGTGGATGGGGAGGCCAGGCTGCTTCCTGAAGGCGAGCCTCTTGTCTATGAACCTATAGATGTACTGTTTGGTGGTCAGGGAACCTCCAACCTTATCGAAGGATTTGAGGATGGTAATATGAACGAGTATAACAACGTTCAGAGTCTTTTCGCTACAGAATCAGCTGCTCTGGATGGGGATTATGGTATAGGTACTAATGATGGATCTATGAACGGTGTTGCATGGAGAGGGGATATCACGGTTTCCCAGGGACAGTCAATATCTGCATGGGCTTTACCTGCCGACGGAGACGTTGCAGGCTTCGCGTTTGGCGTGCAGGGAGATGAGCAGGGCTACTCTGCACTGATTAACCGTACATCTGAGGAGCTTCAGTTAAGAGAGAACGGGACTGTGATAGAGTCTGAACCTTACTCTTTCAGCACGCAGTGGTACAAGATCCAGGCTATCTGGCCGAATAACGGGAATATCACTCTCCGGGTATTTGGCAGCAGTGGAGAGGAGATAAACACCAGGTTGTTCGAGCAGACGACCACTTTCGAGAGCGGTAATATAGGATGGTTTATGGAGTCGAATGGGACTGCAGGAGCCCCTACGATGGATAGTATGAGGAGGAACAAGGTTCTTACAGATCAGAACGGATTCTTCAATGCTTCGAGTACCATCTCTCAGTTACCTGGTAACAGAACTATAGATGTCTCTATTTCAAACTTCAACGGTATTGATGGTCAGGATTCTGCTGAATACGCCATCAGACTGGTAGTTGAAAATGGAAGTATAAGAAGCAAGTTCCAGCCATCTGAAACCTCTATCCACAACGATGAGGAAGGTATTTCGAATGTATCAGCATCTAACTCCACGAATGGTCCTCTGGACAGGGTGTGGGCGGAGGTAAGACCTGAAACCGTGCAACCCGGTGAACTGAACTTCTACTACAAGATGGATGAGGAGGTAAACGGGGCTGGTTCTGCTGTAGAGGATGCATCACCGAACAATCAGGATGGAATAACTAGAGACGGGGTTCAGACATACGTCCAAGGAAGGTTCAGAAGAGGAATGAGCTTTGGAGACGACGGCTTCATCGAGATACCTGATGGAAATTACCCAACAAATGAGATAACACTGTCAAGCTGGGTAAATCTTGAAGGCTACGGCGGATCTCTGTTCAACAACTACGATAACAACTCGCTTAACCTGGGTATATCAGATACAGGTGAGTTATTCTTCCAGACGAAACATGGAGCACAGGACGAGCTTTCAAACCTGACAACCGGCTATACAGTCCCTAGAAATGAATGGGTAAGGATTACCGCAGTCTACAGCAGGTCATCCGGAGAAAAAAAGGTCTTCGCCGGACAGCAGAGAGTAGGGTACTCTGAGAGCCAGGAACTTGAGCAAGGACTCTCTGGAACAAGTTCACAGTTCGTACTGGGCAGGAACTACGGTGCCAAGAGTTTGAATGGAACAGTAGACGAAGTGAAGCTGTGGAGCACAGCTCTGAAGGATAGATATGTCACCAGAAATCATTACGCAAGGATATATCTTGATAACACATCATCCAAGAATGTCAGCCAGGTCTGGAACACAACATTCGGTACAGAAGACAAGCTCGAGGATCTTGTAGGGACTTACACAGCCTTCTACAATGCAAACGACTCCACAGGTCTGGGAAGCGAAGTACCAGCACCTGACACCCAGTTCAGCATTGACTGCGCCCCACCACACACAGGGAACTGGACGCTGAACAGCTCATGCACCATGGACCAGACAGATGACCTGCCACAGGACCTGCTGCTGGAGTCCAATAAGTCACTTAACATGGCGCCTGATGTAAAGCTTGGAACAAACCTTAGCAAACAGTCACTTAGATTCGACAGGGGTTCAAATATAACGTTCCAGCCAGGGGCCAGGATTTGGTGACTCAGATGTGTAGTCAAACAGGGTTACTTCTCCTTTTTCTTGGACAATTGTTTATGTAGCCGGGGCGATTTCATCTGAGATTTTCTCTACAGTCAGTTCTCCTTTTTTCGCTTTCTCAAGTGCTTCCTCCAGCTTGCTGAGTTGAGATTCCATGAACTCTTTTTCCTGTACTATCTGAGGAGTTTCTTCTCTGAGTGTCTCGATGACGTCTTCTGTATCCGGAAGGTTTCTTGCACGTCTTTCCATTTCCTGGTCGAATCTTCCCTCATCGAATTCGAAGCCACGTTTCCTGAACCAGGGTTCCAGGATATTTTGTTTGTAGTGTTCTTCTTCTATTCTGTAGTTTGTGAAGTACTCGAAGTCGACAAGTACAGGTGTATCCGTCATCTTGAAGTTGAGGTAGGCATCCCAGTCTGTTTCCCCCAGAAGTGTCATCTCAGATGCATATCCGTAGGCTTCTTCACGGGAGAAGTCTGAACCTTTACCTTCCACACCTTCAGTAACTAGGTAGGTCTCCTGATTCTCTTCAATCTTCGCTTCCGGTATGTTCACGTACTCTGGCTCGAAGTTTTCGAAGAAAGCTATAGCCAGTTCATAGTTTATTTTACCTTTCTCATACTGTACTTCCTTCCTGTAGATATCTTTCGAACCGATCTTTCCTTTCTCTGCCTGACCTTTTACGTCCTCCCACTCTCTCCCGAACTCATGGGAAAGCCAGTAAAGTTCATCTTTTTCGTGTTCAATTCCTTCAGCTTCTAGATGAGCATCCATTTGTTATGATGATAAAATAACAAAAATAAATAAGTGTTTTCTAGTGGATTATCACCAGTGAGTTCTCTGTCTCGATCATCTCTCCTTCCCCGGTGTAGGTTCTTTCCTCTCTGACTTCGAACATCTCCGGCTTTAAATGTTCATCAGCGACTTCGAGTCGGCCGTCCTCAATGAAGAACTCGTTGTTCTCCAGTGCTTCCTCGATCTCCGAGACCTTGTCTCCGTACTTCGGTCCTGCCTTGGAGTAGTCCAGGGAGATCTCGATGATCTTGTTCTCGGTCTCTGGCTCCGAATCAAGCTGTTTCAGGTTCTGGACGTGCATGACTTCCTTGATCGCGTCTTCAAAGCCTGAGATATCTCCGTAGACCTGGACTCTTTCCAGTTCTTCGTTGAGGCTCATCTGGTGTTCTGTCTTGAACTTTCTTAGAGCTGAGACGACCTCCATCGCTCTCTCGCCAGCTTCCTTGTCGGCTTCGATTCCTTCCGTTTCTGGCCAGTCACTTCTGTGTATACTGGAGTTCTGGTACATCTCGTTCCAGATCTCCTCGGTGGTATGTGAGAGCAGTGGTGCCAGCATCTTGAGGAACTTCTTATGCGTCTGAACAAGGGCATACTGTGCAGACTTGTTCTTCTCGTCGTCAAGTCTCTGCTTGGTGATCTCCAGGTAGTCTCCACAGAACATGTTGAAGAAACGTTCTCTTATTTTGTCTCTGGCACGGGCAAATTCGTAGTCCTCGAACTTCTCGGTGACGAATTCGACTAGGTCGTCCATCTCAGCCAGCATCCATCTGTCGATCTCTTCAAGGTCTTCTTCGTCTACTTCAATATCTTTGTGAGGTGTAAGGTCATCGATGAGCTTGGATGCGTTCCAGAGTTTTCTCATTAATTTTTCTCCTTCGACCAGGTCTTTTTCTTTCAGTGCAAGGTCGTCGCCGACCTTTGAACGTGCTCCCCAATAACGTGCGGCGTCAACAGGGAAGTCTTCCAGGACTTCTTCTGGTGTTGTAACATTTCCAACACTCTTAGACATTTTCTCTCTGTTTTCGTCCAGTACGAATCCGTGAACCATCGTATCCTTGAAAGGGACTTCTCCTGTATGTTCAACACATTTAACGACAGTGTGGAAGAGCCAGAAGCTTATGATGTCATGTGCCTGGTACCGTGCATCCATCTGGTACAGCTCAGGCCTCTCCATCTCGTATTCCTCCTCTTCTGCGTTCCATCCCCAGTCAGCGTTAATCAAAGGAGTCAAACTGGAAGTTGCCCATGTATCAAGGACGTCCTCCTCCGGCTCGAACTCCTCTGCTCCACATTCTGGACATTCATCGACAGGAGCTTCATCCTGCAAAGGATCAACAGGCAAGTCTGTCTTGTCGGCGATTATCTCCTGCTCACACTCTGAGCAGTACCATACTGGTAGAGGGATTCCTGAGTCTCTCTGCCTTGAGATGCACCAGTCCCACTGTAGTCCTTCGATCCAGTGCTCGTAACGAGTGAACATTTTTTCTGGGAACCATTCCATCTCCTTTCCTGCTTCCAGGTACTTCTCCTTGTGATCTAGCAGTTCGATGTACCACTGCTTCGTTACCAGGAACTCGATCGGCTCGTCGCATCTTTCGTGGACTTGGACGGTGTGTTCGATCTCCCATCTATCCAGAAGCTTGCCTTTTTCGTCAAGGTCGTCAACTATTTCTTCCCTTGCTTCTCCTCTATCTAATCCTTCATATTTTTCGGCTAGTTCTGTCATTTGTCCTGATTCGTCCATTGCGATCCGAAGGTCGAGGTCGTGTGCCTGGTACCATTCGATATCGTTCTGATCTCCGAACGTACAGCACATAACGATCCCTGAACCGGTTTCCATGTCGACTCTCTCGTCTTCAAGTATAGGGACGTCGTAGCCGAACAATGGGACTTCTGCTTTCTCCCCGACGAGGTGTTCGTTGGATTCGTCGTCAGGATGGACGAAGATCGCGACACAAGCCGGCAGGAGCTCTGGTCTTGTTGTTGAGATTATTATTGAGCCGTTTCCTGTCGCCAGTTCGAACTCGATGTCGTTGAAGTGTGAGTCCTCTTCCATATCCTCTGTCTCGACCTGGCTGATCGCTGTCTCACATTCCGGACACCAGATCGCAGGCGCCTTCTGCCTGTACTCCCTGTCCTTCTCGTACAGGTCGATGAATGATAGCTGACTGATCTTCTGAACCCGTGGCTCAATTGTCTTGTAGGTGTTGTTCCAGTCCATCGAGAACGCGAACTTCTGCATAGCATCCGTGAACTTGTCCTCGTACTCCTCGCAGACGTCTCTGCATTTTTCCTGGAACTCTCTGCGTGTAAAGTTTTGATGCCGGATACCAAGCTCTCTTTCGGTCAAACGCTCGGATGCTATCCCATTGTCGTCGTATCCAAACGGGTAGTATACGTCGTAGCCCTGCATCCTCTTGAAACGGGCCATGAAGTCCATCAAAGTGTTTCCATAGGTGTGTCCAAAGTGCAGGTTCCCTGAAACAGTCGGAGGCGGCGTATCGATCGAGAATACCTCTTTGTCCTCTCCTCCCTCGTAGGCGTATGTCTCGTTTTCAACCCATTCCTGGCTCCACTTCGGCTCGTAGTCTTCCGGCGTGTAATCTCCTAGCATTGTTTTCTATCCTCTTGAAAACCAGTTTCTGAGGAACTGTTAAATTGATTTTCAGAACTTTCATAGCGACCGCTGCGGTATAGTTCTCGAATCATGGAGAATTCACTTTCAGGAATTTGAAAATTATAGCTGAGGCTGAGAAAACTAAACTGGGAATACTTCTGTGGACGGTACAAAGCGTCCACCCTTCATTGCCTCAAAACTCATACCTAGGTGTGTCGGATGAAATTTTTTATTTCTTCCGTGTTTCCGAAGCAATCAAATCATTTCCTCACCAATGCCATGATATGGATATACTGGTCGTCGGAGACTGCCACGGTGAAAAACCCGATCTAGGTGAAGAGGCGAAGGAAGCTGACCTGATAATCGTTACGGGAGATGTCTGCGGAGACTCAGAAAAGATCAGGAACGCAATGTTCAGAGCCGTAGAAGAAGAAAAGGACTGGTGGGATCTCATCGGCCGTGAAGAGGCCAAGAAAGCTGTAAATAAATCGCTTCAGGAGGGTAGAGATGTCTTTGAATATCTTGACTCGTTTGAAAAACCTGTTTTCGTGGTTCCAGGTAACTGGGACTGGATAGGCGATGAAACATGGGCATTCCTGGCTGAAAACAGGTTTCAGAACATGATAGAGGGCTTCAAAAATATACATAATATAGACCGGGAAGTCTTCACTGATGGAAATTTTTCCTATATAGGATATGGTCCTTGTTCCGCACCTGAAATACCGCAGTACGAGGACGATAAACCAGATTCCGAGGAGGATATGGAATCTATAGAGGAGAAATACATGGAGACTAAGGAAGAGTTGGAACTTCTTTTTGAAGAAGCGGAAAGTCCCGTCATTTTTCTTTCACATAACGTACCCCATGGAACTTCACTGGATCGGGTAGAAAACCCTGAATCACCGGCTGACGGGCGGCATTACGGATCTATAGTAGTGAAGGAATTGATAGAGAAATTTGAACCTGTCCTGTCTGTCGCAGGCCATATACATGAAGGCAAAGGCACTGAGAAAATCGAAGATGTGATCTGTTTGAATGCAGGGCTTCACAGCCACGCTATGGTGAAAATAGATGGTGCTGAGGTGAAGAATATTGATCTATACTAGTCCTAGTTCTGGTAGTCGAGTGAGTGTCTAAAAGATCTTGTGTAGGCTTCTGAACTGAAATGATGATTCATGTCTATGTTCATAGTCTCACTCAGGTGTTTGTATGTCTCTCTTGCTACAGCCTGTGCAGTAGGGTCTTCCATAACTCGGTATGTATCTCCGTGGTCAAAGACAACTTGTTCCACCTCTTCGTCTATCATTTCATCGGCGGTTTTCTCAACTTTCAAGGACCAGTTTCTGGCCCTTAACTTCATCATACGAGAGATATTTTGTCCATCTGTAATACCGTCTAGCAGATGCTCAACCCTACCAGGATTGGCGTAATCCTCTGTTGCATGATATGTGTGAGAGTCCTCTGAAAGGTGGTATACTGCTGTATCTCCGTTCACTTCCCAGTCCCACTTGATCATACTCTCAATGTAGGTATCTCCGTCTTTCAAGTCGTCAAGTGAAGGAAAATCCATAACAACCACAAGTTTGTAATCAAAGAGTAACAAATAAATGTGTTCTGGTTAGAACGCGTCAAGCTTTCGGTTGCCGGGGTACTCCATACTGTCTTCTGCAAAGATAACTTTCGGCTCAATCTCTTCTTCAAGCCATTCTTTCTGAGCTTCAAGGTCTGATTCAAGGAACTTGAACCCGAAATGTGTGACGATAACTGTTGAAACATCTATTTCTGCCGTGATTTCTGGTATGTCGTCCAGAGAGGTATGGCTTCTTGTACCTTCGTTTCTGGGTCTGGAACAGTACACAACTAGCGTATCGCATCCATCGTAGAAGTCTACCAGTTCCTCCGAGTGTTCTGTGTCTGTCCAGAAACCGATTTTTTTCTCCCCGTCGTCAAGAGTGAAGCCAACGGTTCTTGGATCGCTGTGGAACATCTCCTGTGATTCTATCTCTACGTCTTTCATCTCTGTCTCTGTTTCTTCACCGAGCTGTTTGACTCTGGAACAGATATTCTGGTGGTAGTCCGAGACACGTTTCTCTATATCGCCGAAACCCTCCAGCACGCTCTGGTTTGCGAAAAGAAATCCTTCGTTATTGAAGGCCTCTACAATCATCTCTATTATAGGCTCTGCATCGCTTGAGTGATCTATGTGGCCGTGAGAAACGATTACGGCTTCAGTTTCATCGGCGAGTTCCTCTTCGTGGCTCTGCACAAGTGCTCCAGGACCAGGGTCTACATGAATCTGTGTTTCGTCTGTCTCCACAACTATCCCTCCGGTTTGTCTCTTCTGCTGACCCATCGCATAACGTCCACCGCAGGTGCCGAGGAATTTCAGCTTCATAGAGAACTGTTTGTGTGTAGACTTCAAAAATCGATGTCCTGATCTCCTGGAAATTTCTGGGTGCGAAACATCTTTCAAGTACGAGAACAAAAACTTCTCCATGAACAGCTTCAGCATTGACAAGAGATCAGAGAGGAGGGATGTGGTTGCAAAAATTATTGAAGAAGAGGAGCCGCGTCACTCTGGAGGAGCTTCTTCGGAGAGATACTTCTTCAATGGAAAAGTCTACAAAGTGCCGGCCAGCAAGAAATCTCTTTTCAAACCTGAGGAAGTTGAGAGAAATTTTGAGATACTTTCAAGCTCGGGTGTAGATTTCGCTGATACTGTGCTTGGAATTTATAACCTCTCTGATGTAGGTCATGGATCTGAAACGCCTGTGGTTATACAGGAGCAGGCTGATCTAACTTTTCGAGAAAGTCTTTCGAACGGCAAAGCTACTGAAAAGACCTGGAAACTTTTTGACCGCGCCCTAGATATAGCAGACAAAGCCATGGAATCTGAGATAGTGCTTGACGGATCTCTCACGAATTTTGGCCTCTACGGGAATAAAGTGCTCTTTATTGATATACAGGATGGTAACTCTGTGGAGGAGTATACGGTAGAAAAATTTGAGGACATGTATGAGTCTCTTGCCAACTCCATGAGCCGTGCAGGTGTGAAGAAGGAAAAAGTTCTGGCAAGAATGGATAAAAACTCGAGGTTTTTCACGAGATAGTGCCGCAGACTTCTTTTTTCCTAAACTAGGTCTCGGCTTTTGCAGGGTTCTAGGCGAAAGGCTTTTATGTGTCACTGAGTAATAACAACATATGATGGCTACTGATGAAGAGGACTACGGTTCTGTCGTGTCGGAATCACTGGAAGAGTTGAGAGAGGAGTTCTCGACGGGTAAAACCGAGCTGATGCATAAAAGTATCTCCACAAACTGATTTTTCATGGCGGGAGATCTAACTGGTGATGAAGTTTATACTCTGGAGGACAAGGTTTACGACAGTTTTCATGATGCCACGCAGCAGGGATCTGCCAGCTACGATACAGAGGAGTACATAGATATTTTCCACGTTGCGGAGAGTATAGATCCGGAGAATCTTCCGGAAGTCGACAGGGAAGATCAACTCGTGGGTGTTGCATTTGTTGACGATCATGAAAAAGCTGCTTACGGGTTTATTGATTACAAAGGTGATGAAGTCGAGCTTGATATTAAGTCCTTCGGTGATAGATCTGGCGTAGTAAATTATATCAAGAATTTGCCTTCCGGAGGCTACACTGAAGGCGTGGAAACTGTTTCAGGTGATGCATGGCAGAACGCAGCTGTCGAAGCCGATGAACATCCTTTGAATGTGGAAACCAGTACTGAACTACCTGAGCCGGGTGAGAGCCCAGAGGAAGGATTCGATAACTCTCAGGCCCACAGAATAACAGAGGAGGTTATGAAGGAAGAGCCCAGAACCCAGCCCGAAGTCTAGCTGAGTAGAAATTTTTCTAGCTAACTCACTTTATCCTGCTGCCTACATCTACTTCCTGATCGGACTGAAGCAGTGAAACTGTCTCTCCGTCTTCTGATTCCGCGGCCAGCATCATGCACTCGCTTTTCTCTCCCCGTAGTTCTGTTGGTTCAAGATTTGCAAGCACTACCACGTTTTTACCCTCCAGCTCTTCAGGTTCGTAGAAGTTTTTCAGCCCGGCGCAGGTCTGCAGTGTGGCTTCACCAACATCCACCTGCACTTTGTAGAGTTTGTCCGCGTTCGGATGGTCGTCTACTTTCTGGACTTCACCGGTTCTGATGTCCATATCCTGAAAGTCTTCAAAGCTTACAGTGTCCTCATTGAAGCTGTGTTCCATAGTATCTTCCTCCTCTTCTGTTTCGTCTTCCTGGTGCTCTG
>JBEQAY010000027.1:0-2634 GCA_041640075.1 Candidatus Nanohaloarchaea archaeon | reverse complement strand
CTCTTCAACTACTTCTTCATCCTCAGTCCTGAGCTCTCCGACAGGTACCTCGGAGCCGAACCATTTCTCCGCCAGTGAAAGGGTACGGTTCACAAAGTTTCCAACAGTGTCGTTCAGTACGTTGTTAACCTCTGATTCAAAGTCGTCCCACGAGAAATTGGTGTCGTGGTTTGTCGGAAGCATCTTTGCGATGTAGAAACGCCAGTAATCCGCCGGATAATGCTTGACTGCCTCGTCGATGAAGACTCCTCTGTTCCGGGACTTGGAGAAGTGACCTCCTTCCCAGTTCAGGAACTGCTGGATGAACTCGTAATCTGGCAGCGAGTATTCCATATCCTGGTTTGAAGCTCCAAGAAGCATCGTAGGCCAGATAACTGCGTGGAAAATAGCGTTATCCTTTCCGATCGAGTAAATTACTTCTGCATCCTGATTCCAGTGCTGCTTCCACACCTCATCGTCCTCAAAGAACTCTCTGGTAAACCCAATGTAGCCGATCGGTGCATCAAACCACACGTACAGAACCTTGCCGTCGTAGGTATCCGGATCAAGCTTTGGAACATCCAAGTTTTCCTCTTCAATTCTTTCGTTTACTCTTTCAGCAGGAATATTGAATCCCCAGTCCTGGTCTCGTGTAATCGAACGATCCTCAGCTTCCTCAAGGTCGTGAAGGATCTGTTTCTCCATGTTCTCCGGTACAGGGTTTTCCTCCTCTATCCATTCCCTGATCTCGTCCTTGTACTCTTTGAGATCCAGGAAGAGGTGGTCAGTATCCCTGAACTCTATATTATTGTTTCCGCATATCTGGCACTCTGGATCGATAATCTCATCAGGTTCAACAAGTTTTCCACAGTCGTCGCACTGGTCTCCACGTGCAAGACCTCCGCAGTGAGGACATTCTCCTTCGATATACCTGTCCGGAAGGAATCTTTCATCATCTTTACAGTAAGCCATGTTCTGTGTTTTTTCGTGGATCAGGCCTGAGCAGTAGAGTTCCTCGAACATGTCATGAGTCTGCTTACGATTGTAGTCGGAGTGAGTATCTGAGAAGATCGAGAAGTCAACATTCAGGCTTTCATATGCTTCCTTCACTTTTTGGTTCTGTTCGTCTTTTATGTCTCGTGGATCCTCTCCTCTTTCCATCGCTTCAAGTTCAAGGGGTGTTCCGTGTACGTCTCCGCCGCAGATAAACTCGTTTTCTACTCCACGCAGGTCCAGGAACCTGTGGTAGAGTTCTGCTGGCAGTACGCTTCCTGCAAAGTTTCCTAGATGCGGCACTCCATGTACATAAGGGAGTGCTGAAGTTACCGTGACTTTTCGATCCTCTGTAATTTTTGATCCACCTGCCTAGAAAACCGGCTGAGAATCTTTTAAATTTCAGATCTTGCCTCAACAGATTCAGTAAATGAAAGTTCCTCAACTTCTTCCAGTGCAGACAGGTAAAAATCCGGTTCAGAGCCTCTGCCCAGTGAGTAAAGGGTTTCCCTGGCTGCAGCTCCTGGTTCTGCGTCTACGTTTTTCACACCTCTCTCCCGGTACACCAGTACCTCTTCCTCGTCTTCCAGAAAATCGCTATAAGCCGTATAAACTGTCTCACCGAAGACTTCTCCACGGTCCTGCAGGAATTTCTCTTCTGAGCCCAGGGGATTCCATCTTGCAATATGTCTCATCATGTCGTTCTGCTCGTAATCCCACATCCTCCGCGTTATTGAGTCTTCGCCGATGTAGGCGTGGATCTGATTGCCGTGGCGCCAGAGATCCTCCTGAACAAAGCTTACATACGGGTTTGCTGTAGATTCCTCGAACATTACCTCAGAGTCTTCTCCACGAAGATTTTTGAAAATCAACTACACGCAGAACTCTATGAATAGGAAAGTTTTCTTCGCCACTGGCAACAAGGGTAAAATCGAGGAGATGACGCCGTTCTTCCAGGAAAAAGACCTTGAAGTCGAACAGGTGGATGTCGACGTCCCTGAGATAGATACACTGGATGTCGAGGACGTGGCCAAACGAAAAGTTAGGGATTCCTACCAGAAAGCCCTGGAGAAAGGCCTGATTGGCGAGGAAGACATGCTGATAGTGGAGGATACAGGGTTCTACGTCAACTCGCTTGGAGGTTTCCCGGGAGCAGAGGCAGCATACTTCGCAGGAACTGCAGAGGCGGAAAAACTTCTTAACCTGCTTGAAGACGAAGAAGATCGTTCAGCATACTTCAAAACTGCTGTAGCCGTCATACAGGAAGGAGAAATACAGGTGTTCACAGGAAAACTTCAAGGAAGGGTTCCTGAAACCAAAACCGGCGAATCACATGAACATCTGCCTTACAACAGCTTCTTCATACCTGAAGAGAGGGCCTCTGAGGAATCACTGGCCGAAAACTCCATGTATCAAAGCGAAAACTTCCACAGGACCCAGGCGACTCTGAAGTTCCTGGACTGGCTTGTAGAATAGTTTCAGTTACTATATTATCCGCCTTCGGAGTTTGTGAAGGCTTGTCAGCGCGTAATCAGGTACTTCTTTCTCTTCAGCTTTTCTGAGTTCTTCTTCCGTGGTCGCGCCGTTCATAACCAGTGCAGTGGTCATGCCAAGACTGTTCCCGGCTTTGACGTCTGCAAGTCGATCGCCTATGAAAGCTGA
>JBEQAY010000026.1:0-15525 GCA_041640075.1 Candidatus Nanohaloarchaea archaeon | reverse complement strand
CGATAGCGATTACAGGGATGTTTACATCTGAAGCCTCTGTAATAGCCTGTCTATCCTCTTCAGGATCTGTAACAAGGATGATCTCTGGCTCCATGAAGTTATCGGACTTTGGGTTCGTCAGTGTACCGGGCATGAATCTGCCGTTAACTGTTCGTGTGCCGATAGCTTCTGAGAAAGTTTTGATTGGCTGGTAAGCTTCGTCCTTTCTTCCTACAACCAGGATTTCCTCTGGGTCGTAGTCTGCAAGGGTTTGGGCGATAGCCCTGATCTGTTTATCTGTGGTGTTCAGGTCAAGAATTGCCAGTCCGTTCTTCTTGACGTGGAAGATGTAGTCTTCCATGTCAGCGTTCTGTGACTGCGTTCCGATGTGTACACCGTTTTTCAAGTATTCTTCTCTGTCTACAAGTAGTTCTTCGTCTTCGCTCATACCTGTTCACCTCTTGAATAGGTCCGGAGGCCAGCTTTACGTGTGCTCATGTAGACGCATTGATAGCTAAGTATTAAATAAACCCCTCTGGAACCATCAACTAAAGTAGAAATTAGAAAAAAGAAAATCCAGTTAAAAGGCCTGAAAGTGTGTTTTTCAGTAAATAGAGTTTATCTCCGGAGACTCTGCATTATCCCATAACCTGAGCAATATGTTAAGTTTCGCGATTCGGATATCTGCGATACCTGCTTTGATAACAGGACACTCCCACTCCAATGCAAGATGACTTATCGTGGCGTCACATGTCTCACCGGACCTGTGAGAGATCACAGGCACGTAGTCGTTTTCGTGGGCCAGCTCCGCTGTTTCACGGGCATCGCTGACAGTTCCAATCTGGTTCGGCTTCACGATAAGAGAGTTACATGAACCGTTCTCTATACCCTCCTGCAATCTTTCCTTATCTGTTGTGAAAAGATCGTCTCCGCAGATCAGTACATCAGGGTTGTCGGAGGTAAGCTCTGCATGCATCCTGAAATCCTCCTCGTCAAAAGGATCCTCGACGTAGATAAGGTCAAAAGTATCGATTAGCTTCTGCACAAAATCAAGATGCTCCTCTGGAGTATGTTTACGCCTCATTGAGTCAAGATTGTACTCTCCGTCTTCGTAAAATTCTGAAGCAGCGATATCAAGCCCTATCCTTGCATCATATTTGTCCGCAACTTTCTTCAGAGCTTTCAGAGTTTCCTCATCGTCCATAGAAGTGATTAGAGCACCTTCATCGTTCATACCCTTAATTTTCCTTGAATAGCGATCCTTCAGCTCCTGGTAAATTTTCACGTTAGTTTCCAGTGCTTCAGGAAATGTTTCAGCGTTCACAGGGAGAACCAGGAACTCCTGAATGGAAGTATTTCCTCCGTGTTCTCCACCGCCGATAACATTGCTCAGAGGTAGAGGAAATTTTCCAGAGCTTTCGAAGCCGTCAGCGTTCTTGAACGCGAAGCTTGAAGCGATTGCAGCTGCGCCAATTTCAGAGAAGTTGTCTGTACCGTCTATTTCCTTCAGTTTCTCGTCAAATTCTTCCTGAGAGAGGTCATCGTCTTCAAGATCTTTGAAGTCCTGCTTAACTTCCTCGAGATCGTCTGGCACGAAACATTTTGCCTCGTGCTCTCCTGTAGAGGCGCCTGAAGGTGCTTTACCGTAGCTCCCATTGATCTCAGCCTCCAGTGTAGGTTTTGTACGTGAGTCTATGATCTCTCTAAGCTCTATAGAATCTATCTTCATGAAAAAATATTGTAGTTTTCCGGGTTTAAACTTCCCGGCTACTGCTTTACAGTAATAGGAAGCTTACCTTTCTCCAGTTCCCTCTTGCTGATGTCGAGAGGTTTCTCGTGTTCCTTGGCTTCTACAAATGATGGTGCGCCCTGTGCAAGTTGAAGGCTTCTTGCTCCCAGGATTCGAGCTCTCTCGTATCTGGTGTATTCGGTCATATTATCATCCTCTATGGCAATCTTTTTATCCTATGTACCCTAGGTCGTTGCCGCTTCCCTGTCCCTGCTGATCCTGTTCAGGTGGGCTTGAATTCTTTTTGAGGTTCTGAACTTTTTTCAGGACGTCCTGAGACTCCTCCACTTTTTCATCAAGCTCTGAGTAATCTAGGTCAACATCTACAAGCTGTTCTACAACTTTCAAGACTTCTTCAGTGGATTTTGGATCGCTGAGGAGGAAACCTGGTGTCTCTCCAAGTACGCAGACTCCTTCGTATCCTCTTTCCTCACCCATACCAAGCAGAAGTCCTGATACTCCGACTATCTGACCAACATCGTGGTCAAAAGTGATGCCCAGTTCCTTGTAGTCTTCCTGTGGTTCTGTAGAAGTTGTGACTCCGAAAACGTCAGGATCTTCAACTACGTCTCCTGTTCCGTATCCTCCGACTGTGATTATCTGAGAGGCTTCAAGATCGTCTACAAGGTCGATCAGTGTTTCAGCGACTTCATGGTGGCCCTGTGGTGTGTTTGCCTGTGCGTTACCTTCCAGGAGCACGATGTCGTCTTTTTCTTCTCTTTTCAGCTGATAGATCTCGTTTCTTATGGTTTTTACCGTTTTGTCGTCTTCCACCATTGTGAAAGGTGGGAAATGGTGTGAGTATATTGCTCCGACTTTTTCGGAGTCTGTGTGTTCTGCTATGTAGCTTACGACGTTCCGGCCGATGTGACCTATTCCTGCAAGTCCTTCTAGAAAGATCGGGTTTTCTACGTTGAATTCGTTATCTATTTCGATTCTTGTGGTCTCCATTGTTTATTCTACCTCTTTCTTGGTCTTGCGACGGTAATCTCCGTGCCTGTCAGGGTAAGAAAATTTAGGTGGTCTTGCTGGCACGGTCTCGGTTCCGTCACACTCATCTTTCAGTGTGTAATTGTTGTGTTCTGGGCACTTTTTAATCACAGGACTTCACCTAAGCCCTTGAGAACTCGAAGTTGCCGTCTAAATCGTCGACTTTTTCACGCACCTGTCTTACAGCAGAATCAATACGCTTCTTCGCAAGCTCCTGTGTACGCCCCCAGGCAGTGATGGAGTACTCCGGCGCGGAAATGTACTTTACCTCGACACCTTCCTCGATATCTTCCAGTGATTCCTTGATACGTTCAAGACCGTCTCCCTGTGGGAAAGTCATCTCTAGGGTACCTTCCAGCTTCTCCTGCTTCAGGTCAATATTTTCACGTGCAACTTCCTGGATCATCTCAACAACTTCCTCATCAAACATCTCCAGGAGCTTTTCTTCTTCAGCGTCAGCTATCTCAAAGCCGTGGAAACTGGTGCCGAACTCCTTCTGCATAGGGAACGCGATTTCCTCGTAAATGTCTTCGTTATCCTTACCTAGCTTGTCTGCAAGATCTTCTATAAATTTTTCAGCTTTCTGCTCCTTCTTCCAGCGCTGCATCGTGTCACGCTTCTTCTTGTCATTTACACGCTTCAATGAAAGCGTAGGAGTATCTCCTTCAGTATCAATTACCTGTGCAACAGTTTTCTCGCCTTCGTCAAGTTCCTTCCTGATGTCCTGAACCCAGGAACGTGAGACCTCTGAAATATGGATCAGCCCTGTTATGTCCTCGTATTCTTCAAGCTCTGCGTAAGCCGAGTTCTGGTCAACATCTGTCAAAGTCACTACAACAAAATCTCCTTCCTCCGGCTCTTCTTTGTACCATCTCATACGTCAAGAATAGGAAGTGATTCTTAAAAGACTGAACACGCTTCTAGAATAAAAAGCCCTGAAAGGAAAATGTACTGGAGAAAAATTTGTTGTTTACTCTACTTCGAGTTCTTCGACTACTTCTGCGTTGAGCTCTGCTCTGCCGCCTGTCGGCTTTGCAAGTGGGCTGCTGCATACCAGGCAGTCAACCTGTTGTGCAGGTCTTGAGAAAATTATCTGCTGGTTGCCGCATTCGTCGCATTCTGCCTTGATGAAGTTTCTTGTCATTACTGGTTCACCTCTTATCTTTCTATCTCGAACTTTGCTGCTCTCAAAGTGTTTCTTGGTTTCCAGGCCTTCCCACATTCTGTACATGTGAACTGGAGATCTTTCTTACTGGATGTAGGATTACTTCCTCCTCTCGCCCTGTTAGCAGGGTTTTCGAACGGAAAGCTTCCGTAACCATTATCGATCTTTCTCTGCCTCTTTCTGGATTTCTTACTCCAGGGACTACCAGACCTGTTAGTTACTTCCTTAACTGTCTGCTCAGTATGTTCATCACAGTTAGGGCAGTAACGGTTCTGTTCCTTTGGAATCTTAACCATACGTCAAACTCCTTTGTTAATCTTTAAAAGGCCATCCCAGTCAACTGATCGACCGGTCACTTAGGGATGATTTCCGTTTTTTCTGCATTCTCAGGTTTTGAAAGATTCTCCAGTATAGCCTCGAAAACTGTAGTCCTGATACCAGAACGCTCTATAATCCTTACAGCAGCCTCATCAATAACTGAATAAGTACCGGGCTCGTTTCTTCCATCAGTGATATCTCTCAGCTCATCTGTACTTATCTCATCAAACTTCTCCGCGTCTTCATCTTTCTCAGGATCGCCTGTATAGATGCCGTCTACTGTTGTGGCAATGTAGAGCTCGGCATCGAGCAACTCGGCAGCTGTCGCTGCAACAGCATCTGTCGAGTAACCAGGTACCAGGCCGCCCATAACAACGTTTTTACCGGTTGATGCCGCCTCCTTCAACTCCTCAGGAGTCTCAGGAACGGAAGGGTAAACATCTTCCATCTCTGTCAGAACTGTCTGTGCGTGAAGCCTGGTAGCCTTGATACCTATCAAGTCTTTTTCACCGTTGTTTCCGCTTGCTGCTGACTGGTAACGGTTCAATCCTCCTGCACCTGTAACTATGATCGCCTGTTTATCTGATTGCAGGGCTTCAGCGAATATTTCCAGGTTTTCCAGGTTTTCCTGCACCACTGATCCGCCGACTGCATATACTACTCTATTTCTTTCCATTAATTTTCAATCCTCTCTGCGTTACCCCGGTTCACAAGGATTTCTGCGTTGTCATCCGGTATCTCAACTTTTTCACCTTCATCAAACGGCCCGTAAGCCTCAAGGTCGGTCCCCATGAACTCTGGCACGTTAGAAGTGGTTTTAACGATGCTGTAACCTTCTTCAGCTTCATCTACACTTTCAGAATCTTCTTCAATCCCGGAATCTTCGTCGGTGCTAGATTCCTCTACTTCGGGGCTGTTCTCTTTATCTACTTCTCCAGTATTTTTTTCCTCTTCAACAGGTTTTTCATCCGTTTCTGGTTTTTCTACTTCCTGTGTTACCTCTTCTGAGGGTTCTCTATCTCCACTAGGTAGTGATTCTGAGTCAACTTTCTCGTCTACTCTTGACCTGTGTTTTTCGAAGTCCGATTTCAGTTTGCGGAAAAGTTCCTGTTCTTCAGGAAGTAAATTTACTTCTTTACCTCTTTCATCTGTTTTGACAGATAGACGTGCTTCCTTCACTATTTTTTCCTCTCTGAGTGAGATTATCTTGTCCAGGACTCTTCTGGCGTTCCTGTACTCTCTTGAGTTCTCTCCTTCAGTTTTTTTCTTCTTGTCAAAGTAGTTTGAAACTCTTAGTAGAAACTTGTCATCTAAATTAGTGAGTTCTTCCTCTCTGTCTTCTTCCTTCTGTGTTTTCCTGAGTTCACTGAAAGTTAGGATGTTTCCTTCTTCACTCATCTTATTTACGACACCGCGTCAAAGATTTTTAACTCCGATTTTCTCATTCGAAACACTCCTGCACGTGTTTCTTGTAGTAGCTTTCGATCTCGTACTCCTTCCCACAGTACGGACAAACAAGATCATCCTCTCCATCCCCGTCTTCACTGTCTTCCTCAGGATTCCTGTTCTTTGCCATCCTGAAGGCGTAGCTGACAGGGTTTTTCACCTGTTCCTCAAGGTTGTCGCCTTCGTATACCTGCATATCCTCGTAGTATCCGTTTGAATCATAGTTTGGTGGTGGTACAATCTCTTCACGGTTTCTATGCCATCTCAACTGACTTTTGACGTAAGCTTCGCGTAAAGGCTCCTTGTTCCGCTCATTCCACTCCCAGATCTTCGACTCGATTTCATCCATCTCGTAGCCAACGGTCAGATAGAAATTGATGAGTATAAACAGTCCACGTTTCCTGCCGTCCTCCAGGCCCTCCAAAATATTTTTTATGGTCGGAGGGAAATGTTTCTCGGCTATCGCCTCGTCAGGAGTCTCGAACTCACCGTCCTGAGTGGTTCTTTCTTCTTTTCTTTCCTCACGACGCTGTTCAAGGAAGTCCATGGCCTGTACAACGAGGTTTGTAGCTTCATTCTCCTCGTATTCATCCAGGAAATCAGTTTCGAAGTCAATACTCTCCATCTTCGCGTCTCTCTTCTCGAAATCCTCTATTTCTTCCTCGTTTATAGGAAGTGATACGAGCCAGCTACCGTCGTGAAGGCTGTAGGGCATCCTGAAAAGGTGGCGTTGACCCCAGTCGTTCTCTATGTCTGAAACCTGGTAAGGGTCCTGACCTCCATCAGTTTGAATTTCCTCTGAGTAACCATATTCGATGGCTTTCTCCGTCATCTGCTCTTCAAGCTGGTCTCGCAGGTAATCCACAATCCCACGCGCCAGGTTGGGGTAGAGCAAGGTAATTTCCTTGTTATCAACTTTTTCCGGGAACGCCTCAGCTCTGACCCCGATGTGGAACCCTCTGTTGCCTGAGAACTTTACAGAGACGTTTTCGATCCCGTGCTGGTGTAGTTCTTCGATTACAAGTTTTGCTGTCTCCTTTGCAAGCTCAAAGCTTTCGTCACAGTCGATGTCAAGTACGAGATCCCAGTTTTCTCTTAGATCGTCAAGGTCTGATACAGAATCTATGAGTAAAGGGTTTTTCCACTGTTCAACGGAAGCATGGAAAGCTACTGCACCGTCTTCCACGAACTGTTCGAAGTCTCCGGGAAAGTTTATGGCGTCGGGGCGTCTGCCGTACCCGTGTTCATAAGTAGGCACTACTTCCCTGTACTGCCCCAGCTCCAGGAATTTCTCTACTATCTCGTCCTGTTCGTAGTACTGTCTGATCTTCCAGTCCTGAGGCTTCTCCCCTATTTCCCCCATGTTTGATTTAGCTGAAATAAACTGTAAAAGGGTAACCCGTGTTTGCTCCTGAGTCGTCACAGTATAAAAATCTTGTAATCGCTGAAGTTTTCCTATGGCCGACTACGATGGAGATTACTCCGAGGAACGCTACGGCGCGCTCGGAGGCCAGAAAATACTTGAAAAAGAGAACCAGCACTACAGAGACATACTGGAAGAACTCGGGGCTGAAGAAGGAGATAGAGTCCTTGAACTTGGCTCTAACGATGCGATGACTTCGGAGTATCTTTCAGACTGGTACGAGATGCATGCAGCTGACGTAGAGATGAACGCTCTTCTCAAGGCCCGTGAAAACGGTAGAGCGGAACAGCAGTACCAGGTCGACGGCCACAGACTTCCTTTCCAGGAAGATAGCTTTGAATACGTGATTATGCCCCGTATGCTTCATCTTGACGTCGTTGATGAGCCGCAGGTGCTTGAGGAAGCTGCCAGAGTCGCCGAGAAAGGTATGGCGTTCGACTCTTTCAGCAGATCCAGCACCAGGATCCACAACCCGATTATGCATATCATCAATGATGACATGCCGAAGAGCAATCTCTCCAGCAAACCCGAAATCCACGGCTACGGACCTCTAGAAGGATGGCTTGACGACGTAGAGTATGAGGACACTGAAACTTTCTCAGACTTTTTCATACCTTTTGGAGCCTACAAGAAATCGGATATTGAACCCTGGGTAAACTTTGCACACGGTGTAAACGAGAAATTAGAGGAATGGGGTAAAACAGATTTACCTGATCCAAACTCTGTTATCTACACTTCCGTGACTTTTGAAGACTGATCTTCACTTTCTCTCGGCCAGGAAGTTCTCTATAAACTCTTCACTGCTGTCATTTATATCTAGATCTGACTTAAGAGCCTCTTCAGGGTCGATCCAGGTATGGTCGACAGCCTCACGCTGATCCAGTTCAACTTCCTGGTTCTCCGCCCTGCAGGTAAAGTTCAGGAAGATAAAATGTGTATTACGGCTGAAATCGTCCGGGTTGCCGCCGTCTTTCACGTTCAGTAGTTCCACGTCCTCTACCTCCAGACCTGTCTCTTCCTTGACCTCTTTTCTGACTGTTTCCTGCATTGAATCACCTTTCTCGACTTTTCCGCCAGGAACCAGCCACTGGTTCTCCCATTTTGGAGACTTCATCAGGAAAATCTCATCATCCTCGTTTAGGATTAGGGCTCCGGTTGCAGGAACTGCGTACTCTTCTGTCATTGAATATGTTTTTCTATCTCAGGAGGCATAATTCTTTGGGGAAGCTGCGTGATTTCAACTTCCTCCAGGTTTTCCTCAAGCTCTTCCTGAAGATTGAATATATCCTCGTGATCCACTCCGTACCTGACGGTTCTCTGCTGGTGATCTCTGTGCAGATCCATAAGACCTCGCATCGGAGGCATATCCTCGAGCAGGTATGTGTCGCTGTAGAACTCAATCTCAGCGGTTTCATCCCTCCAGCTGTAAGTTATACCGGCAACACCCTGTATATCAGGAACCACTGTCAGGTCTTTCTTCTGAAGTCCTTCTTCCAGGCTTTCAATGTCATGGTATGGACTACCTGCTGTCTCAAGCTGTATCTGTTCTATTCCGTACTCTGAGACAGGTCCATGGACTGAATCCAGCCATTCCATCCACTCTTCGTTAGGATCGAGTTCAGCCTCACATGATTCAAAGCTGTAGGCTGGAGCAGTCAAGAACTCGTTTATTTCCTCATCTTCCTCTTCCGCTTCAAGCCTTTTCCGCGTGGCTCTTCCATTCTGATAGCGGAAAGTAAGTTCCACATCGCCTATCTGTGAGAAAAATTCCTGAAGGCCATCTGCCTCTATACTGAGGCCTTCTTGCATTCTGTTATTCTTCCGAACCTCTGAAAGAAATACTCTGTCCGGGTCATACCCCATCTGGCTATGTTCATGGGCGTCTGGAAATTCCTCTCCTTCATAGTTGATAGAGATAAAAGGTGAAGAATCTGCGGACAATTTCTCAGTCCTCCGTTATTAATCCTCTTCGATTCGAGGTGCCAGTACAAAGCTTAGATCGGCTTTATCTGGTACTATGAATTCCAGTCTCATCGGGAAGTCTTCTCCAAGCTTTACTGCTACTGTGTCGGACAGACTTTTTGCCCCGATCATCTTGTTCAGGTAGTCAAGGCTGAACATGGACTTGGCTTCGTCTCCCTCGAGTTCGATGACTCCGTCGGAGTCTCCTGAGATCTGGAAGTTGACATTCGATTGATCTCCCTCTGAGATTATATTGATGTTTTCAGAGTCAGCTGAAATCGTAACTGAGTCGGATACGACCATTGCATCCTTTATTGCTCCTTCAAGTACGGAAGTCTCGAGTTCTGCCTCTACTGAGAAGTCGAGCTGGTCTGTGCTTGGGATGTCGTCCTCTGAAAGGTTGAGGATTGGCAGTGAGAAGTTTCTGGTGCTCATGCCTTCCATTATTATCTTGAACTGGGAGTTATCTTCGTCCAGTTCTAGTGTGATCGTGTCGTCGCTGTTCGCTCTTCTGAGGATTGAGTAAAAGTTTTCCAGGTTGAGTCCTACCTTGGTTTCCTCGTCAAGTTCGTAGTTCTCGAAAACTTCTTCTTCAAGTTTGAAGTCGACAAGTCCGACCATCGCTGGATCTGCCGCGATGAGATGGATTCCATCGTCTTTCAACTGGAAAAGTCCTTCTGAAATTAGGTCTGAAATGGTTTTCATGGAATCCTTGAGTAGTCCGACTTCTTCTAGTTCAGCTTTGAACAACACGATTCACCTTTGTTATCAAGTAGTGGATACAACTTTTTTAACCCTGCTGTAGAGCTCCGGGTCTACATCGGAGAAATCCTGCACTATCTCGCCCTGGATCTCGAAACTGTCCGGTGTCGGAAGTACGCGTCCAAGGACTCTGATGCGCTGGTTCTCTTCAAGATCCTCCATCTTCTCTTCTTCAAGAAATATCTCTACTGTTCCGGTTCCGTCGTCGAGTGAGATCGAGTCGTCTTCAACTGAAAGTACTGTCCCGATAACTCTTACACGGATATCATCTTTTGGATCGATTTCTTCAATATTTTTCGGCCTTGCTGGAGCTCTTCTCTGGTTTTCAGGCATACGTTAAAACTGGTTGCAAATGTTTTAACTGTAACTCTGGCACGACGATGTTTTTATTCCAGCGGCTCCAAAAAACCGTTGTGGAGAGACAGGTAAAGCATGACATCGGCTACTGGATGACCATACTGGGAGCAGCAACAGTAGTCATAGGAGGTCTCTTCGGATCATTTCTTTGGTTCGACACACAGTTAGTGCTCTTCGTAGTGATTTTCGGAGTAGTCATGTTTGGAGTGGGCGCTGAACTTGCTCTCAGGAATCAGAGACATGAAGAACATTTCCCTTGAACTAGTTTTTTCCCTGTTTCTGAGTGCAGGGAATTTACTTCAACTGTGAAAATAAAATTGAGGTGTGGAAAGAGAAGATAAGCACAGGGCAGGACGCTTGACTGGATTTTTAGGGTTTCTACTTGTAATTTTCACAGTTTTAATGTACTCGGCGATGAATCTGCCAGCTGCAGCAGGTATGAGTTCTGTTGTACTTGGAATAATCATGTTTGTCTTCGGCGTGGAACTTGCGATTCGAAACCAGTCTGAAGGTTCCGGAGACGGAGAAGCCTGACCGGGTCACATTAAGCTTCAAATAGGTGGAGAGGAAAACTTAATCCATGGATCTTCTAGGGATGGAGGGTGAAAAAGCCGCGGAAGGCCTGGAATCAATAGCTGAACGCCTAAACAATCTTGAATCACATCTTAACGCGGTGGATAACGCCGTCCAGGATATAGGAAACCAAATGCAGAACGTACAGCAGAACTTTGTCTCCCAGCAGCAGCTTACACAGATGCTGGAAACACCGGAAGATCAGGAAGAAGTCGATCTCCAGCAGCTTCGGAGGTTCTTCGTTCAGCTATCCGAGGATCAAGAAAAGAACGCCAAGAAACTGCAAGATGTAGAAGACCTGAACTCCGAGCTCGTAGACACTTTGAGGAGTATGCAGAGAACCCTGAAGAAAACCTATGAAAGGAACAACAAGCTCGAGCAAAAAGTACTTCAAATGGGGAAAAAACAGACCAGGCTGGAAAAAAAGCTTCAGGAACATGAGGACAAAATCCAGGAAACAGAGGAGATCAAGGGAGAACTGGAAAACATCGAAAACCACGGCCAAATAAAAGGTGCGGAAGAAGAAAGAGACTTCCAAGAGAGAACTGAAGACGTTGAAGAAGAACTAAAGGATCTGAGAAGCTCCATCAAGCAGTTTGCCGATCGAGTGGATTAAAATTAAACCGTAAAATATACTCTAGGCCTTAATCGTATTCTTTATGGACGTTTCCACATTTACGGCACTTGTAGAATCTTGTAGGTGGCTCGTCACTTGAACGTGTCTGCTCCATCCACCATTCATGCTCTTTCTCATCATCTGAGTCTTCAGAACAGTTAGGACATTCCTTGTTAGTGGTTGGTCGTGTGGATTCCTCGTCCATGTCGTCGTTGACGTTTAAACGATCCATGGGGTCTTCTTCTTTCTCTTCAGTGACTCTGTAACTGCCGTCGACGTCGTGAACTGTTCCACAGTCACGGCACTTCATTACTGATTCTCCTTCTACTTTTTCAGACACTAAAAGTCCGCCGCATTCTTCGTCTTTGCAAAACTCCATGGGTATGAATCATACCTACCTTATCTTTATATTGGTTAACTTCCTCCACAGGTCGGCGTATTATCGAAAACGAATGGTTGATCACCGCTCAGCCCAAGGAAATCCATCGCCAGAATCTTCACAAGACCTATACGAGGAATCCTAAGGAAAACGGTGCCCTGAATCTGGTCAGGACGAATATTGCGCTCAAACTCGATCTGCTGAGGATTATTATCACCTAAAGTCTCCAGAGAATCATCACGCTTCTCTACAACCCTGTGAACTATAGGAACACCGTCAAAAGGCAGAGAGGTAGCATAATCAACACTCAAAGTGCCGTTACCAATCTGGTAGGACTCACCTTCAACCAGCCAACCACCAGAACCACCGATATCCACAGCCTCATCTTCGACACTCAGTCTTACGCGATCTCTTGAACGATCACGGGCCGGCCTTACATCCAAAAGCTCCACCTCACCGATACCTGTCGAAACAGAAGGTGTAGAAACAGAGTCATTGGCTCTTAACCTGTACTCGACATCATTAACACTGAAATCCACCTGATTCGGAACATCATACACGATTACATCTTCCTCCTCCACAGATTCGAAACTCGCACCGTTGACCAGAAGAATATCACCAACATGAAGCGCAGGACACATGGAAGTCGAAATAACAGTAACCACCGGCTTCTCAGTACCTAAACCGGTTCCCAGCGTCTGCAACATCCCAAACGCCAGAACCACTGAAAGCAACAAAAAATACGTCTCATCCAAAAACCGGTTCTCATCAACAAACTCTCTGACGTCCTGTAGATTCATTGGCTCTGTCACAAAAATTGAATCCGGTCTGTTTTAAATCAGAGGATTTTCCCGATGATGTGAGCCACCCGGACCGGTTCCGGGGTTAAACCATGGATAGTAGATTTTTCTATCGCCTCTTTCGCCTCCGACTTGCTGCAGCCGGCGAACTGCAGGAAAACTTCACCATCCTTTAATTCCAGTTTTACAGGGTCTTCGAGTTCCCAGAAACCGTCCTCGTTGCCGACTATCTCCAGCGCCTCGTAGAATTTTTCCCGGTCCGGCTTGTTTCTTGTGACTGCGATCACAGATTTTCCGGTTTCATCATGGATTTCTTCCAGGTCGACGATGTTCAGGCCTGCGAAGTTGATGCCGTCCAGAAGTATGTAGCCGATCTCGGAGGCTTCTGCAGTTCTGTAGAGTTCAAGGATTTTTTCGGTAGCGTCTCCGCCGTCAATCTCTACTTCTGTTTTTCTAATGTCTTCTATGAACTCTGTGCCTCTGTAAGTGACACCTGTGAGAAAGGCTGTTTCGTCGTTGAATTTGTCGTGAGAAGAGTCATCTATCCCGAGAAATCTTGTTCCGGGCTTCATAAGGTAAGAGAAAAAATCTGTTAGAGTGCGCCCTGGAGTTCCTCGAATCTATCCCGGGCTGAGTCGACTGCGTCCTCAAGAACTTCCTGAGGGTTGTCTGACTTGATTACCAGGTTGGATTCGTCTCCAAGTGGGTGTCCTTTGTCGTATCCTGCTTCTCCACCGTTCTCCCAGACCATCTTCCTGATCAGGTTTGCTAGAGAGTGGTTTTGCTTCATGTCCAGGATCATCCTGTCCTCTTTATCAAATGCTTCGATATCCATCATTATTTTTTAGCCTCCGTTATTATCAGGTCGATACTGGTCTCCCGGCTTTCCTGCGTGTGAAAACCGTAAGTCGCGGGAAGATCAACTTTGAACTCCTCCAGCTCAACGACCCTATGACTTGAAGAGTCGATGAAACTTTTAATACCTTCACGACCTGTGCTGGGAGAAACTGCATAAACCTTCTCACCCAGCTCTTTCGCCTTCGCCCAGAACTTCAAACCTTCCTCTGAGTGCTGGGAAAACGGAGGGTTCATCAAAACAGTTTCATAATCACCTGTGACTTCGCTGACATCTTTCTCCGCAAAATCTATATTATCAATTACACCTATTTCTTCAGCGTTCTCTCTTGCTATTTCAAGTGCTTCTGCATCTTTCTCAACAGCTGTAACCTCTGCACCCGTCAAAGCAGCACCTATAGCGAAGATCCCTGTACCCGTACCTAGATCAAGAACTTTTCCCTCCAGATCCTGGTTCATGTAGGCTGTAAAGATGAGGTCTGCTGCCAGGGCCGGAGGTGTAACGTACTGCTCCAGTGATATTCTCGGGTTTTCAAAATCCTTTACCTGGGAAAGTTTTCTCTTCAGCTCTGACTTCATCTCTGAATTCACTTTGTAAATTTGATTAACGCCAGGGCTGCGTCGTCGCTGTTTTTCAGTGTATCAAGATTTTGACTGTCTTCTTTACTCCGCAGGTCTTCCACAGCCTGCTTTACTCCTGTTTCCTCGATGAAACCTGGTATATCATCTTTTTCCAGGTCGAAAAGTTTCCGCATCCGTGCTGTGGCACCGTCTGTCCCCATTATTATTTTTTCAACATTTTTCCGATCGTATTTTTTTCTTAAGCCCTGTTTTTCGATTACAAGAGGATTGAACTGGAACTGTGGATAGGTACCGGGCATGTTGGATGCGGAGCGGTGTCTGTTCACCAGTTCACGTACTTCTTCGTGTTCAGAAGGTTTTTCCACGCCGTTTTCTCGCAGCTCCTTTATTTTATCTTCATAGATCTTATCGAACTTCTGATGGATTCTGTTGCAGAAAAAATCTGTATCTTTTTCTTTCACTATGTATGTCTCTACGTCGCCGACGTGTACGATTTCCACTTCTTCATCGCTCCACCTGACCATGCATCCGACTGCTCCTGGGACTGTCTCTGAGGTCGGATAAGCTGTTTTTTCTCCGGAAAAATAGCTATCTCGTTTTTTTGAACCGATTTCCTGGAAGTCATCCCAGGTCTTTGAGACTGCAGTTCCCAGTATTCCTTCGATGTCGGCTTCAGGAGTCTCCCTGAGAGTTTTTTCCACGTTTTCCGTGAATTTTTCGACATAGTTTCTTCCACCAGGTTTTCCGTTTTCTGCCCCGAAATCAGCTCTTGTTCCGGAGGTTCCATCCAGTATCAGGGCTGCTCTGTGTTCTTTGCTGGTCCAGAGATAGTCCTCGTTCGTTTCCTCGTCAGTTGTTTCACCAGGATCGGTTGTACCGGAGATTTCTACATTACTCATACCAGGTTTTGCTTGTTTGAACCTATTAAACCTGTTTTCTCGGCTGTAAAAGTTCTGTGGTGGGGTGTTTTGAGAGGGATGATCATAGATAAAAGATTTTCCCTACATACCGTAGAGGCATGGCGGACGACAAAATTGATGAGATGTCAAGAGAAGAACTTGAAGAGCTTTCAAAAGATGAACTGATAGACCTGATGAAGGAGGAGTCAGGTAACGACGTGGTATTTTTCGAGCCTCAGCGTGAAATTATACTCAGTGATCCTGATGATGAGACGTTGAACGAGTTCTCAAACATCGCACACATGGAGACTTCTTCGGGCGACCACTACAAGTTCAAGGTCCAGGAGATGGATATCTGGAACTCTGATCTGTCGCTGGAAGAGCTTAAAGAAAAATATACTAGACTGGTAGGCAGCTACCCACACTTCCTGGAGTGGCTTCAGAGAACATACGAGAAACAGGAAGTCTTCTCAATAGAACATGAAGGCCGTTACCATGCGCTTGTGTCCAATGATCCGGAAAGGATGGAGTGGGCACGTGGCATCGACGATGTAAGAGAAAATCTTTCCGTGGATCTCTCTGATACCAAGTCACGTATCGCGATGGGAGCTAAGAGCAGAGCGGAGATCA
>JBEQAY010000025.1:0-15677 GCA_041640075.1 Candidatus Nanohaloarchaea archaeon | reverse complement strand
GCATCAAACCTGGTGTAGTTCACGCGCTCACTGAAGACAACCTCAAGCATATCCAGAGTGCCGTCAACATCCTCATCCAGGTAGCTTATATCCTCAATAAGTGGTCTGAGGCCGTCTTTGGCTTCTACACTGTCTGACTCTCTGACATTTTCTGGCTCCGGAAAATCTGACATACTGCCAGTCAAGTCTACAAAAGGAGTCATATTAGTTGGCATTGATCCATTGAGTGTCAAAATTATATTTCCATTAGTATCTGTCTTTCTAGCATCTATTACTTCGAACTTTGAGCTATTGATCTCAAAATCTTCAGAGTTGAAAGAACCCGGATTTAGGCCAGCACCCTGTTCAATTATTTCGATAAAAATCTCATCTCTGTTAGAGTTATTACCCCCTCCATCAGTACCTGTGTACGCAGAACCAAATTCTGGAGGATGAGCATCTACAAACCTCTGCGGACATTGTCCAACACAATCTAACCGAGTCAGAGATTCCCCCTTAGTATCCACAGAATTGGTCTCAAATTTCAGTCCATAAGCTCGAGAACCTAGTTGGTCTTTAGATTTTGCGGAAAAGTTCACATTGAAGATCGTGTCTCCTGATATTGGATACTCAATTCCTGCGCTACTCCAGCTGTATTTGGAGCCTGAAGATGTAAGCGTTGCGATTTCTTCACCTTTGGCGAAGAGTTTCAATCCATCAGTTACTTCTTCATCGCTGAGCGGTTCTTCGTAGGATGAGGAGCTGGTAAAAATATTTTCTAGAGTTAGATCTTCTAGAACATCTTTGTAAACTTGGTTATCATCAGTGTCATTTACTACAACATCTCCATCTTGGTATAGGCCTGTTCCATTGTGTCTGGTAGTATTTGCAAAATTGTAAACTGTCGTATTAGAGATACTTGATCCTGAACCGCCGTGTGTAACCAAGGTAAGATTAAATATATCTTCGCCTGCATTGTACTGGCCCGTGCTGTTTCTGTCGATATATACAAGCCCGGATCTTTCCTCGACCTCTGGAGGCTGACTAAAGTTCATTAAATTGGCCTCTCCGTCTCTCAAAACCTTATGTTCACCGGAGGAAAGATTTCCTCTTTCAATAAAACCGTCTTGATCTCCATCGAAAATGATCGATTCATTGCTGTCTTGTTCAAAACCTCTCTCATTTCCAGTCTCCACAAACTTTGTTGATTTACTGAAATTATCAAGAGACGCATTACCAGGTACTAAAACCTTGTCTTCCCTCTCAAGAATTCCTGATTCATCCTTATTCTTTATTATGGCCGACTCCTCCTGATATTCACCACTACCTAAATTAAAGTACTCTATATTGCTATTAGAGAACTTTTGAAGACCTGCACGACCTGCACGAACAAGATCATCGGAGGAGTTAATGAAAGAGTTGTCACTGACTACCATAGCTTCTCTTACGCTTTTATTCCCTGCTTCTGACCCTGAAAATGCTGTATAATCTCCATCTCCGTTATCGTCGATGAACTTGACATCTGATGCTTCAGAAAAGTCAGTTAATTTTGTTCCGAGATCTAGATCATTTTTCGATACATTTCCAGCTGGTTCGGTAAACTTCCATCTTCCTAACCTCAAATCCCCATGACTTACGTTTCCTGTATCATTCATGTCCACATATAGTCCATCAGTTACAGGCTCCCCCGTACCACTACCTGTTTTACTTGAATTCCAGAACTTGAACTCTCCTTTTTCAGTAAAGTTGGCTGAAGAATCCAGAGCTGGAAGCTCGGACTTGTTAGAAATCTGTACCACATTATAGTCGGAACCATATGACACGTTAATCAGTACTGACTCATTCCCGGGATCATAGTGCCCATCACTGTTGTTGTCATCAAATCCGACTTCTGTATTCACAGTATAGTCTCCACTGAAGTCTGAAGGAGGATCTTCTCCAAATTCTTCACCTACCTCAATAGAAATATTGTTATTGCTAGGATCTTCATTGTATAGTAAGACATCACCCGATGTTATTTGCGGTCCTCCTTCTTTGTCGTACACAAGAATATCTTGATCTCCTGCAGTACCCTCATCAGGATTCCAGACACCGTCTCCAGAGACACCGTTATCCGAAAATTCGTATACTCTGAAGCTGCCGTCGGAACCGTACCCGGTTAAATTACTCCAGACTGGGTAAAGCTCCTTTCCTAAATCATTGGAGCTCACATTGTCCCAGCTGGAATTTATCTTCATTGGAACAGTGAGATTTAATTCAACATTATTTGGATCTGAATCAGTATCAGAGATAACCTCAACCTCGCCCAACCTTGTTTCCGACAGATTGACAAAATTGTCCTGTGGTAATTCCTCTCTATAGATAGGCTCACCTTCATTGTCGAAAATCGGGGAGGACGATCCTGATGAATTGAAATATGATAGCAGATGTGTGGAAGCATCAACCATCTCTACAGAACCATTCCTCACAATATTTGAAGTGTCTTCAAGGTAATTGTCGCCTGAATCTATAATAGCCATATTGGAGAAGAACTCTGAACTATCATTACCAAAGTATCTTAGATCTCCATCATTATCAAACGATTTTATTCCTGCATCTCCTGACTTGAGGATATTATCTGAACCATCAAGGGTAAAACGATCGGATTTTGATGAATGCTCTATAATAGCCTCTGAGCCATTGTATAGAGAATCTCCCGACGCATCAGTAAATGTTACTTTCTCGCTGAAATTGGATAGGTTCATATGGCCCCCAGAGACAACAAAATCACTTGAATCAAGCTCTCCATTCGTGGTACCATTATCTCTAAGAACAATCTCGCTTTTTTCACCTGTACCCATATCCCCGTCAAATACAGCATTACTGTTGACACCTCCGTCCGAAAACAAAGTTTCAGAAGAAAAATTCAGAACTTTATAACCATCAAAAGTCTCATTTAGACCCCCAGAAGACAATAGTTCAATTCTAACTATGTCATCACCAGAATCATAGCCATTTAATCCACTTTCAGTCTCAAAACTCTGGTTTAGGAAAACAGTCCTGTTAGATTTAAAGGAAGAAACTGTTTTACCAGGATTTGTAGTATTCCTAAGTAATATATCACCTCCATCTTTTATTGTAAAATTAACTAGCTCTCCTTGACCTCCAGGAGCTATATAGGTGCCATCAACACGATCCTGAGACCATTTAATCTCTGTTGCAGAGGCTGTTGATCCAAATGTGATTATAGCCACGGCTAAAAATACCAGAAAGGAGTAGACTAGACGGGATTCCCTACCTTTTTCTCTCATTATTTTTGCGCTCCTTGGAACTTGAAATGTTGAAACCTCCTAGTTCCCCTCCACCTAACAGTGGATTACATCCCATCGGATATATAGGTTTTTGAATTACCAGGGCTTTAGAGCGCTACAGACACGTAGAAACAACTTCAGAAAACGTACGTACCGACAGCCCGGAATCAAAACAGAACTACCTGAGACCTACTGAAACTCCTCTACCTTCATCATCAAATTCCAGTTTGTCTTCACGTGCAAGCCATCCTATAGCCATGTTCACACGTGAACGTGGCGCTTCAACGGCATCGTTGACCTGTGTTAGAGATGATTCTCCGGATTCTTCAAGAAAATCCCAGATTTCTCCGGCAAGTTCACCTATTTCGTCTTCCATAAATTAATCCACCTTAAGTTACCTTGTGACCACCGCCTTAAATAAACTGTACATCCAGGAGAGAAAAATTCTGCACAGGAATCAATTAAAGAAAATTCCCTACCAAAATAATTTCACGCAGAAAAAGCCTCGATGGCTCAGCCTGGCTAGAGCGGTCCCCTCGTAGGCGTGGTTAGTGCATCTTCCTTCAGGGAAGCATGACTTGCAGAAGGCCTCTAACTACACAGAGCAAGGGACAGATCCCGGGTTCAAATCCCGGTCGGGGCTTATCTCTGGCTAATACAAAATTGAATCAAGCTTTAAGGTCTTCTTCATCCAGTAAATCAACTTCACTGGAGTTAACAGTGTCATCAAGGGATCTCCCGACTACAAAATCCACTCCAAGCTTCTCACCCAATGAAACCATTTCTTCATCTATCTCTGAATCAGCTATGACTGCGTAGGCATCATCGACCTCTACCTCAGAGGCCTTATCTACAGGATAGCGGCTTAAAACAGTTAAATCTTGGTCAAGCACATTCAGTGCCCTAGTAGCCACCAGATCGCTCATCATCTCTTCAATCTTCTCTCTGAAATCTTCATCCAGAATCTCTTTATCTACTTCCTCTGTTTCCACGTATTTAGAGGATTCTTTGTCTCTCAATGCCTCGAAAATCTGCTTTTCAGTTAGTTCTTCCACTTCAAGTTCTTCAGGAGCTCTTGCTACAGATTCTACCTCGAGACCGGATTCAAGTTCTTCAAGTATCAGGTCTCCACCTCTGTCACCGTCGAGGAAAGCTGTTACCTCCCGATCATCGACTACTTCGGGTATCCTGTCCGGAACAGAAGTTCCTCCGAGGGCCAGAGAGTTCTTTACACCGTTTCTTGTCAGGTTCTTGACATCAGCAACACCCTCAACCAGGATTATCTCGTCCGAGTATCTTGCTCCAGGACCTGCAGGGAAGCCTTTGTAATCTATTATCTCCGTCTCACGCGTCTCTTCTTTAATCTCCTGTTTAAGCTCGTTCATATCCGGGTTATCTGTTTTAATGTCTTTGAGAAGCTGTTTGGATCTCTTCAGGATGTAATCTCTCTTTGAGGTCCTTACGTCCAGGATATCCTGTATCCTGATGTCGGACTGGGTAGGCCCCACTTTCTCTATGGTTTCCAGAGAAGCTGCGAGTATTGCGGTATCAGCTGCGTCAAGGGATGTTGAGATCTCTATCTCTCCTTCTGTTGATCCTCCGGAGTTGTCAAGTTCTACTTCAAATCTTCCGACCTTTCCATGGTTCCTGAGTTCTCTTAGGTCAAGATCTTCTCCCAAGAGGCCTTCTGTCTGTCCAAATATCGCTCCGACTACGTCTGATTTTTCTATTATTCCGTTTGAGTTCAGTTTTGCTTTGATAAGGTAGTTTGCCGAGTTCTGTGATACTTTTCCCATAGTTTTTATGCCTCGTTGCTTTGTTCGAGTTTTTCCCTGATTTTTTCTTCTGTCTGGTCGAATACCAGTTTTTTACGCCGTGAGCTGTGACCTGAGATTATACCTGGTTTTTCTCCAGTTATCTTCTCCAGCTTTTTCAGGAGTTCTGTGTTCGCTTTTCCTTTCTCAGCTTTTCTTGTTAGCTTTACTTCAGGCATCTGGCCGGTGCTGACTTCGAACTTCTCTGAATCAGGTTTGACTTTGAAGTAGATCTCTGCAATTCTGTCTCCACCTCTGGAAAAGCATGAAATTTGGCTGCCCTGTAACACAGAGCAATCATGTCGGCTACCTGTTAAGGGCCTCGCTCATGCCTGCTGACCTGGGACAGCCACACCTGCAGAAGGACTTGAAACTGTTTTAACTGTGACGGAGCTACTCGAAGAAGGTTCCCTCCCAGGGAGTCTCGAAGTGTTCCTGACGTGTCTTGGACTGTACAGGCTCCTCTCCATGGTACTTGCGCAGGTACTGGAAGTACTCAATCGCCCGTTCACGGCTGTACTCGACGTCGTACTCCAGCATCTCCTCGCCGATGTAACGCACGAAGTAATACCTGAACAAGCTGTTCAAAGGATTCGCTATTACACGAGGCAGCCACTTGATACCGTCAACCCTGTCATACTTGATGAACAGCTTGACGCTGTAATCCATCATCGCAAAGTTATTTTCTCCAGAAGGCGGAGACTTAGTCTTAACAGTGGTATCAATCTTCATTTCACCTCTATCACTTGGTAAACTCTCTGTTATTATCATGTTGGACTTGAACTCGTCGGAGTCCACGTTCTGCTCGTAGTATCTCTCGTCAGGCTTTCCCATACCCATGTTCTGGTTGAAGATGTACTTGTGGTCGGTGTAGATTGTCGCAACGTTAGGACTCTCATACCATTCAATTGTCGACTCTATAAGATGCCAGTCACCGTTGAAGATCTCCTCGTGATGCCACACGTCATCGGCTTCGTGAAAAGCCTCTTCCTCCCAGTCTGAACGATAGGTCTCAGGAGTATGGAAGTAACACGCAATCTTGCCAAGGAATGTAGGTTCCCCGTCCTCTTTCTTCAGAGATAACACATCCTTCAGGAAACTAGTGTCAGCATCTGAAATAGTTTTTCACCTCCATGGCGGAGTGTACTCCGAGGATCCTGCATCTGAAATCCTGGATTCCACTCCGAACTTGTCACGCATCATATTATGAAGCTGTATCATTATCTCCTCTCCTTCCTCCTCGTAGCGCTCAATTTCACGGGAGTAAAACTTATTGTACCATATTCCCACAAGTATCTCGTAGAACTTGGATCTCTGAAACGGAGATCTTTCCTCGGCCTGCAGCCCTGACTCGTCTATACGGGTCTGAGGATACTGTGTTTTGGTCTTCGGCATAACTGAGAGCGGGTTTGCGCCAGGATAAACTGTTACAACTTCTCCTGTAGTCCTGACACGGGCCTTCAGAATGTCATCAGGTCTATCCATCTTGTATATATCTCTTGGATCCTTGCCTTTCCAGGAAAGCCTCCAGTGAATCATTGTATGCGTGGATTTCTCCTTGAAGGCGTGGACCTTGACCTTGTCTTTCGGTTTGGAGACGTTGAACTCGTTCTTCCCTCTCTCAATCCTGTCGACATCGAACTCATCTACCAGGATGTCACGGATACCTCTGTAGATCCTGGCCGGATCCTCCTTGACGAAGAAGTGGTCGTTACGCTCTGTAAGGTTCTCGGTAAACCTAACCACTGTAATCCTCCTCAAGGTTCTCCCTCAGCTTCTGCATTATCATGTCCCGCTTCTCCTCGACGTCTTCCTCGTAGCCTCCACGGACCTCTCCGTACAGGAACTTGTCGAATAGAGACCTGTAAGCGTAGTACCAGAGGCTCTGCTGGTATTTTTTCTCCGTAGGGTACTCGGTTTTCAGTTTTGATTTTATCTGTATATTTGCCTTTCGCTCCTGCTTGTTGATATCGATGTAGACTTCATGGACCTCGAAAGTGAACTTGTCCATCTGTTCCTCGAGGATCACTTTGGATCGTATCTTCCCTGTATCAACGTCGTTGAAGTACTTTTCCTCGTGGACCTCGTCCTGGGAGATTCTTGAGGTCAGAAGATCCCTTATCTCGGCGTACGCCCTGTCCACGCTCTTGAGCCTTATATCCTGGCGGCGCCGACCTAGCTCCTCAATTATCTCCATACAACTAAACTATACACGGCTCCGTGTAAAAAACTATCAGCAGAAAATGAACCTTCTTGAGAAATCAGATTCAAATAGAAAAGAAAAATTAGGAAACAGGTTTTACCTGCACTCCTCGCAGAGATGTCTGCCTTCGATCTCTACAAGGTTCTCCGAGTAGTTGTCACACTCGTCGCAGACACCTGACTGCGTTCTCTCCCGTGGTGAAGCCTCTGCCTCCATCTCGATGTCCTCTGACATGATCTCTGCGAAGCCAGGCCACGCACGCAGGATATCTGACTGAGTTACAATACCGACCAGCATGTCTCCACGCACTACAGGCACTCGGGATACGTTGTTCTGGCTCATAGCCATCGCAACATCATCCAGGTACTCGTCCTCCTCGGCAACTATAAGGTCTGTGCTCATTATATCCGCTACTGTAGTCTCTGCAGGGTTTTCACCCTGTGCAACGACCTGATATACTATATCACGGCAGACGACAACACCTACAGCATCTTCGTCATCCACCACCACAAGACCTCTGATCTCCTCATCTCTGAGCAGTTTTGAAGCCTCTATAACTGTTTCTTCTTTTTCAATGGCGATGACGCCTTCCGTCATAACCTCCTTCAGTTCAACTTGTTGATCCATAGAAAAACAGTAAAGCTGCAAAACTAAATAAACTGTGGGTACTCTACCCCGTGAACTGCTTCAGACCTGACTGCCGGTTCGACTTGCCAAACAGGGACTGAATGGTCCTGTTCAAGATCATGACCTCCTGACGCTTGTAAGGTGAGATCTCGTAACTGTCCACTATATCCTTCGAAGGCTGCATATACTTCTTGATAGTGCCCTCGGAGATCGTCAAAAGCACCTTCCCATCACACTCAGGACACTGAGCAGTCTCCTTACCAGAGGGAGCAATAGTCTGATTGGTCAGAGGAACACGCCTGAACTTCTCGTTACAGTCCACACAACGCATCTTCTGCGACGAAAAACTCCTCAAATTACCTTTGATATCAGGGATAAAGTGCTTATCCAGCAGAAGCTCCGCAACCTTATCCTCATCCACAGCTTTAGTCTTCTTACCAAGTCCAAGCTGTGCACTAGTCTTCTCACTCATCTCATCCAAAGTAACGTACTCTGACTGATTAGGCGCGTCCTCAACAGTAGACGATTCATGAGTATAACCGTGCTTGAACGGCTCATCAGAGTGAACGATATCCTCACCGATCTCGATATCCGTCTCCATCTCCCAGGGCTTCACATACTCCAGAGTCTCCTCATAGAAACTCAATGGATACTCATCAACCGTCTCAGTAGCCCAGGCCTCATCGTCGACCTCATCAGGATTCAAAACAGTGGATAAAATCAGTGGAGCATCCATAGTTCTGGCACCAACCATATCAGGCAGGAACTGGCGTGAAAAATTCAGGAGACCGTCCATCATAAGCATGATAGCGTCTTCGTCTCCATCAGCATTTCTCCTCTTTGCTGCATGCCAGTAAGGATGAGCATAGATCCCTTTAGCATTTGTAAACCCTATTATTCTTCCTACTGTACCTCCGGACGTGTGAGGTGCCAGCCCGACTACAAGCTGGCCTACAAGGTCCTCTTTATCCTCTACGTCGTAGAATGAGTCCAGGCCGTAGAGCTGTTCAAGTTCATCGTCAACGTAGTTCGCGACACGCATCATGTAGTCCGCAGCGGATAGAGTATTGTCTGAATCAGGTATTACAATATCCTGAGGCTTCAACTCCAGGACCTGGTCTGGATCTTCAAGAGGTTCGCCGTCCTTGTCATGTGTGTAACCCATCTCCTTCAGCTTTTCTACCGAAACATCGATTTCCTTCGGCTTGAAATGAGTCATCGGGAGGTCTGTAGCATCATACCTTACAGTAGCATCCTTATTTACGTATAAATCATATTTCTGTCGGAGTAAACCTTTCTCGATAGGTTCAACGTGTTTATGTTCTGACGTCATCCCTCTGAAGCTTTTCAGGAGATCAGGTTTCTGTCTCATACCCAGGTTCTCCATGGCTTCGTCCATCATCTCCCTGACGTCGAACTCTGTTTCTCTGTAGCGTCGGAATCTTTCCCCTCCGCAGCTGCTGCATGAGTGCTGTTCCTCTTCAAAATCCTTCCCGCAGTTCGCGCAGAACCATCTCTCCTCTGCAGGAACCTGACACTCACGGCAGTAAGCGTAATGCGTTATATCCCCGCATTCAGGACATTTATTATGTATGATGGACTCTTTAACGATACCTTTGTCTCCGTGAAGTGTGTTAGTGTACGATGCGCTAAGGTTACGCATCCTGCCACCTTCTTCCTTTCCGCAAGGGAACAGAAGCATTGGATTGCCGTTCAAGGTTCTTTTCTGTGCCTTCTCCGGGCGGCCCATACGTGCACCGAAGTAGTGTGGTGCCTGGTCTCTTACCTCGATACCTGAAACCTCTTCGATAAACTCCGGTATATCCTCTCCTGATTCAATCTTCTCAAGCAGTTCAGAGTTGTCTTCCTCCGGTTGGAGGAGTTCTTTAATGGTCCTGAGCTGTTTTTCCTCTACCTTAATCTCTCCGTCTGGTTCCTCAGAGTGTTCTGCAAGTATATCTTCAAAGCATTTCTTGGCTTTTGGCGACTTAATCTCGCCGTTTCTCAAGTCTTCGTAAAGCGCCTTGAACTTTGTAGGGGAGGTTTCACGCCAGTGATGAGTCCATTTCGGATGAAGTGGCATACCAAGTGTTTCGGATATCTTGAAGGCCTCCTCCGGGCTTGGAGCTCTGTCTGAGAAATCGCGGCCAAGCTTCACGTCCTGCTCCTCCAGCTCTTTCTCCAGTTCCTTCTCCCACCACTCTTCTACGTAAGGTGATGGGACAAGTTTCTTCCCGTTCTCAATGAACTCTCCGAAGGCGACCAGCATGTCACCCAGGAAAAGGATCTCATCTACCTGGCTCTCTATCTCACGCGCCTCTTCACGTGTCTCAACCTTCCGGACCTCGCCAGATTCCAGGCGTACAACCGGTGGATGAATAGAATCACACGGAGTTCCTACAGTTCCTTTCATAGGGTACTCTGTCTTGAGCTGGGTGCCTGTAGCGATGAACCTTTCAGTTATCTCCATCGTCGCAGGATGGAAGGAAGCAGCTGCTAAACCATTAGTACGGGAGTGGCCGTAGCGAAGTCTGAAACCTCCTTTTTCACCTGGATGGCTGAAAACAGGTCTACCTGCGGTTAAAGAACCAAGATACTTGTCGGAAGGAGTATACTTGGACTTCTCTTTATCCTCTCCGTCCTCGTCATCATCCGAGTCCGAGTGAACCTCTTTCTGGAGCTCCAGGTACTCCTCAACCCATTCCCAGTGCTCAAGTCCAAGATCCTCACCCCACTTCTCGATCCGTTTCTTGATCTTCGAAGCCTTCAACGGGAGGCCGTCAAGGTATACGAGGCACATACCTCCTCTGATCCTGTTAGTATCGATTTTATCCAAGTCCTTGTAGTTTGAAACCTCTATACTCTCTGTAGCAGAACCTGTAACCTCTACAGGAACGTTCTCAGCGATCTTCTTCGTCTCCTCACGTTCAGGATAGTACTGCTTCGCTGTCACACGGTTGTAGTAATCGTCGACCTCTGTAGCATACCTGTTCACTATAGTCTCTGACGGTTTGAACTTGTCAAGATCTACACCTATACGCACATAATCAGCAAGCAAGGTGGACATGGCTGAAGCTGTTCCTCCAGCCGATCTGATTGGGCCAGCGTAGTAGACTGCGATGTACTCCGAGCCGTCACTGTTTTCCCGGATCATAACATCCCTGATTCCTTCAAGAGGAGCGGTTGTAATCCCTCCAGTCATGTAGGAAACTCCGACACGTATTCCTGCATCACAGGCTCTCTCCAGGTCGTCGAACTCGTAGAAATCTCCCTGAGCTATCTCCCGGGCAATCTTGAAGGCTACACGCTCGTCGTTTTTACCGTACTCATCTTCTAAATCTCTGATCCTGTCAGGAACACCTTGATTCTCCAGTTCATTGAACATAGCTGCTATTACAAGGCTTGAAGCCTTTTCCGGTAGGTCACGGGCAACAGGGATATCAACACGCTGCTCAGGGTCTTTAGACTGATCTCTTGCCTCTTCAGCTACGTCGTAGGCCTTCTCAGTCTCTTCCTCTATAGTTTCAAAGTATTCCTCTGTTTTCATGTGACCACCTTAGAATTCTTGGAAGCCGCCTCGAGTGGCTTATTGCGTGTCGAACGAGCGTAACCAGTCGATCTCAGAACTGTTTCACCTCGGTATTCCTGTTCTTGTAGTTGACTACCGTGACTTTACCAGGATCCGGCTCGTGGCCGACACGTTTCTGGAAATCCGTCTGCGCCTGGAAAGTCGATGCATTGATCACGTTAACACCCTTGTAACTGTAGTTCGAGTGGGAGTGAAGATGTCCCGAGACAAAAACATCCGGCTTCTCATCGATAACAAGATGGTCCTCGCCTTCAGGGCTCAACAGATTGGATCCATACGTTGGTGCAAGATGTCTCCTCTTCAAGAGATCTACCATAACCCTGTAAGGTTCCTCATAAGCATTTTCACGAAGTTCTTTGATAGCATCAATCTGCTCGTCGAACGAGTGGCCGTGGTACATCAGGTTCTTGATTCCTTTACTCCTGATACCGTGTAGCCTGACCATTTGAGGGTTGTTCACTAAATGAACGTTGTTAAAATCTGTAGCTCTTGAAAGTACGTTTTCAGTAAGCTTTGGCTGTGGCTCAGCTAATCTAACAATGTCGTGGTTCCCAGGACCTATGATTATCTGTATATCCTCCGGTACTTTCTCGATCCACTTCTCAAACTTCTCGTACTGCTTGTAGATATCTTTTATCTCTAGCTCATCCTCCTGTCCTGGGTAAACACCAACACCCTCGACTACATCACCTGGCATAACCAGGTAACCGATGTTAGAAGCTGCCTCTGTTCCAAGCCAGTCAGCGAACCTGTCAAGTCGGTCATGAAGAGTATCTTCAGATCCTATGTGCAGATCCGAGATATAGGCTGCCTTGATCTCATCTTTAGTGGTCTCAACACCGTCAGGGATAGGAAGATCTGGCCTGATAACTGAGTTAGCGTAGATTATGTCGCCTCCCATACTGCCGTTGACTCCTATCATCTCGTCCGGTACAATCTTGTCGCCCTCTCTTTCATCTACAAGCGCCTTGAAAGTACCTGTCTTATCCTCTAAAGTTACAATATACTTTCCGGAGTTAGTAGAATACTTCTCCTTCACCATACCGACGACAGCTGCTTCGTCACCTTCACTCCTTCTCTCAAGCCTTTCAACAGATGTTGCTGATCTTAGTTCTGAACGGCGCATCAGCATCTTCTTCATCTTGTCGTAGCGGTCATTGTAGTACTGCAAGAACTCTGGTACATCTTTCTCGTCGCGTGATACATCGTAGTCGTCCATCACTTCTACCTTGGTCTCAACCTGGTCGCGTGTACCGTCGTCACGTAAAACTACAGTTTTATCGTTGCTGAAATGAGCCGACTTCCTGTCAAAAACGTTGTCCACCTCATCTGCATCATCTAAATTATCTTCATCTTTTTCCTGAGGCTGCTGTACAGTTTCTTTTGATTCTGAGTTCTGAGATTTCTCTACTCTGTCGACTGATGCCTCTCCTTCTACCTCTGTCTCTATTTCCTCTTTTACAGTTCCTCCCTGAGAACCTACAACAACTTTCTGGGACATCCTCTCCCTGAGAGAAGTAATCATGTCGCCTGAAACAATCATCGGAGTGGCTTCAAGCCCGGTGATCCTTTCAACGTCTTCCTCTGTAAGTACCTCTGCCGCTTCCTTGCCTACCATGCATCCTTGCTTAGTTAGCTGTTTAACTGCTTCTTCATTCACCTAGATATACCCCTCCATTTCCTTTGAATCTCTTTTTTGCTGTTAATCACTTTCGACCCCCCTCAAGGTCAAGTACTATACGTAAAACTTGTCTTCAACCAGTTCCTCGATCTGGTTCCTGATATTTTCGGAAAGATCAACACTGATCTGACGTGTACGACCGTAACGGCCTTTGCTTATTACCTTGGCATTGATGACACCAAGCATATCCAGCTCGGAGATAAGACCTGAAACACGTCTCTGAGTCAGTTCTGAGACATCAAGTTCCGAGCACATCTCCTTGTACTCGCTGTAGACATCTCCTGTCGCGATCTCATCTTCCTCCTCGTCTTCAATAATATTCAGTATGGTGTAAAGTACCAGTTTCGACTGCTTTGGTTGATTCCTGACTGTCTCGACCACTCTATCTCTTTCAATCTTCTCCTGGGCCATATCGACGTGTTCTTTGCCGATTTTTTCCTGTTCTCCTCTCTCAGCCAGTTCTCCTGCTACTCTAAGCAGATCCAGGGCTCTCCTGGCATCCCCGTGTTCGTGTGCTGCAAGAGCAGAACACTTGGAGATCACTCCATCTTTGAGTGCTCCCTCTACAAACGCTTCGTCCGTCCTTGCTTTCAGGATTTCCCTGAGCTCGAGAGCGTTGTAAGGTGGGAAGATGATCTCCTCTTCAGAGAGACTGGACTTTACACGTGAATCCATGTACTCTGTGAAGTTGAGATCGTTCGAGATACCAAGGATAGAGACCTTAGTAGTATCTAGATCATCATTTATCCTGGTAAGATTGTAGAGGAACTCGTCACCGACTTTCTTCACTAAAGCGTCTATCTCGTCCAGTGCAATAATTACTACACCGTCTATACCCTGAAGTGCCTCGAAGAAACGGTTGTAGATCTCCTCTGTAGCTAAACCTGTGCTTGGTACGTCTTCACCGAGCTGTTCGGCAAGCTTTGCAAGCAAACGGTACTCTGTGTCAGCTACCTTCTTCATCTTGCAGTTGATATACAGTATATTGAGGTCGACGTCCTCGTTTTCTGCTACTGTCTGAAGCTCCTCTGTAACGTGCTGTACAATCAAACTTTTTCCGGTACCAACCGAGCCGTACAGAAATACGTTGCTCGGATCATTGCCTTTCAGTGCCGGTGCAAGGATGGATGCAAGATCATTGATCTGCTGATCTCTGTGAAGAATATCGTCCGGTTTCCACTGAGGTGTAAGTGCGTCCTTGTTCTTGAAAGCAGACTCCTGCTCAAGGTAGTTTGAAAACATGGACTTGAGATCTCCCTGAGTCAGAAATCCCCACCTCGAACAAGTGAAAAATCAGCAGAATTTTGATCAGTTTTCATCCGTATTCTTCTACTCGAAACTAAGGTTTATAATCCTTTTTCACCTGAAGTCAAGGTCGGGTTAACCCCCACCCCTTCATTTCATATGGAACTTAGCTTAACTGTAAAAACAAAGATATAACACTGTTATTATATTATAACATTGTAATAAAATTATATCTCTGTTATAATCAGAAAATCGTTTTCAGAGATTCTATTCCACTCGAAATCAAGGGGTGGTAGGTCAGATACCACATACAACAAGTTCTCTTCTCCCAAAATTCTCCAACCTCAGATAAACCAGCTAGCTCGAGTTCTTTTCAATATCAACCTGGTTACTTCTGGTAACTCTGTTTTTCAGTTACTGATTCTTTCAGTCTTTCGAACTTTTCGCGAAACTTTCCGGACTTCTATATCAGATCAAAAGATTTTCCTCGTCTTTCAGAAAGCAGGTGAAATTTAGAGGCCGGCTTGTTTTTTCCAGTTCCGAGAAAACGGTTTCTGACCCCTTGATTTCAAGTGGAGATGTTACTGTTAAAAAACAAATAACTGCTGTAGTTCTGGTGTTCGGTGGATTGAAAAATACTGTACTTCAGTACAGTAATATAGTGAGCCACCACTCGAACTACAAACTCAAGTCCCCGGATGAAAAAGACAGCCACAGGATGATGGCCAACCTTGTCGCCGCAGTCATCCTGGGATTTGGCAGGTTCGTCCATGGTGTATTCAAGTTCATCTTCTCGGTTATCTCCAGCATGGCATAGAACAACATATCCACATGAAAATCGGAGGAAACTTGAAGTTTCACTGCACAAAACTTCTACTACAATGGACCTGGCGATTTACCACGCATGGATCCACTGCAAAGGCGGTGGAGAAAAAGTACTGCTCAAGCTGCTGGAAAACAGCGAGCACGATATCACAATATATACTAACAAGTACGTTCCAGAAGATACTTACTCGGAGTTTGAAGAACACGAAGTGGTGGAGCTAGGTGGACTACCGATAATAGGAGAGATCTTCAGAGGCGCAACATTCACACTCGCAGCAATGCTCTCCAAACTACCAATGAAGAAACACGACGCACTGGTAGTCTCCACAGGAGGGGTCGCAGAGGTCATAAACTACAGGAACCACTCCAAACCACTGATAGGTTTCTGCCACACACCTCTACGTCCTGTACACGACGAGGATAT
>JBEQAY010000024.1:10059-17673 GCA_041640075.1 Candidatus Nanohaloarchaea archaeon | reverse complement strand
GAGTCGGATTCACTGAAGTCGATCTCAAATTCTTCTTCACATTCCTCACAGTAATATTTTACAGTATACTCACCGTCGTAGTCCTTGATCTCGGTGAAATCTTTCTCACATTCTTTGCAGTAGACTCTGAGAGGGTACCAGTCTTCCTCAAGCGGCTCCTGCCGGTACTGGTCCAGTATCTCTTTAATCTTCTCCCTGTTGTTCATGGCTTTCTTGATCAAATCGGTGTATTCGCAGTTCTGGAACATCTCGCTCTGCCGGATGAACTCGATATCCATATGCATATCTTCAAGCTCCTCCTCCAGCATATCCTCAAAGTGCTTGGCATAGCTTTCATGGCAATCCTCAGGATCAGGAACCTTGCTGAGTGGCAGACCGATATACTTCTCCCATTCGTCGGGAACATTCGCTGGAACCTTCCTGAACCGGTCGTAGTCATCCCAGGAATAAATGAAACGCGTATCCTCATCGTAGTACTTCAGCGACTTGACCACGAAATCTGTCGTGATTATCTCCCTGAAGTTCCCTATATGTACAAAACCAGAGGGACTAATTCCTGAGGCACAGACATATTCGTCTCTTTCGGAAAATTTCTGTGTGGTGGCATAGGCTAACTGGTCACTCCAAAATAATGGTTGATCGCTCATATCTGATCACCATTATTTTGTTCGAAGAAAATTTTGCCTGAAAATTTTCGGTTCCAAAATAGGGGTTGTTCTTGTTGGCTCATATCTAGTTTAAGTCAGGTAACTGTTTTTACTCGTTTCCTTTCAGGTTCAACTGATTTATTAAATGTCGTAGTGGAAAAACTGGGTATGTCAGTGATACAATCGCTTCAGTCCGTCAATCCTAGACTGGTTTTTCTAATAGTTTTCACCGCTTTACTCGGTTACCTGATGTACAGGGACCGTGAAAATGTTGAAAGACACTCAATACTTTTCTACAGAAGGACTGAAAAAGGTATAGACCTTATAGACAGGATTGCAAAAGCTGCCCCACGTTTCTGGAATGTTTATGGCTGGACAGGGGTCCTGTTCGGTCTAATGACCATACCGTTCATCCTCTGGAACGTACTGCTTTCCTTCCAGATGATGTTCCAGTCAGGAGGTAGCTCAGGAGGTCCAAGCCTCATTGCACCCGGTCTCTCAGCTGAAACCACTCTGCAGTCTGGTATCTCTTTCATCCCTGTGGAGTACTGGTTGATCGGTATAGGCGTCCTGATGGTCGTCCATGAGATGAGCCACGGGATAGTCGCAAGAGCAGAGGACATGGAGATCAACAGCGTCGGCTGGATTGTTATGGGGATTATCCCAGGAGCCTTTGTAGAGCCTAAAGGGGAAGACATGCTTCCAGGTGGCGATGATGAAGATTCCGAAGAAGAGGAAGATGACTCTGAAGAATCAGATGAAGACGAAGATAGTTCAAGCGATGAATCGGAGGAGTCTGAGGAAGGGCGTTCCGGCGGTCCATGGCATCAGGGCTCATGGCAGTCGCAGCTGAAGGTTCTTGCAGCCGGAAGCTTTGCAAACTACGTAACAGCAGTTGCTTTCGCCGCAGTAGCTCTAATGATGTTCGTCAACGTAGCACAACCTGTCGGAGTCACTTACACGGCACAGGACAATCTTTCAGCCCAGCAGGCAGGTATGAACAACGGAACTATCTACGGACTTGAGGGTGAGAGGATACGTTACACCGGTCAACTGCAGCAGATCTCTGAAGACTTCGAGCCTAATCAGACAGTCATGGTAAATACCTCTGAAGGCGAGTTCAACGTTACTCTTGGAGAAAGAAACGGCTCTGCGTATATGGGAATTTTGATGAGGAACAACGACGGTTTGATGCCGGCATTTTTCGATATGATACAGGACAACAGAGAAATTAAGCCAGCTTACGAGGGACTGGAGAGTGTGGTTTCGTGGACTCTTTCCATGCTTCAGACAGTTGCTTTGCTGAACGTCCTAATAGGTATGTTCAACTTGCTTCCGGTCAAGCCTCTTGATGGAGGTCAGATGGTTTCGACAATTGTGGATGAGATCTATCCGGATGCCGAGTCAGCTGTAAATGCTTTCTCGCTCCTGATCTGGGCAGGACTCATCGTCGCCCTGCTTTACGGTTTGATACCTGTCTGAAGTAGTGTAATGTCTTGAGGATGACAGGTCAACTCTCCATCCTGTTTTTGATTTTCTTTTAAAGGAAGAGGTTAGCCTTATAAGAGTTGGTGGTCTTTTTTTACATCTGTTTACAGGAAATTCAAAATCACTGTGAATTAATGATCGTTTACTATCACGAGGTAGCATTATGACAGAAGAGACAGTAGAATGCCCTTATTGCGGAGAAGTTTTCCATTCAGATGAAGAATCTGACGCTACGACGAAGGAAGGGATCCACAGAGCAGAGGAACACGTGAACAACAGCAGTTCAAGTGACACAAGCAAGAGCTCCAAAGGTTCCAACATCGTCAGAAAGTGGAAGACAGAAGGCAAGAGGGCTTAAGGCCACATATCAACCCCTCATTTCTTTCTATTAACGCTGATAGCCGGTTCAGGTTAAACCGGTAAGCAATTTTTATTTTTTCCCTAATCACTTGTACGTATGACTCATGAAATAGAACTGGTTGACAGGGATGAAAAAATAGAGGCAGAGGAAGGCCAGTCAATACTCCAGGCACTTCTCGACTCAGGTATAGAATGGATGCACGCCTGCGGAGGATTCTGCAACTGCACTACATGCAGAGTAAAGATCGAAGAAGGGCAGGAAAACGTCTCAGACATGCAAAAAGATGAAGAGAACACTTTAAGACGCTTCCAGGGTGAGGAGGTGCTTGAAGGACCTTTCCGGCTGTCCTGTCAGGTAACTGTTCACGGAGACATCAAAATCTCGGAGCCAGAATGGTACTGATGAACAGATTAATTGACGTACAGGGTTTACAGAAAAAAGAGAGGTTTTTCCAGTGAAAGATCTGATTGTAGTAGGAGCAGGGCCTGCGGGTTCACAACTGGCGAAAGGATTCGCTGAAAAAGGAAGGGAGGTATTGATTCTGGAGAGGAGTAAAAAAATCGGCGAACCTCTTGCATGTTCTGGTCACGTCTCCCCGGATATCAAAGATTTTCTATCGGAGAAAGAGTTCGAAAAAATACTTCAGAACAGTATAAAAGGTGCAAAATTCCATTCAGGTGGAGAATACCATTTTTACAGGGACGAACACGTTTCCCATGTTATAGACAGGGTAGAATTCGATAAAACAAAAGCAGACCAGGCAAGCGAAGCAGGAGCGGAGATAAGACTTGGAGAAACAGTTGAGGAAGTTACAGAGAAAGACGAAAAAGTAGTAGTGAAGACAGAAAGCGATGAGTATGAAGCTCAAATGGTAGCAGGCTGTGACGGTGCCTCTTCAAAGGTACGTGACGAAGTAGGTCTACCTGAGCCTGATCACTTCTACCAGGGTGTTCTATGCTTCACAGATGAAAAGGATTCATCTGATTTCGTTGATGTCTCGCTTGAGGTCCCGAAATTTTTCGGCTGGCGTATTCCACGCGGCGACTCGGTTGAGTACGGTGCTGCAGTTCCCAGAGGAGAAGAACCCATGAAATGGCTGGAAAAAATTACTGAAAAATTTGATGTGGATGACAAAAGAGATATCTGTGCCGGTGCGATTCCTATAGGACCTGCAGACTCAGTTACAGCGGATAGAGTTTTCCTTGTCGGTGATGCAGCTGCCCAGACCAAACCGTTTACAGGAGGAGGAATCCTCTACGGGATGAGGGCTGCTGATAAGGCTGCTGAAGAGATAAACGTTGAAGAACCTTCCACACTGGAAGACTATGAGGAGGCCTGGCGTGATGAACTTGAGAGCGAGATCAGGTTAGGAGGATTTATAGAAAGCTTCTACTCTATGCCAGAGTTGCTGCAGAGACCTGTTCTCAGGTTTTTCCAGGGCGAGATAGGTGTGCATATGGATCAGCCGACTTCTCTTCTGAGCCGTGAACAGTTGAAAGCGATGCTTCCCGGCAGGGGTATAAAAAATTTCCAGAGCGATAACTTCTCAAGCGGGGACGGAAACTGAATGCACATAGGAGTAATTCCAGATGGAAACAGAAGATACGCCCGTTCACAGGGAATAGATAAGATGGAAGCCTATGAAGAGGCTAAAGAAACTATAAAACAGGTTACAGACTCTCTCGAAGGTCTTTCTGATGAGGTCGACTCTTTGAGCTTCTACCTACTATCCGAGGAGAACTTCAAGAGAACAGATGAAGAACTTGAAGCACTTTTCCATCTACTTGATGAACATATAGATGGAATGGCCGAGTTCTTTGATGAAAGGGATTTCAAAGTAAACTGGGCTTCCACAAGACCTGAAGCACTCCCCGAAGTACTTCAACAGAAACTTGAGGACATCGAGGAAAAATTTGACGAAGGAGATACCACGGTAAACCTGCTTATCTCGTACTCAGGCAAGAAAGATATCCTGCGTGCAGGTGAAAAGATAGCAGAAGAGGATAGCGATTTCGTCGAGGAAAACTTTTCAAATCATCTTGAGATAAATGAGGATATAGACTTTGTCATAAGAACAGGAGATAACCCTGACAGAGAATGCATCTCAGGGTTTCCGATCTGGAACTCGGCTTACGCTGAGTTCTACCATATCAAGAAAAACTTCCCGGCTATCACCGCTGAAGACGTGCGGGATGCATTTGACCACTACAAAGACTTACGGAAAAATAGGGGAGAATAAACCAATGGCAGAATGCTGGAACTGCGGCAACTCCATGACGGAGTTCGTGGCATGTGAACTTAAATGCTTCAACTGCGGCTTCATAAGAGACTGCTCGGATCCCTAACTATCTCTACGAATAAGACCGGATTTACTGCATTCATTACAGACTGCGAACAAAGTTTTATTATCACATCCCTTCTTAACACAAGTCTTGAACAGTTTTGATTCACCTGGGATCGCTGAAAGACTATCTATCCGAGCCTCTCAAGATCCAGTAATTAAGGGAAACTTTACAAAGCTTCAAAACCGGTAGAATTGGGAAGTAAAGTCTAAAGGTTATTTTAGCTACTTTTCCATCGGATAAGTAATCTTACTTTCTTCTTCATTTTTCTTCTCTACCCTGATGATGTTCTCAGCTTTCTCACGGCCCACGCCGTGGTGTGTTATCAACAGGATCTGTGAGAATTGTTTAACTGCGTTATGGATCATCTCAAGGAGATTTTCCCTGTTTTCGGAGTCGGTAGCATCGGTAGGTTCATCTATCATCATGAAGTCGCTGGAACCTGTCATCTCGGCGAGAGCAAGCTGGTAGGCCAGGGCTGTCAGGGTTCTCTGTCCTCCACCCTGGTAGTCAGAGATCGAAAGCTCCTGAGTCGTGTTCTGTGGAACGCCTCTAAGTTCGTATGTTTCCCTGTCGATTTTCAGGTGCTTGAATTCATGTTTTGCTGCCAGTTCCTGGTACCAGTTGAAGACTTTGTTCTCCAGCCTCCGGATGTTTATCTCCCTCATCTCTGCCTCCGATGACTGATACACTTCAAGAGCCTCTCTGATCTCCTCGAGTTTTTCCTCAGTCTCCTGTATCTCCTCAAGTTTTTCCTCCAGTTTTTCCACCTCGTCTTTTTTCTCCTTGATTCTTTCCTGGTTCTCCTCAAGATCTTCGTCGATACTCTTCAACTGATTTGTCTTCTCCTCGATCTTTGCCTTCGAAGCCTCTATCTTGCTGGCGAGCTCCTGTTTCTGGTTCTCAACTTCTTCGTACCTTTTCTCAGCCGAGTCTGCCTCTACCTCAAGATCCTTGATCTTCTCCAACAACTCCTCTTTCTCCTCCTTTTTATCTTCAAGACTTTCCTTCTTGGTCTCAAATCTTTCCTGCTCCTCCAGAATCTTCTCACGTAGGTGTTTGAGCTCGTTTTTCTCTTCCTGAAGATTTTCACGTTTATCTTCGAGTTCTTCAACAGGTTTTTCATCTAGCTTATCGGTTAGATTATCTATAACTTCCTTTTTATCGGATATCTCTGATTTTTTATCTTCTATCTGCTCTTCAAGATCTTCCAGATCAGATTCTAACTCAGTTTTCTCCTCTTTCAGATCTTCAACTTCCTCTATTTTCTCTACAACCGATCTTAGTTTCTCCTCTTTCTTCCTATTCCCTTCAAGCTTCTCCTCATATTTATTCTGTTCTTCCTCGAGCTCTTCTAGATTTTCCTCAAGCTCATGTAGTTTTTCGTGGAATCTGTCTGGGTTTTCTACATCTCGACCGCACCTGGAGCATTTACCTTCATCGTGAGTCTTTTTGACTCCTTCAAGCCGTGTCTCCTTCACGGAGATCTGCTTCTTTAATCCCTCAAGTTTCTCGCTGATCTCTTCTCTTTCTTCTTTATTTCCTTCAATTTTCTCTTCAGCTTCCTCTCTACTGCTTACACCCAGTTCCTTGCCTGAAGAATTAACTTCATCCATTTTCTCGGATATTTCATCCTTTTTATCATCTAATTTCTGTTCAAGTTTCTCTTTCTGCTTTTCAAGTTGCTCAGTTTTTCCGGTTAGGGATTTTTTGCCTTCTCTTTTCTCGCCCAGTTTTTCCTTCAGATCTTTGGATTCCTCAAGCTCCTCTTCTATCTCTTCGATCTTTTCTTCCTTCTTTTCGATATCATCTTCTATTTCTTCAGGTTTACGATCTATATCCTCGATTTCCTTGTTTATTTCCTCTACCTCTTCCTGGATTTTCTCCTCCATCTCCTCTGCTTTTTCAAGTTTCTGGATAAGTTTCCTGGCTTTCTTCAACTTGTTGAATTCTTCTTCAAGATCCTCTTTCTGCTCTTTCTCGTCTTCGACTTCTTCCTGGAGTTCTTCCAGATCTTCTGAGATCTCCTCTTTTTTCTCTGCAAGTCTTTCTTTTCTTTCCCTGAAATCAGAGAGTTCCTCATCCTTCCTCTCTTTTCTCTCCCTGTATTCTTCTTTTCTCTCTACTTCAGTTTCTTTCTCATCTATCACGTTTTTTATCTGGTCTGAGAGCTCGTCAATTGTTTTGAAGTCGAATATGTAGTCCATAGCCTCTTTCTGGCTTCTTCCTCCTTCAATGGAGTTGATGAACTTCTGCTGGGCAGCGTAGGTGACGTGCTCAATCACTTTCTTGTTGAGCCCTGTAACGTTGTACAGCTTCTTGTTTACCTCGCCAGCCTTTGATCCTTTTTCCGTTGACTCAAGAATGGTTCGCTCACCTCCTCTAACCCGGCCTATCATGTATTCGCCGCCTGAGGAATGGCTGTAATGCCTTCTTATGAAGTACCTGGTACCGCCTGATGAGAACTCCAGGTCAACCATCATCTCGTTCTCATCGAAGTTGATGTACTCCTTAGGAGACCTGAAGTTGAATGCATCACCTGTAAGCGCAAAATAGACGGAGTAGAAAAGTGAGGACTTTCCTGCGTTGTTCTCACCTTCAATCAGGTTCAGGTTGTCTGCAAACTTCACTTTCTCGTTCTTGAACTTTCTGAAGTTCCTTAGATGCAGTTCCTCGAGCTTCATTCTTTTTCACCTGAAAAAATCTTTTCTTCAACCTCTGACTGAAGTTTTCTCCTCGCATCTTTTCCCAGGCTGAAACCTGAACGCGTCAGGTT
>JBEQAY010000024.1:0-9959 GCA_041640075.1 Candidatus Nanohaloarchaea archaeon | reverse complement strand
TCATGGTTTCCACGGATGCAGTACATCGGTATGCCTGCTTCTTCAAGTTTCTCAAGCTCTTTTTTCGCTGACTCTATCACTGTGTGCCATGGATAAACTGTGTCGAAAACGTCACCTGCATGGATCACGAAATCCACGTCATCTTCTACAGCCTGATCGATGCAGTACCTGAAGGCTTTGATAGAGGACTGAACCCTTTCCTTGGAGATCTTTGAAGGATGTTTTCTGCCGAGATGGCTGTCACTGAAATGCAGGACTTTATACATTTAGAGTGTCCTCTTCTCCAAGCTTATCGGAGGTTTTCTCCTCGTCACGTACATCCTGAAGCGCCTGCGAAAGCTTTCCAGTTATATCAACGTCATCTCCACCGTGCTGTGTTTTCCTTCCACGGATACGGACAGTTGAAGGAACTTTTACAGCAGGACCTGTGATTATTGCGTCTCCTACGTTCAGTCCCGGCAGTTCAGATATCATTTCTCCTGCCATGGACTCTGAAGCTGCCTTGATACTCTGCTGATCCCTTTCGTTGACTATCCTCTGCACTATCATCGAGTTGCACTGGCTTAGAGTGTCTTCATCTATCTTTGACGGTCTCTGAGTGATCAATGTCAGGAAAGTTCCGAACTTCCTACCCTCAGCTGCGATCTCTGCCAGTCTCCCCTTTGATCTGGGCTTTGAGCCTGTGCTGGATCCTGCAGGACAGAGACGGTGAGCCTCTTCCACTATACCGAATACAGGGTATTCGTAGGTCTCACCTTCCTCACCCAGCGAATGCCTTACACGGGCCTCGTAGACCCTTTCAAGTATAAGGTCCGCTATCAGATCCTGAGCCTTGAAAGGTACTCCGGAGAGATCCAGAACTGTTAACTGCTGCGGCTGCACCAGCTCGGAGAAATTCAACTCGGAAGTACCAAATATACCGTATCTCTCCAGTCGCTCCATCTTGAACTGGACTTTTTCCGCGTTTTCCACAGTCTCGGTCTTGTTCTCCTCATCGTCAAGAACTATAAGGTCGTCCTGTATCTTTTCCAGTGTATCTATTATTTCTTCCAGGCTGTAGCTGTAGTTTTCGCCTTTTTCCTCTTTGATATGGTTTACTGCCTGCCGCATAATCTTTCTCTGGTTCGTCCAGTCCTCCTGTATCCCGGCGAGGTCTGAAAGCTTACGCCAGCCGAGCTTTGAGGTCTTGACCTTTATCTGGTACTCGTCGTCGCCCGGGTTGCGGGCCTTGAACACTCTGATCCTGTCAGTATGCTCGTAGTCAGAGCTGGGGTTCCCCATCTTCACGTAGTCTCCGTGAGGGTCCACTGCTATCATGGAAGCACCTTTCTCCAGCATCTCCTCGATTATGACGCCGGTTGTATGGCTTTTACCTGCTCCGGTAGCTGCAAGTATAGCCAGGTGCCGGTTCAATCCCTCCATGTCGAGTTCAGCGGTGACTGATTCACGTGTCATCATCTGACCGATCTCAAGCCCGTTGTCCACGCTGACGAAGTTTTCAAGAAAGCTGTCAGGTGCCTTTTTGACCTCTGTACCAGGCCTTGCCGCGTACCGCGGTTTTGTCACACCGGTGCTTCCGAGGTATCCGATAACCTGGGCTGTGGCCACGGTACGGGTGTTGTCCACTCCCTGCTCTGTCATGGTTTCAACTGCCTCGATCGGTGTGGAACCCTCCATCGCCGGGTTGCGCCGGCTGACGTCTGTTACCTGTGCTAAAACATTTTTTATCTCTTCTTTTCCGTCTACACGGTCTTTTATACCTATTTTGATGTATTCAAACACTGCAGGTTCTTTCCCTTCTTTCACAGCGAATTTGAACCGGGTTGAACTTGTTTCCCCAACTACTCGTCCGATTATATCTTCTTTAGACACGTTTATCTCGTCTCCTCATGTAGTTCCGGAGGTTTATTCCCAGGTTCTTTTCCAGAACCGGTTTGTAAATATTCTCGACGTCCCTGTTCTTCAGCGAAGCCGAGTTATCCGCCTGGCTTATCCAGACGTTGTGCATTCCCTCTCCTGCATAACCTGTCTCAAGCAACTCTAAAATATCCTTCACCTTCCCCTCGGCCTCGATAAACTTCTGATCTTCACAGGACATAAGATCGGTTTCATCCATGTCATGGTTCAGTAAATCAATCCTCAGAGGAGAGTCATGCCTTGAAGGCTTCCAGTAAAAACTTGCTACTCCTGGTGATTTCAGGACGTTCTCAAGTACCTCACAGATTTTCTCTGTACTCATCTCGTTTTTTTCGTCCTGGAAATCCTTCTTCAACTCTTCTTCCACAAAATTTTTCCCTTTATCTTCAAACTCTTCCATGCGGGAGAAGAAATCCGGTTTGATCCTTCCGATCCGCAGAGGCTCTGTGAAACCAGGTTCATCAGTCATCTCCTCAATTACCTCGGTATCCGAGAAGCGGGTTCTGTACTGCTCTACAAGCGATCTTATACGGTTGATGCTTTCTGCGTCGGCTCCTGCCTGTTCAAGGTTTTCCAGGTTCTGCCGGACTTCTTCAGGACTGTATCTGATCCTGTGGAAGTTTTCCCTCAGGAATTTTCTGTCCTCCTCGCCGACTTCCTCTAGTTCTTCGACTTCCAGGTCATCTACCTCGGATTCTATCATGTCGCCGAGAAGTTTCCTGTAAAGTAGGCTTGAATTGGAGTCCTTGGAAACTCCGGCCAGAACCAGGTTCTCGTTTTCCTGGGCTTCTTCGACAAGTTTCTGGAACTGCTCCATAAGCTCTATCCGCTTCAAACGTCCACGCGAAAGATCAAGCGGTTCAGGGGTCACTAGAAGCCGTGTAAGAAGAGTGCCATCTATAAGCACATACACTTTTTCGTCTCCTCCAACATTTTCCAGTGCCTCAAGTACTGACTGGATCTCCACTACTTCAGAGCCTCTCTGCAGGAAGCTCTCGTAATCCTGCTGTTTGAAGCTTTTCAGCGAACCGACATCTATCTCCCGGCTTATACTTCCTTTACTGTCCACTCCAGCGGCCTGAAGAATGTAAATCCTTGAATTATTCTTTAACTCTATGTCGTTCCTGCCTGCATCAGTTGCGATTACCTGGAAATCCTCTTTTTTCTCCTCAATTTCCTTTGGGGTGTATTTCTGGCTGAAAATTTCTTTCATACGGTTAAGTAGCTCGATGTCTAGATCAGAGTCTATATCCTGCTTTATCTGGTTCCTGTTACTGTTTATTTCTTTGGAAAATCTGTCTACGAAGTCTGTCACGGTTTATACACGCCCCCGTAATTTCATCATCTAATGGCTTAGTGGTGCTCAAGTGATTTAACACTCCGGTTTTTACAGAATACTTCAAAAGAAACAGGGTTTAATAAGGAAGTATGGAGGACCAGAAAAAGAAAGCCGCATCGGTTTTCATGATATTCGGTATTCTGGTTACAGTGGTGCTGGTATCGGGCGAGATGAGAGAAGATACTCAAGAGAACGGACCGATAGCCGAGATGGATTACCAGGAAGCGAGGAACGCCACTATAACAGCAATTTTCACTGATGGAAATAATTCTCTTGCAGAGCTCCGGCTTGAAACTGCCGTTACAGAGGAGGAAAAAGAGGAAGGTCTGATGCACAGAAAGTCGCTTAAAAACGGTACTGGAATGCTCTTTGTGTATGAGAGTGCCGAGGAGAGAAGTTTCTGGATGAAGAACACCTACATACCTCTTGATATGATTTTTGTGACTGCTGAAATGACAGTTCGAACTATAAAACAGGCTGATCCGCAGCCAAATGTTTCTGATGAAGAATTGAGAATTTACAGTAGCGAAGGACCGGCAAAATATGTTATAGAGACACATCAGAATTTTACGGAAAGAAATAATATAGAAAAAAGCGATCAGGTCTCTCTCAGTGTTTTAAATTGATCTAGTCTTTGAAGGAGGATTTGCTCTCCTGTTCAGGGGTATAAAGCACTCCAACCACTTTATGAGTAATCTGGGACTGTTCTATCCTGGAAGAGTGTTCGTTGTTATCTCCTCTCATAAGAAGGTAATCTCCAGTATCCAGATAGTTGGCCTGAACTCTATGTATTACATAACCTGAGTCTGTGGAGTATCTAAGTATTTCTCCCTCAGATATCTCTTCACCCTGATATTCTTCCATAAGAACTGTGTTCCCTGAGAAGATTGTAGGCCTCATAGACTTTCCCTCTGGTCTAGCGACATCCGAGACACTAATTCCAACTTCCTGTTGATTTTTGTCGAAATCAACACTTGTGTATGCTGCCTGAATATAACTGTTGGTTTCAGGTGATTCCTGATTTGTTGAAGTCATTTGAACATTTCTTACAGGCTCAGGACAGCTAAGGTTATAGCTAGGATTGTAGACTGTTTTTTCGCTAAGATCAGATAATTGATATGTACTTAGAACTCCGCCTAGATATCCTAGAGTGAGAACTAGCAGGATAACCAGTACTTCTTCCATCTCGATTGCAGAGTTTCCACTCTTCATAGTGTTACTGTTTGGTGAAAACATTATATATGTTTTTGTTTTAAAGTAACAACAACATCCTGTCTGAGCTTTCAGTTCGCCTAGAAGTCTATTTTCCTCAGAAATGTATTGAGCTCTTGAAGTCTCCTATTTCTACATTTATCTCTCTTTCGTTACCACAGCTATTGCATATTACTTCCTCTTTGTAATTGCCCTCGTTCTTCTTAACTACAGGTTTAAAGTCCTTTTTTCCACATTCACTGCATTCAAAACTTTCCTCTTTAACCTTTCTCTCAAGATAGTTTTCCGCAGAATTCCTGACGGCTTTTTCCAGACGGTCCCTCATCTCCTCTGGGTAAAGTTCTCTGTCAAACTCCATACTTTCTAGTCACTCGAAAACTGTCTATTCTAGGAGGTTAAAAAACCTGTTTACTCCTCATTCTTGGAGTAAATCTTCTTGATTTTGCTCTTGCCGGAGAACTTCTCAAGTATCTCCGATCTCACGGCATCGACATCTTTTGAACTCCCTACAAAGCATTTCAACTGGATGACGGATGATCCTTCGTCGATTTTCTCGATGGAGGTCTCTGGTTTAGGTTTCTCCAGTACCTTTTCAGTTTCCTGAGCTGCTGATTCGAGCGCTTCCCGAACAGTCTTTGAGTTCTCAACAGAGGTCTTTATCTCTACGGATGCTCTGGTCTTTCTACCTTTTGAATAGTTTTTGAGCGCGTCTGAGGTCATTACACGGTTTGGAACGACCACTTTATCACTTTCAACGTTTTTCAGAACAGTGCTTCTGAGCCTGATTTCGTCAACTCTTCCTCGTGTCTCCCCTATCTCCACGTAGTCGCCTTTGAGGTAGGGGTGGTTGACCTGGATGAAAAGTCCGGAGACAAGGCTTCCTACTTCTTCCCTCATGCCAAAACCTATTGCAACTGTAAGTGCCGCAGTTATCGTACCTAGGACAGTTACAAGCCCGCCGTAACCAGCTATCTGAAGTGCCAGCGACAGGAAAAGTATACCAGAGGCTATACCGGTTATATTTTCTACTGAAGCCTGCGTTGTAACTGTTTTAACTTTTCTTGCTACCATTTTCCGTGTTAAAGGCATGACAACCAGTCTGGTGAGAAACATGCCCACACCCACAACAATCAGGAACCTTGCCAACCTGAAACCTGGTGAAGTGCCGCTGATAACCTGTTCAATCATGTATTAACCACTGTGCCCTGACTGTTTTTAAAATGAAAAAGGATATAACCTTGGATCAGCAAAATTTACCTGGTGAATAGAGAATGAAAGTAGCAGAAGCACTTTCTGACCTTGTAGAGAACACTGTGGCGTTTATCGTCCTTATTCTGCTGGGAATCGTATCCTTCTTCATCACGGTATTCGTGGTGCAGACAGGAGCAGGCCTGGCAGAGATCTCGCCATCCGGTGACTACATCGTCATCTCCTCAGCCCTGATAGTAGCGGCATCAATCCTGGCAGGAGGACTCAAGTAAAAAACCATTTCCACTTTTTTCTTTCCCTATCCCCGACATCCAACTCTATAAGTTAAGGAAAAGTATAATAACGCGGAGAAGCAAAACCCAAAACAGGACCTGTTCATAAAGAGGATTTAGGGCAGGTCTTTCAAGGTGTCCTCCAACATGATGTCTGTAGAAGATGAAAAACTTGAATCCGTAAGGAGAGAAATAATAGACAAGCATGAGGACTCACTGGCTTCAAGGGAGCTTGGAGTAGCTATCATGGCTCTTGCACTTACAATAGGGTTCTTTGGGTCATCTGCAGCACTTATGCCATCACAGCAGACAGCTACAGGGATGTTCTCCGGAGATCTCGAGGTAAGAAGCCCTGTAGTAGAGAACATGGAGTTCAGGAATAAGAACATTCACGACACCGGTTTTTCACTGGTGCTGGATGCAGAAGTAAGAAATCCCAACGTCGTCGAAGCAGAGCTGGAGAACATAGTCTACCAGGTTAAAGCTGACGGTGATACCATCAAAGCTGATGTCAAGCCCGGTTCAAGCAACTTGGAGGCGGGCGAATCAGAAATGGTGGCTACAGAATACTCTGTGGACTTTGCAGGTATTTCCAACGTTGAGGAAGTTATCAGGAAGTTCGAGGAAGGAGAAAGAGAAGTAACTATAGACGGCACTTTCAGGTTTGATGTGGCTGGTGAAACAGTGGAGCTTCCGTTCGAGAAAATAACCAGTATGGAGTAATAAACTACTTTTCTTCAAGAGATCTCGTCAGGTCCACCCAGTCGTACTACACGTTCTTTTGGAATCATAAGGCTGTCTTCGGAGTTGTTTGCGGTGTTCTCGTAGCTTACGACTACCCATTCACCGTCGTCTCCTACTTTGATGTCTGTGACCTTCAGATCTGAGTTGAAAGGCAGTTTGTTGCCTTGACCTATTCTTTCGATTCCTCCTGCCTCTGCCTCGTATACCAGTCTGGAAAAAGCCATACCTAGAAATGTGTTTCTATCAGGTATAAAGCTGTCACTTCCTGCCGGCAAAGGATTTACCAAGCTCTATTCCTATGCGTGTCCTGGAGGGACGAACCTGTCTCCTGTACACCACTGAAGGATCACTGTAGATCTGCCTTGCAGTCCATTTGTAAAGTCGGGAGGAAAGAATAACAGGTACACGCTCGCGGTAAGGGATGTACTTGAAGCCTTTCTCCGCCTGCTGCTGCCACTTGAAGTACTGATCGATCTGTTCCTGCATAAAGACCTTGAATTTTTTCCCGTCAACCTTCCCTGGTTCAAGAGTATCCAGGTTGTATTTTTCCATCTCATCTTCTGGAAGATATCTGCGACCAAGCTCGTAGTCCTCCTCAACATCTCTCAGGAAGTTACAGTACTGCATCGCTCGTCCAAGCATCGCAGCGCTTTCATGAGACTCCTCAGGCAACTCAAGTATGTTTGCCATCATCAAACCGATGACCTCTGCAGAGCCATGGATATACTTCAGTGTCTCATCCATGGTATCGTACTCCTGCTTCTCCAGGTCCATGGCCATTGAATCAAGAAATGCTTCGACCCAGTCTTTCTCGAAGTTGTTTTCACGGGCGACCTGTAGAAAGTAATCCACAACCTTGTCACCGGATTCTCCGGAGCTCCAGTTGTCAAAAGTTTTTTCCCGGAAGTTCCGCAGTTTCTCAGGTTCCTGCGGCCGATCATCCACGAAATCATCAGCTGTCCTGACGTATGCGTAGAACTTGAAAACATCTTCTTTAACGTCCTCGGGGAAAAACAGGCTGCTGTAGTAGTAGGAGGTGCTTGAGTCGCTGAAAATCTCCTTCAGTTCCTGATCCATACTCCCTCTGCAGAAAAATTGTACCTGAAACTATTTCATGCCTTTCCCTCGTGCAAAGTCTCGTTTATTTCTTCTGTAGAATTTCCGGGTTAAAACCAAGTGAAACCGCTGAGAAGTAGCCTGCCAGCAGTCCCACGTAGTAGGTCAGGAACCTGTAAGCTACTGCAACAGAAACTGCCTCCGCCGCAGAAACACCGAAGAAGAACACCAGCAAACCTGTAAAACCAGCCTCGTAAGCACCTGTGCCGCCTGGAGTAGGAAAATAATTCGATAGACGGCCTAGTGGAACCACCAGAAGGATCAGAGGATGCAAAAGGTCGACGCCGAAAGCCATACCAACCAGGATAATACCTGTTAAATCCAGAAATGCGGCCACATGACTGAAAACCAGCAACACCAGTACAGTCAACCTCGAAGAACCCAGGTAGATCATGGAAGCCCTGAAATCCTCCAGAAACTCCGTTACACGTTCCGGAAGCCTCCTGTAAACCCTCAGGCTGGAGAAAAACTGGGAGGAAAGACCAAGATACAGGAAAAACAGCAGAAAAATCACCAGCACCAGAAAACCGGCAAGATAACCTATGTAGCTGTTAACTGCCAGCCCGGCCACCAGAAGGCTGAAGAGAGGTGAAAAATTTATCAAACTGGAGGAGAAAACTGCCGAGAAGATCTTTCCGGGGCGCTGACCCGATATACTTGAGATAATATACGTGGCGGCGGCTTCACCACCTATGTTGCCGAAAGGTGTCACATTGTTGATGAAAGTGTTTGCAAGGAGGATTCTGAAAGCTTCAAGATATCTCAATTCTATGTCAACGGCTTCAAGCATCCTCTGCCATGTAAAGGCATAGATGAGCAGCGGGAGATTTGCAACAACCAGGGCCAGTGCCAGAAATCCTTTATCAGCGTTTTCCAGCACATGAAAAAATTTTCCGGGATCTGAAAGGACTACAAGACCGGTTACGACAGCCAGTGAGAAAGATGCAGTGATCAGGATCTGCTTTCGAAGTTTTTCCATAGGTTTTCTGCCTCTGCCCTGATCAGGTTTTTCTCACGCCAGATGTAAATAACTCCTTAAAATTGGCCTACCAAGTTTTACATATGAATTATTCTGACAGGAAAGTCGTAATTGTGGGCGCAGGATTCGGGGGACTCTCCGCAGCAGCATTTCTAGCTGATGATGGTTTCAATGTTGAGGTCGTCGAGAAAAACGAGTCTGTCGGCGGCCGTGCATCCGTACTGGAGGAGGACGGCTTCAGGTTCGATATGGGGCCTTCATGGTACCTGATGCCGGATATCTTCGAGAGATTCTTCGACCAGTTTGACCGGGAGCCGGAGGAGTACTACTCTTTGACACGGCTTGATCCCAACTATCGTATCTTCTTCAAGGACGGCGACCTCATGGACGTACCGGCCGACCCTGAGGAAGCAGCTGACCTGTTCGAAACCTATGAGAAAGGTGCCGGAGACGCGTTCATGGATTACCTTGAGAAGTCAGAAGAGACGTACGATATCGGGATGAACGAGTTTGTGCTGAAGGACAGGAACAATTTCCGGGACTACATCTCACTTGACGTGCTGAAAAACGCTCACGGAATCTCCCTGATCAAGAAGATGCAGGACCACGTAGAAGAGTACTTCGACAGTCCCAAGCTCCAGCAGGTGATGCAGTACACACTGGTCTTCCTCGGCGGCTCACCGAAAAACACGCCGGCGCTCTACAACCTGATGAGTCACGTCGACTTCAATATGGGAGTATACTACCCGGAAGGAGGAACTTACTCGGTTGTAGAAGGTATGAAACAGCTGGCAGAGGAGAGAGGAGCAGAATTCTCCACAGGCGAAGAAGTACTGAGAATTGACAGGGAAGGCGGGAAAAACTTTGTGGAGACCGAAAATAGAAAAATCAAGGCCGACGCCGTGGTTTCAAACGCGGACTATGCATTCACCGAGACAGAGCTTCTACCTGAAAAATATACTACATACGACGAAAGTTACTGGAACTCGAAGACCTACGCACCGAGCGCATTCCTCATGTACCTAGGAGTCGACCGAGAACTCGACAATCTTGACCACCACACCCTGGTCCTGCCTGAGGACTGGAACGAGCATTTCGACAAGATCTTTGAGGATCCAAGCATACCTGAAAACCCGGCTTACTACATCTGCAACCCGTCGGAAACCGATGA
>JBEQAY010000023.1:0-17707 GCA_041640075.1 Candidatus Nanohaloarchaea archaeon | reverse complement strand
CTTCCGGAAAATAGAACTGCAGGATGCCCCGAGGATTTACTGTGAGGAATGGATGGATCCTCCCATGGTTTCCGGTAACTGGATACCAGATATAATCCAGAAAATCGGTGGCCGATACTTTATAGACGGCGGTAGAAGCCGGAAATTCCCTCTGGAAAACCTGAAAGAGTTTGATCCAGAGTACATCATATTCAACATCTGCGGTGCTGGTGAAAATCTTCAGCCAAAGAAGATTATCAGTGAACGTGAGGAGTGGCAGGATCTCACAGCAGTAGAGAATGGAGACGTCTACAGGATCGATGACTCACTTCTGAATCGGCCTGGACCGAGACTGGTAGAGGCTGCCAAGCAGATCAAGGAATTAATTGACGGCTAGCCCTGTATTATCTGAAGTGCCTCTGTCAAATTTTTCACCGAGTAATCGGCTTTAGCTTCTGTATCTCCGCTTCTGTTTATGTATATTGAGTCTATGCCTGCATTGCGGGCTGCAAGTATGTCACTAACTTGATCTCCTATCATTACAGCGTTCTGAGCCTCAAGTTGTTCTAGAGCTTCTTCAACCATCTCTGGCTCAGGTTTCATCTTTTCACGGTAATTCCTGATGTCTTCGATTCTTGGAGCAATCCAGAAATCTATGTAGTTTTCTATATCAAGTTCCTCAAGAAGTTTCTGCAGATAGTCGTTGTATGCGTTGCTGACGATGGCTTTAGGACAGTCAAGAGCGTTCAAAATTTCTTCAGCATCTTCAAAAATTTCTATTTCACCGGTGCTAGCCATCTCAACTTTTCTTTCAGCTACGGCTTTCTCCATCTGTTTCAACTGCCGCCAGGAGAGATTCTCCTCATTCAGAATCTCTTTAATGTTCTCGGAGTGATCCGGCTGGAAAATTCCCCGTTCAAGTTTATCCAGGTTCAGATCCCATCCATTCTCTTCTATTACCTTATGACGTTCCTCAAGAGCCCACTGGAAACCGTCGAAGCCGGAATCCATCAGTACACCATCAAAATCGAATATTACCGCATCGTACTTCATACCACCATCACTGGAAAATGAAGGAACCAGGAAAGTTTTCTATGTGTCGTGGTCAGTGTAGGGCTCCCCTTTCAGGTCACTTAGAAGGTTGACAGCAGCTTTTGCTCCGTCTCCAATAGCTGTCGATGTCTGATACTCCCAGGAGTTAGCAAGACCCGCTGCATATACACCTTCAGCTGCTCGGTTTGAGTCATCTGTTACGATGTGTTCATCCATCATATAAGGGCCTTCTACACCGTCCTCGTAGTCCAGATCAAGTTCTATGTAGTCATGATTCCCTGCCGAGGCGATAACAACGTAATCAGGTTGGTATTGGTCTTCAGTGGTTTCCACTCTGAGGCCTTGCTCTGTTCTTTCAAGAGTTTTTACCTCTTCTTCTCCAAATTCTCCTCCGAAGTCTTCTAGTTTTTCCTTGCCTCTCTTCAGGACTTCCTGTCCTGCTATTGATTCCTGTGTGATCAGGTTCTGGATGTTTGAAGTGTTGAGCACCAGTGATTCTCCTGAGTCTAGTACAAGTGTTTCTTCTCCTGCTTTTGCTGTGAAGACTCCTGCCTGGAGTCCTGCCACTCCGCCACCTATCACGATTACATCTGTCATGTACAGGTTTTCTGGAGCTAAGGCTTTAGAGTTTTTCGTAAAGAAAAAATAGAGAAAATATGTAGGTTCTTTCCAAGTCTGAAGGGACTTTTTTACTGTGTGACGTTAGCCTCAGGCTGCTGTGTCTCTTGATTCTGCTGTGCCTCTATTCGATCAAGCGTGCTTGGGATGTCTACCGGACTTAGAGTCCGTCCAAGCTGCACCTGTTCAACGAACAGCTTCTGACCATCAAGGGTTACGTAAACTCCCTGAGTCTGCTCAGCTGTGCCGTTAACAGTATCCTGAGACATTGTGACGTTCATATAGTACATTGAGTTCCTTCTGACTGGATCTGTCACTTCAACCGTTCCGTTGAAGTCTCCTGGTGCTGCAATAGTTCTGACGTTCTCCTGTACCGTACTGGGATTTGCTCCTCCAGGTCCAGAGAACGATGCTACAGCGAAGCCCAGGATGATTCCCAAGATAAGCCCTCCGCCTAGTACAGAAGTCTTTGAGAAGGAACCAAGGAATCCTCCTTCAGTTTCCTCTTCAATCTCCTCTACGACCTCTTCAGCGGACTCATCAGCTTCTTCGATAGGGTTCTCTTCCTCATCATCCATGAGCGATTCGATGTGCTCCTTAACGGTTTTCCTGTCTTTTCCGTTCTTCTCTGCTTCAAGCAGTCCATCGAAGTCTACATCATCCAGTTCATCAATTGCGTCAGTTACTTCGTCAACAGTCCCTTCCAGAATATCGTCAAAATCCGTATCGTTATCGGCCATATACAATGATTCTTTAACATCTTTAATAAATATTTCCAGAGCATTAACTCAGAAATTTCCTGCATCCAGGACCTGAAGTTCTATTTTACAGAGACCAGTACCTGCTGATCTACCTCACGCCGCGATAACTCAACATCTTCATAGAGCCTTTCCATCAACTTACGGGCTTCAAATCCTCTGTCATGGCAGACGAAAACTTCCCCGCCCGGTTTCAAAACCCTGCGGATCTCACGCAGATCCTGTTCAACTACATCCTCGTGAAACGAAGGATTGATGCGATAGGCAACTTTATCAAACTCTGAAGAATTAAAGCCTTCAACACCGTCCTCTGTTAACGATTTAAAATTCTCTAGACTGTTCAAATTGCAGTTTTCCTTCGTTAAATCTCTCAAGTATGTGTTTCTGGTCACAAAGACTGGTTCAACTTCCTCCAATTTTGAAAGAAAAATTCCTACGCCTCCAAAGCTGCTTGAGAAGTCAAGAACTTTCTCACCCTTCTCTGGTTCCAGTTCACGTGTAAGCATCTCCACAGCACTCCTTTCCTCACCAGTTGAGAATCCTTCGATAAGTTTGAACTTACAGTCAGCCCCCTTAATCGAGTGTTCTATCTTCCTGTACTGCATGAAACCTTCGTTCCTTGGCTGTGTCGGATCCCTGACCTCCAGTAACTTGCAGTTGCCCTTAACTTTCTCAGAGACTTCGCCAAACCTCTCCAGGAAATCCCTGTACTTCTCGGCAGTCAACTTCTCCGCGGAGAAGTAAAGAGTGGAGTTCTCACGCATGTTGCCAGCTACCTCGAAGATTTTCTGCCTGACCACGTGCGCAGGATCAGAGTTCTTAGGTATGTAAGTCGCGACGTCAAACTTTCTGAGGCAGTCCTCCCGTATATCCGAGGTAAGCATGACCTCTGCGCTTGCGATAGTATTCTTTTTCCTGTTTAACTCGGATAAAAGACTGGCACGTGCATCTGAATCCGTCATAAGAACCCTACCGGCTGTAACCCTGTCACCGATCACGCATCCAGGTACGCCTATGCGCGAGTCCACGCACAGAACCGCTGAAGTATTTTCAACATCCACGCCCTGAAGCAGAAGAACTTCCTCAGGTTTTATGGTCTCAGAGTCCTCCACTCCGTGCGCTGATCTGAAGGTATAAACTTCCTTCTCGCCACCGGATTTCGCCTTCAGCTGTATCTGGAATGGAGCAGACTTCATAGACCCTTCAACTCAAAATTACTGCCTTGCTGAATATAAATTGTTGCTCCCACACAGAGAACCCTGAGAACCTGTTAAACCTTCAATATCAGCTGTAGGGGTTCTCAGACAAGTGCTCAGCCATGTGATTGTTGACACCAAACTTTTTAAATTTGGTCGCGGGAAAGGTATGGTTCGTGGGGGAAAACCAAATGAGGGGAATCGAAATAAACTCTGTCTCGGACATGGAGGGGTCAATGCAGCTGTTCATGCAGCAGTATCCTGTCACGGACTCCGGGACGGACTACATCTGCAACTGAAAGAAAAAACTTTCTGAACTCTGGGAAAAATTCAGAGCCAGAGTCCTCTATATCCAAAATATCCAAAATACAGCTTTAATCCTCAAAAGGGTCGTTAAGATACCTGAAACCTGCTGGACCTCGTTCACCGACTTTTTTCAGTGGATCAGCATTGTACTGGCGTTGCTCCACCCATAGATCCATCTTCTGCTTAAGTTTCTCCACAAGCTTCGGTTTCTCCAGCGCCAGATTCTCCTGCTCGAAAGGATCCTTCTCAACGTTGAATAACTGCATCTCCTGGATTTTCCTGTCCCAGTCGCCCGGATGCAGTGTCTGTATCATCTTCCATTTGCCGTCGCGTATACATCTCTGGGCTGTATGCAGTCCATGATCCATGACCATAAACTCACGCCAGTCAAAGCTTTCATCCTTGATTAAAGGTTTCAGGGATCTTCCCTGCCATTTTTCTGGTTCGTCTAGGTCCATGTAGTCAAGAACGGTTGCCGGTATATCCACGTTTCCTACCAGTTCACCTACCTCAGCATTTTCAGGTTCGTTTGGAGTCTTCACCAAAAGAGGTACTTTCTGTGTATTCTCGTTGGTGCTCCAGTGCTCCTGGTAGACGCCGTGCTCGCCGAACTCTTCACCGTGGTCAGCAGTCAAGATAATCAGAGATTCCTCGTAGATACCTTGATCTTTCAGGTCGTCAATTATCCTGCCGATCTGCTGATCAACGTAGTTTACTTCTGCGCGGTAAGCTGCGTAAAGCTCTCTAAGATCTTCCCTGCTTTCAACTTCTTTTTCCGAAGCCGAGTTCTTGGTTCCCCAGTCCTGATGGTCTTTTATCTGCTCTTCAGTCGGATACTCAGGAATCTCCAAGTCCTCAAATTTTTCTACCTCTTCTCCAGGTCTCTGCATAGGCATGTGAGGATCCCAGAACTGGAGGTAAAGGAAAAACTCCTCCTCTGCATCCTTCAGAAAATCAAGGCCGATGTCCACGACCTCTTCAGCTTCTACAGAGGCAAAGGTACTCATTTCCTCGTCAGGCTCCTCGGGTTGATGATACTCGCTCCAGAAGTTGAACATCCACGGCGCAGGATACCTTGAAGCCGAGGAAACAGCACAGGTTTTGACACCATTCCTGAAAAGGGCTTCAGGAAGGCTCCACCAGTCCCTGAGATCCCCTTCCCAGTCCTTCTTGACGCTGAAACTCCAGCTGTACGGATGGTTAATCGTCTGGCCCATAGTGCCGTGAGTCTCTACGTGATGGTGGATAGGGAAACGGCCGTAGAGGAGCGATGCACGAGACGGCATACTTGGACTTCCAGCCACGTAAGCGTTCGTGAAAACTGTTGAATCATCTGCAAAATCATCTAGAGTTGGTGTAATCTCCTGATCCTGACCATAGGCTCCTAACTGGTCAAATCTCAGTGAGTCGATATCTATCAGTATAGTTTTCATCTTATTTTACACTCTCCAGTTCAATCATGGATTCTCCGGTGAAAAGATTTCTCGTGTTGACTCCGATCTCCTCTGTGGCATCGACAGGTATACCTATGTCAGCCACGTAGATCTTACCTGCGTTCCCCTCTCTCAAACCTTCCTTCGGCAGTCCAAAAGTCACAGTGTACTCAGGGCTCACGTGCGGAGTGTATCCTTCACCTGTATCCGCGTCGACACCTGTAGGGACGTCTACCGAGATGGTCTCAGCTGACCATTCCTCAAGCGTCTCAACGGCGTCCGCAACATTTCCCTGTGGCGCCCCATCCAGTCCGTATCCTATCAGTGCATCAATGTAGATATTCGCGGTCGGGAAGTCCCTCATCTCAGCATCTGAGTCAACCTTCCGGACAGTCTCCAGCTTCTTCAGGGCAAGGTCACCGAGTTCCTCATCCTCGAAGGGTGTGTATATCTCTATGTTGTAACCCCAGCCCAGGAGGCGTCTGGCAGCCACAAAACCGTCACCACCGTTATTCCCGCGGCCACAGATCACAGCGATCTTGACCTCACGTGAAAACTCCTGCCGGACAAGATCCGCGACGTGGAGACCAGCGTTCTCCATCAACACCTCCTCAGAAACACCATACTCCTCAACAGTCAAACGGTCAAGATCCCTCATCTCATCTCTGGAAACTTTCCTCATAAACCGAAATATACAAAGTAGAAAGAAAAAACCTTCCCGAAGATTAATCTGTGAAAAGTTGGGGGCGGCATGATTTGAACATGCAACCTTCCGCTATCTCCAAACGAAAATCCTCAACGGATTTTCTAGGAAGTAGGAAACTGTCTGTAACAGCTTCGACTTTTAATCATCGAACCAGTTCTTACGAAATGGCTCTCATCCCTCCAGTAAAAGATTCTGGAGGCGGACGCTCTCCCAGATTGAGCTACACCCCCTTCGGGTAAGAAAACCTTCTGGGGCTAGATTTAAATGAGTTCAACTGATAGGAAAAGTTCGGTATAGTGTATTTTCCCGGAATTGCGGAAGCCTCCGGGCTGGTTTAAATGGGGAACAATGAACATTCAAACTTACATCCCAGAGGCCTGGGCAGCCACCCAACAGTCCAACCAGGGGAAGATACTAATTCCCCATCTAAACTTTTCTCATAGCCACCTCTAAGGGGAGGGGAGACACTTTTTCCATGAACAACAGATATCAACAGAGAAAACCATCCAACCGTTCAGCAACCCGTAAAATACCGGAACCAGAAACAGGTATAAACAAGGTAGAAATACAGGAAGACGTACCGATATTCCAGCTGATACTCGGCGAACACATGACCAACACAACCAAGAAAGCAGTATGGATAGACTCAGGAAACCAATCATCAACATACGCCCTTTCATCTGCAGGAAACGAAGAACTCCTGCACAGAGTAGAGATTGGCAGAGCATTCACAGCATTCCAACACTACCACATAACCAACAGAATCGAAGAGTTCCTGGAACCAGAGACAGAATACATCATACTACCTAACATCGACCAACAGTACAAAACCGGGAACGTATCGCAGAAAGAAGTAGAGGACCTATTCTCAGAAATACTGAACAAACTGAAAACACTCAGACAAGCCAGACCGGACCTGAAAATCCTCTACAGCGTCCACGACCACAGACCTCACGACATCAACCTGGAACTACAGCAAATCACTGACAACGAGATAGAAATTGAAAAAACGAGTCAGGGTCTGAGGAACAAGTCTAATCAGGATCAACAGCTTTTCTACAGGAAAAACGGAGCAATGCAGACCACACTACCATACTGGAAAAAGAAAAACCACAGAAAACTTCAGAACACGGTAAAAGTGGAATACGATGGGAAGAACAAACGCCACATATAGAAACCACCTAGAAAGATTTACGGAACGATTCAAGCCCTTCAGAAAAGGTCTCAGAGAACAAAATAAAGAATATCTTGACAGGCTCTGGGAGAAAGCCCACAGATATGCCTCAGCAGGAGCATACATGAACCCATCCAACCCAGGCCTACCTGCAATGATCTCAATAATGATGGGATTACAGAAGGACATCGATAAACTGGAAAACCGTCTTGACAGCTTAGAAGAGGAACTAGAAGCCTAAAACATGGTCTTCAAAGTAGACTTCTTCAAAGGCAACGCAGTACTATGGAGTAAGACTGAAGAAGGTGTTAAACGTGAAATAGATAGAGAGTACAGGCCTAGAATCTACATTGACGGCACCAGAAACGATCTACACAAGACCAGGAGCTGGATAGCAAGCAGGAAAAGCGTAAAAGCAACATGCTTCGAAGAATGGAAAACAAGCCTCTCACAGGATACTCTTGGAAAAGTTCTCAGAGTAGATATATCCTCAGAAGACAAAGTCAGGAAAGTAGTTTCGGGTTTGAAGAAAAACTTTCAAAGAGGACGTTTCCGGCTCTACCACGTATCTCTAAGCCCACAGTTCCGTTACTGTTTGCAGGAAGAAGTGAATCCACGGCCAGATGTCAATCTTGAAAGAGTGGATATAGATCTTCCACGCCACAGACTGGCAAAAGGGAAGCTAGATGGTATTTCATTGAATGAGCATGAGTTCAACGGTTCTAACCCAGAAGTTTTGAGAGAGTTCATGCAGGAGTTTCTAGATCAAGATCCTGATATTGTAACTGTGAATCGTGGCCAGGTCCTGAAACTGATAGCGGAAGAATTACAGGCTAAAGGGTATGAAAGAGGTTTAGGCAGGGTGAAAGGTTTTGAGAAACTGGCTGGCGAAAACACTGTTTCAAGCTACGGTAAAACTATGCACTCATCTGCCCGGTATAACATTCCCGGACGCATTCTTATCGACCGCAGCAACAGCTTCATGCTAGGTGAGACAACGGTCGAAGGACTTTGGGATCTAGTGGACAGAAGCTGGAAGCCTTTGCAAGAGTTGGCTTGGGGAAGCATTGGAAACCTGTTAACTGCCATAGAGATACGGAAAGCATTCCACAAGAAAAACGTATTAACCCCTTGGAAAAACTGGGAAGGAGAAACACCAAAAACAGCTGCAACACTACACAAAGCCGATAGAGGAGGCTTTATCTTCAACCCAGAACCCACTATCCACGAAGACGTCTACGAGGTAGACTTCGCCTCAATGTACCCAAATATCATGATCACAAGAAACATCTCACCCGAAACTGTATGCTGCGACTGCTGCGATAATTCTGAGGTACCTGAGCTCGACTTCGGTATATGCCGGAAAAGGCAAGGATTCATTCCGGAGGTTCTGGAACCGCTTGTCGCGGATCGCAGAGAGTACAAAAATGAGAGAGACAACGGCATAGAGGACCTTGAAAGAGAGAAGTATGTTGAAGGGGCTATAGATGCTATAAAATGGCTATTAGTGACTTGCTTCGGGTATATGGGTCATGCACATGCATCTTATGGCGCTATTGAATGTCACCAAGCTATCAATGCCTATGCCAGGAAAATTATGAGAGAATCGAAAGAGATATTCGAGGAAAATGGTTGGGAAGTGAAGCACGGTATTATAGACAGTATATGGGTTTCAAAAAGAGTAGAAGATGCTACTGAGCTATCTGAAGTTTGTGAAGAAGTGAGTAGACATGTAGGTATTGATTTGGAGTTTGAGCATGATTTTGAATGGGTTTCATTTGTGCCTAGAGCTGGTAAAGGTGCCAAGGTAGGTACATTAAACCGTTACTTTGGAAAGAAAGGTGAAGGAAGTTTCAAAACAGCAGGTATAGAAGTAGAGCAGAGTTCAACATGCGAGTTTGTTAAACAGGCTCAGGAAGAAATGATTGAAGCATTTGACAACGATCATAGTTCCGGAGATGTCTATAGTGTTCTAAGGAAAAAGTTTAAGCAACTTGATAGAGGTAATGTAGATTTCAATGACTTAGTTACTGAAACCAGAATCACAAAGCCCTTGGAAGCCTACACAGTTAACAACCGTACTGTTGCGGCTTTGGAAAGAGCTGAATATCATGGGATTGAATATAAACCCGGTCAAAGCGTCAGATATGTTGTAGTGAATGATGAACAGGAAGGAATGGGGCGTGTAAGACTTGAGTTTGAGGAAACTCAGGACTATGACGTGGATCACTACAAGACACTGCTGATCCGTGCGTCGGAGAGCATCCTCTCACCTACTGGAATAGACAGAGAACAGATCAGAAAACAGATGTACGGCGGGAACATGAAACTGGAAAACTTCTGAAAAAGAGTTAGAAAAACAGCACTTACTAATCTTTTATCGAACATTTAGTTTTTGATGATCCGGGAGAAGGATGGTATCCATTTTGAAGTAGGTGATAGAAAGTTTGTAGCGGATTCCAGGAGTTCTACCGGTGACGTGAATATTGTTTCTCATGCACATATGGATCACCTGCATCAGTCAGATTCCCAGGTTGTATGTTCTGATTTGACAGCGAGGCTGGCTGAGGCCCGGACAGATGAAAAGGTTCAGAGGCATGAGAATCATGATGTCGAGTTGATTCCGTCTGGTCATATCCTGGGTTCTTCCGCTGCTTTGTTTGGTGAAGAGAAAAAATACCTTTACACCGGCGATGTTTCTATGAGAGATCGTGCGTATATTGAAGGCTTTCAGCCCCCGAGTGCGGATGTTCTTGTAGTTGAGTCAACTTACGGCATCCCAGCTTACACTTTTCCAGATCAGAAAAGTATTGAGAACAGGATAAAGGATTTTGTAGCGGATAATCGTGATCAGCCACTGTACCTCTTCGGTTATTCTCTGGGTAAGGCGCAGAAGATTCAGAAGATTATCGATGATGTGGCTGAGAGGCCGGTTCTGGCGCACGGGGCAGTCAAAAAGATGAACGATGCCGTGGAGAAAGCTTCAGAAATGAGTTTCCCGGCGGAAGCCTACGGCGAGAACAAGAAAAAGTTGAAGGAGGAAAACGCCATTTTGATAGCTCCTTCGAGGAGTTCTCAGGCGGACTGGATGGAGAAGAACTTGGAGAAGTTCGGTGGCTTGAAGGCCGGTTTTTCCGGTTGGGCGGCGCAGGAGTCTTTCAAGTACCGTGGTGGTTACGATGAGACATTTGTCCTGTCGGATCACTGTGATTTCGAGGAACTTGTCGAACTGGTACAGGCTGTTGACCCTGAAGAGGTTTATACTCAGCACGGGTTTGATGAGGAGCTTGCGTCACATCTCTCACGTGAGCTCGGGTACAATGCAAAGGCCTTGAAGAAGAATCAGACCTCTCTAAGCCAGTTCCAGTAGCGGACCGGTAAAGTTTAATTCAGGTTCTACTGATTTTCATGTATGACTCATCTCTCCGAGAAACGATGCAGGGTAGTTGACCAGGACGAGGAAGCTATGGATGGAGATGACCTGACACATTACATGGCACAACTGGATAGCGACTGGAAAGTTGTAGATGGATCTTATCTTGCCCGCATCTTCCATTTTCCCAAGCATGGAGAGGCACTAGAGCTTGTTAATGATATTTCAGACGTGGCTATGAAGGAGGAACACTATCCGGACCTGATGCTATCCTATGGAGAGCTCAAAGTCCGTATGACTACTTCAGAAGTAGAGGGTTTGCATGAGAACGATTTTATCATGGCTGCAAAGATCGATAGATTATCAGATTAGGATATTAAATCTGTAACAGTTCACAGAGAAGTGAATAACCGACTGAGGGCGGCATCGACAAATTTCTGATCTTTATCTTCGAACAATGGTCTGACATCTTCGACTGCATGCCTGTCATTGGCTGTGAGCTGGAGGCCGAATTCTTCGCGTGCACTGATGGAGTTTTTCACGCGGCCCTGCAGTGCGTGCCGGATTTTCCGGTTCTGCTCTTTTCCGTGGGAATCAAAATCTGTGAGCACAGCTGTTTTCTCTGAGCCCCGTTCAACATCTTCCACAAGATCTTCTACAGATGTTTCAGCAGATAGAAATATTTTGCCGGTGAAGCCAAGTTCTCTCATAACCTGACGGTCATCGAAACCCTCAACGATGACGGAGTCAAGGTCTCTGTCAAGTTTTTCGACAACTCTTTCGAGTCGCTTCAGCTCTCTGTACTCCTGTTTATTCATCTAATTTACAGGTAAAAAATATCTTCAACGTCATAAATTATTTACGGCCAGGAAACATCAGTCGATAGTAGCTGTCACGTTTTTACTCAGCACAGGATTAACAGAGGACTGATAAACTGTTCTGACCTCATCCCTGAAGTTCTGCATCGACTGTTTCTTACCTGAATAGGATATCTCGCCATCTTCAGTAATCTTGAACTCCAGCCTGAATCTTCTATCCTCAAGCTCTCCAAATTCTTTACGGGAGTTGAGCATGCGATCCTTCATCTCCTCGACGGCTTTCTCATCCATCTCGGCCTCCACGCGGAAACGTATGTCGTCCTGGGTGTAAACTCTTAGACGGAAACCCAGTCCACGTGAGTCATTTATCTCCAGGTATCCGTCCTCCCAGTTCTGTTCTGTGGCAACTTTTGGACTGAACATTTGAGCAACTTTCTCAGGCGAAAGCACCCTTGAGGTCTCCGAAATCTTTTCCTCGAACTCTTCAAGACCGTAGATGTAGTTTGAATCTGTTTCGTCGCTGAAAGTGTTGATGGCAGCGAAGAAGACTTCTTTATCAGGCTCATCAACCGCGTTTTTTATCTCCTCAACCTTGGCATCCACTTCTTCCAGAGCATCTCTAGAGTACGGGATATCTATCATGAAAACTTTTCCACGATCTTCATGAGTTAATCTGGCTTCAACAGGAATTTCTCTGTCAAAAGGAGGTTTTTCAAGCTTGAAACCAGTGTAAGTATTTTCTATATTTTCAAGTGTCTGAAGAGCTTTCTCACGTACTCTTTCAAACGGTTTCAAACTTCTGAATAATAGACGGGCCTGGCTCTGCGAAAGCTGTTTTCTCTCAGCCATTTTAGCCACGTCTCTGACAACCTTATCTGTCTCAGTGTACACGAGCTCTCTCTTAAGGAACTGATGCAGGTTTGAGAACTTTAGCTGCTCAAAGTTATCAGACTGGATGTTTCCACGGCTTGTGACAAATATTCCTCTGAATTCGTATTCTGATAGTTCGCTTATCTCCAGTCCTAGGTCAATAGGGTTAGATTCAAGCATATCCAGGTATTTCCTCATCCTGTTACGGTCTTCGTCATCAAGCTCCGGTTTCTTCTTCGCGTCGACTACCCAGACCTCTTTCCTGTCTTCACGCGTGATCCTTGACACGAAATCCGGGCGTGAGTCATCGCTGAGGCTGCCAACTCGTTCAAAGTAGTCGAAGTAGCCCTGGTACTGTCTAAGTACGTCTAGAACGTCCTGCTGGAATACCATCCAGTCGTCTCTATCTTTTCCTTTTGCGGTCATTCTACCACTTCGTAGTCGTCTATCTCCCCGTCTCCATCCATGTCAAGTCCTCTGACGACACGGTAGAACTCCCCGTCCCCGTAGTCTTCAACTATGTCTTCCAGGTTTTTGAAGGCTCTGACCGCTGCCTCAGTACCCTGATTCCTGACACCAGCCACCATGAAGATATCCTTTTCCGGGTCTTCAGGATTCTCTGTCTTCGCAACTACCCCAATAGTGTCTTCACTGTACGTGTTTTCCGGCGTCCTGATCTCCCTGTACGGGAAGTTTTCACCTTCGAAGCTGGCCGGAAAGTTCTCATTGAATTTTTTCGTGACCGTGTTAGTTAGAACCCCACCGACCAGCACCATGCTCTGGTGGAAACCTGAGTTTCCGAAGATCTCTGTGTCAAGTTTGACAGCTGGATTTTCTGCTTTACAGTAGTTTCCAAGTTTGATACCTACCTCTCCTGCCAGATGACCGTCCTTTGCCTGTACCTGGTCCGGTCCATGCTGATCCGGTGAACCTACAACTATAGCTCCTTTCATCTCACCGTTTTCTATGAGCGATCCCAGGAACTTCTCTGTTTTTTCCTGGTTGGTGCGCCATGGAACCTTTTTTCCCTCAGTTCCCAGGTCGAGGACGTAAGTCGGCGAGGACGATCTGAAGTATTTTGCCGAACCCCCTGAGACATTCTCTGTTCTCTCCTCCTCTATCAGACCTGCTTTCTCCAGTTTGTCGAAGTGGTAGTATGATTTCTGTTTCTCCAGTCCAAGTTCACGTGAGACTTCCCGTGGATAGGACGGCTGCTCTGCAAGCTTCTCAAGTATATTTCTCCTTGTCGAGTCAGAAAGTGCCTTTATTTTCTCCGCATCGAGTTTTACCGCTTCAAGTTTCTCTGTCCCGTCCTCGTTTTCACGGATGACTTTGTACATATCAAACCATTTTACAACCGGTATAATAAATCTTTTACCTCTTGAGGGTGAAATAGTTCCTTGATTAAAAGAGTTACCTGAAATACTCAACATCCGTTAAAACCTCTGTCTAACTGGTTTTCGTCGTCTTCAGGAAGTCTTTAAAAGGATTCGAGTGTAATTCTTGTCCAGCGATGTGCGGGATCATAGGTTACCACGGCGACGATGAAGCAGCTGAAAAAGTCTACAAAGGTCTGAAGAGACTTGAGTACAGAGGCTACGACTCCGCAGGAATAGCGACAGCAGGAAATCCAACAATAAAAGTAGAAAAAGCAGTCGGAGAAGTCGACGAAGTCGCAAACCCTGAAATCGACGGGACCTCCGGCATAGGCCACACAAGATGGGCAACACACGGAGGAGTAACAGAGGAAAACGCACACCCACACGTTTCACACAAGGAAAAAGTCGCAGTCGTACACAACGGAATAATCGAAAACTACCAGAGGATCAAAGACGACCTAAACGTTGAATTTAAGTCCGAAACAGATACAGAAGTAATTCCACACCTACTAGAAAGAGAACTGGAGAGAAACGAAGAAATTGCGAAAGCAGTTCACAGGGTTATGGAAAGACTTGAAGGTTCCTATGCTGTAGCAGCTATGCTTAACTCTGGAGAGATGATTGCATTCAGAAAAGGCTCTCCACTAGTCCTTGGAATCGACGAAGACGAGTTCTTCCTGGCTTCCGACGTAACACCTTTCCTTGAGCACACCAAGAAAGCGATTTTCCTGGAAGACGATGACTATGCTATAATTGAAGACGGATACGAGGTCTACAACTCCGGTGAAAAAGTTGAACGCGAGGTACAGGAGATCGACTGGGACGCGGAGCAGGCTTCAAAAGAGGGTCACGATCACTTCATGGAGAAAGAGATTAAGGAACAGCCAAAAACAGTTAAGCGAGCTGCCTATCAGGATAAAAGCGACCTACAGAAAGCAGTAAAGATGATCAGAGATGCAGAAGATGTATACCTGACCGGTTGTGGGACAGCCAGTTTCGCGGCAAGCCTAGGAGCAAAGTATCTGAGGGAAGCTGGTGTAGATGCACTGACAGAGCAGGCGCATGAACTTGAGTACAGAAGCGATGAAGTTTCTGAAGACGACCTCGTTATTTCTGTAAGCCAGTCCGGAGAGACTGCTGACCTTCTTTCAATGCTTGAAGAGACAGAGGCAGATGTTCTTGCAGTAGTAAATGTCGTCGGTTCCACTCTCGCACGTCAGGCCGACCACAAGCTGTACGTCAACGCAGGACCGGAGATCGGGGTAGCATCCACCAAAGCTTTCACCGCCCAGCTTGCAGTACTGAAACTGATCAGCTACTCTCTTGACCGGAGTATCGAGGAAGGCCGTGAGAAACTTCTTGAAACAGCTGAAAAGATAAAAACCACTATAGAGGATAATAGAGAAACCGTTGAGGAACTGAGTGAGTACTTGACAGAGAAGGAGCATGTTTACTTCATCGGACGGAACAAAGGGTATGAGATGGCTAGAGAGGCAAATCTGAAGCTTAAAGAACTTTCTTACATTCACGCAGAGGCTTTCCCTGGTGGAGAGTTCAAGCATGGAACACTTGCGCTCGTAGAGGATGGAACTCCTGTAGTGGCGTTCCTTAAAGAGGAAGGATACAGCCAGGCGTACTCGAACATGATGGAGGCTCACTCCCGTGGCGCAGATATAATCTCTGTTGGAACTGAGGAGATCGAGGAGTCAAAGTTCCATATAAACGTGCCAGAGGATGAGAACTCTGAGATCCTTGAGATAATACCTTTCCAGATGGCAGCCTATCTTACAGCTGTGGAGAAAGGGAACAATCCTGACAAGCCCAGAAACCTGGCGAAGTCAGTGACCGTGAAGTAACTGAGGGAAACCGATTTAATTCCGGCCGGGTAAATGGGAGTTATATATGAGACTGAACCTTGCACTTGTGGTCTTTTCCGCACTATTCTTGATTTCCTCAACGGCAGCACAGACTAGCGGATCAGAACTGGATACTACTGGACAGGTGGAGACACCTACTATTAACTTGACACAGCTCCAGAACCAGTACAACCAGCGCTCCGGAGAGATACCTGGTTTCGTTGGGTCAGTTATCGGTGACCAGACTATCACCATCAACCTGAGCGAGCTTGAGACCGGTTCCGAGATGCTGGAAGAGGATATCATCGGTGTGAAGACCAAAGGAGTCAAGACCGAGGAAATCCAGTGGGGAGCTTTCGATGAACCTTCTCTGAAGATCTGGATCACACAGGAGAACATAGAAACCATCAACAGTGCTGAAGACCCTGCCCAGAAAATCAACCAGATGATGAAAAACGATGAGATCCGTTACGAGACCTATACACTGGGCAACGCTCTTAAATTCGGACTTATGGAGCTAGCGATGGGCTTCCTGTAGAAAACGTACATTAAACACATATTTTCCACTTATTTTTCTTCTATGATGCACTCCATGTTCCTGTCCTCTATATCCGCCTTCAGGTTATCGATGTTGGCCAAGTAATCCGGGAAGAATGGCTCACCGTAATGGTACGGCACCACGATCTTCGGCTTTATACGTACAGCGTTCTTCACTATCTCATCCTCAGACAGCTCTGAACCCGCTACCTGAAGAAAAGCAACATCCACACGATTCTCCATCTCTATAAACTTCTCACTGAACCCTGAGCCACCGGAAGCAAAGAAGGAGGTCCCACGCATATCAAAACGGTAAGAAACAACGCCGTTAACCTGTAAAACCTCGATCTCGACACCAAAGATATCAAGAGTATCTCCGTCACCGACAAACTCCACGTCCTGACACGGTACATCTCTGGTAGAAAGATCTTCAGGAGCAACTACACAGGTTCCTTTACCACATACCTGCTTCAACTTCTCCTTGTCAAAGTATTCTTCTCCTTCACCCGTTATCAGGACTATCCCTGCACTGAAGTTTGGGGAAACCTTGCTGGGATCAACAGCTACAGTGAACTCTTTATCTCTAACACGTAGAGACGCACAGCTATCCCAGAAAACCTCGAAATCGCCGTATTTAAATAACAGAGATAATCCCCTCGCTCCCTCTGTCACAACGTGAAAATAGCCATACTTAAATCCGTTACCTAACCAGAAAAACAAAAACCAGCGGCATACTTAATAAAAATTAACCAACTCCACCTTATACATAATCCAGAAACCCTGATCATTCTGGAAAACAGTTGTAAGTCGGTTCATTTTGAACCGTCTCCGCGTGATCAAACTTCGCGGTGCAGACTCCAAGAGTGTGCTAAGAGCAGATTTTGCTGAAAAATCTGCGGCAATAAGTTTGCGGGGGTAGCCAAGTGGTCAAAGGCGCAGGACTTAGGATCCTGTCCCTTAGGGGTTCGCAAGTTCGAATCTTGTCCCCCGCATATAATTATTCGTCTTTTCTCTCATCAAATCTATAATTCGCAGGTAATAAACTGTTTATATGATTGACGAAGAGGCTATCGATAACTTTCTTCTATGGCAACTTTGCAAGCAACAGGGGGATATTCAGAGAATAATTATTGAAAAGTCCCCTGACGGAGAGGAATTAAATAGAATTGTAGAGGAAGTCAGGAGAGAATACCGGGAAAAAGACTACAACTTAGATGAGAAGATGAGTCTGCTGCAGAAGCTTGACAGTAATCCTGAATACAGATTAGAAATATTTGAAGGCTGTTCTTGGAGAAAAGAAACCGTGAAAGTAGAAGATTTAGGAACAACACTGCCTCGTTTAGGTGATCTGCCTCCGAAAGTCATTTCGGGCTCACTTCACGAAGTTATAGAATTTGTTAGAGAAGCTGATTCAGAGGAATACAGAAATGTCAAATATATCAAGAGTCTAACTGAAGTACCTGAAATCTTGAATCAATTTTATCCCTGGGTCGTTACTCCTGGAAATAGGCCTGACAAGCTGGATAGGATGAAAGAGGTGCACGGAGAAAGGAACTGGGATATAGAGGATACATGGGGAATGATTAATGATGGAAACCACAGAGCGATAGCCAAAATTTTAGCCTTTGATTCGGAGGAAATAGAGTGTTAC
>JBEQAY010000022.1:0-17967 GCA_041640075.1 Candidatus Nanohaloarchaea archaeon | reverse complement strand
CCCGGACAAAACTATCTTCAGTTAAATCATCAATTTCACGGGCAATAACCCCTCTCTCAAAATTCTCCAGGCCGTGACCACACTGGGCAAACTGCCGTCCAAGACAGTGATCACACAGCTCCTCATTGTCGACCAACCGGTCTCTTTTCTCTTTTACAGATGGAAGATCCATATAGAAAATTTCTGAAGTAATTCTTTTATTCTGGATGAAAAGTTTGTTGATTTTTTATCTTAAAACATAGATGCATGCATCCTGATGACCGAATAGAAATTTTTGTCACAGCCGTAATCGTTGCGGCTTTCGGAATCAGTTTTTCAGGACTCCCTGAGCGGCTGATGGATATTATAGTAGGTCTAGGTCCTAGCTTCGTTATCTCAGGAATTTTTTGGGTGATCTTGAAGGATATAGGATTAGGATTTCTAGAGGATATCAAAATAGCAGGAGGCTTCGTGAGTTTGATGACGCTGTTAGTATTTTTACTCAAAGAAATAATGCTGCCGGGTCTATAATTCATATTAGATTTAGATATTCTTTTCTTCTGAAACAAAAATTTCTCCGTTCTCCATATCTTTCTCTAAAATTTTCACTTCCAACTCACCTGTTTCTGAAACTTCCACAGTCATCATTGAAGCATTCTTTTCAGAACTTGATCCTCCGCCTACTCCTGTGCAGCTGCCTGGATTCAGTAAAATTTTTCCGTTGTGTTCTGCGATCTCCTGCTGGTGGGTGTGGCCGTGGAAGAGTACTTCTACGTTCAGTGTGTCTGCGGTTTTGGCGAGTGTTGGGTGGTGGCCTCTCGGGTTGATCCCTGCGCCGTGATAGACTCCGAATTCGATGTTATTTTCTGTAAATTTTTCTGATGCTGAGATGTCGAAAAAGTCACAGTTTCCTTTGACCCCTATTATGTCGTATTTTTCTTTGAGTTCTTGGTATTTTTCCTGTGTTTCAAAATCTCCGCAGTGGACGGCTGTATCGGCTTTTTCCAGTTTTTCGTGGAATTCTTCCGGTATTTCTTCGGCACGGTTTGGTATGTGGCTGTCGGAGATTACAGCGATCATATGTACCTTGTAGTGTATGAAAGACTTATATTCAAGGAGTACGTGAATAGTTTTTACTGATGGGCTGGGGAGCTGTGAGGGAAAAACTGTTTTCGAGAAGCGTGGAAAGTTTTGACCGGAAGATTACATGATAAACTAAAGAATTCCCGTCCTAGCAGGTTTGTATACCGTAACTCACTTATGGGAGTCATGGCTTTAACCAAGTTCTTCGAGAACCTTGACTACGTTGACAGATACAATTTTGACCTGCCTATGCGGTGGACTCAGCTTCTTGATACTTTAAGCATGTCCTCCACGGTTGCATACAATCAGATCTCTCTTATAGATGAAGAAGTTGAGGAAGAGTTCGAGAAGAAGACTGAAAGGCTTGAAAGACGGATGGGTAAAGGCAATCTTTACAGTGAGGAAGAATTAGAGGAGTTAAGGCGTCACCGGGATGACATCAAGCTTCCGGAGTGAATTAAAAATTTTAAAGGACTTTTTAGAGACCCATCTTGCTCATCATGTCTTTCATGTTTCCGCGTTTCATGGATTTCTTGTCGAACTTGTTCACCATGTTCTTGGTCTGTTTGTAGTGCTTGACCAGTTCGGCGACCTCTCCTTTCTCTGTACCTGATCCCTTTGCAATCCTTTCTCTACGGGATTCCTTGATTATCGTAGGGTCTTTCATCTCTTCATCAGTCATAGAATCCATCATAACCGTGTAGTTCTCTATCTTTCCCTCCGTCATATCCTGCATGTTGTCCGGAAGTTTGTTCGAGGAGAAAGGAAGCTGCTGCATCATCTCCTCCATTACTCCGGCCTGCGTCACGGATTCTATCTGCTCCTTGAAGTCCTTCATCGTGAAGTCTCCTTCAAGAATTGCTTCCGGATCGGTATCCATCTCCTCGATCTTTTCCAGCAGGCTTTCAAGGTCTGGCTGGCCTATCATGTCGGAGACAAAGTCTACAGGATCGTACTCTTCCAGGTCTCCCATCTTTTCTCCTGTACCGATGAACTTGACCTTTGCGTCGGAGTCGGCACAAGCTACAAGTGCTCCTCCTCCTTTAGCTGAAGAGTCCATCTTTGTTACAATTACTCCTGTAATTCCTACTGATTCATGGAACATTTCTGCCTGTTCACGGGCTGACTGACCGATGTCTGCAGGGATGACAAGGTATTTTTCCTCCGGCCGGAATGCTTCGGACATGTCGGAGAGCTGTTTCTTCAGTCTGTCGTTGAGAGAGTCTCTTCCTGCCGAGTCAACAATTTTTACGTCCGCCTCAATTTTCTCCATCCCTTCTTCTACTACCTCCACCGGATCTTCTGCGTCAGGGTCGCCGTAGAACTCTGCGTCGACTTCTTCCGCGATCTGCTGGAGCTGTTCGTATGCTGCCGGCCTGTCTGTGTCGGCTGCGATTAATCCGACTTTCATGCCTCTTTTACGGTAGAAGTCAGCCAGTTTTCCGGCTGTAGTTGTTTTTCCTGCTCCGTAGAGCCCGCAGAGAAGAACGTTTTTTGGCTCTATTTCTATCTCTGCTTCTTCTCCCAGTAGTTCTTCCAGTTTGTCGTATACTATTTTCAGGACGTGTTCTTTGCGTGAAAGTCCTGATGGAAGGTCTTCTTTCAGTGCTTCTTCCTTTATCTCATCTGTGAGGTCTGATACGAGCGCGACGTCGACGTCTGCTCTTATCAGGTCTCTCTGGATGTCTTTGACAAGTTCCTTGACGGCTTCCTTGTCGGCGACGTTCCTTGAGGAGAATTTTTCTATTGAATCCTTTATTTTGTCAAACATGTTTCCGGTTTCGGACTGTAATGTTAAAATGGTTTGATTTTAGCTTCCGATCTCCCAGTAGCTGAAGACCAGTGCGCCGACTGCTCCACCTATCAGGAAGAATGCTAGACCGGTCACCAGGAGTTGCTGGAAAGTTACACCTTGAAGTCCGTAATACACTACTCCGATACACGTGATAAGTATGGCTGATTTTGCCGGGTTGACGAGCATTGCAGAGGTGTTCCAGATTCTCTCGATGGAAGCAAGATTGTAGAAGAGGTACGAAGCACAGATGAAGACTATGAACGCTGTTTTAAGTCCGGTAAGCTGGTTTACTCTGTAAGCCAGGTAGAGTGCGAATAGTTCAAGTATTATTTCCAGGCCGTACTGTGCGAATTTCTGTTGTGCAGGCATTGTGTTCTTAAGGTTTCAATTGAAGTCAATGGATAAAAGCTTTAGAGGTGATATTAGTGGATGCAGTGCAGTTTTCTTTGAGAAGAGTGGGCGAAGAGAACCTTCATTATTATGAGTCAGAGAAGGAGTCGTCGGTACAGCTTGTATTTGTACCTGGCGGCCTGAACCCGGAGCTGTGGAAGCAACAGATCCGTTACTTCTCCAAGAGATTCCGTACGATCAGTTTCAAGCCCACAGTAAGTTTCAGAGATCTTTCAGGGGAGAGATCTGCACTTGAAAACGTTTTGAACCAGGATCACCTGGATAACGTGATACTTGTATCCAACACTTTTGGAAACAGTCTTGTACAGGAGTTTGAGGATCGGGATGACGTCATCTCGACAGTCCTGACTGGTCCACGCAGAAAGTTTGAGAAGATGCCGCCGAGGAAAGTCTTGGACTGGTTTTACAGGATCGGCAGTTTCAAGCCGAAGATTGCGAAGAAAATATTTTTCTCAGACGACACGAAGTACAGCGTGGTTAAGGATTTCATGCAGACACTGGAGAAACCGGATTACTCGGATTTCAAAAGTTTCCTGGAAGGCTACAAGGTTTCACGGCCGTCCAAGCAGTCTCTTGTGATCCACGCCGGCGACGACAGGTTTTCGGATCTTGATTTTGCGAGGGAGCTTGAGCCGAATGCATCGCTGAGCAAGCTTGATGCTGCAGGTAGTTTCAGCTTTTTTGAAAAGCCTCAGGACTTCAACAAGGCTTTGATCGACTTCATCGGTATCGTAAAGGATCGTGCAGAGACCGAGAAGTTTATGGAGATAAAGCAGAAGAACAGGTCTTTGATGGAGTTCGAGAAAGAAGAAGGTGACAGCGAGGACAGGGAAGAACCCGGAGAGGATGAGTCAAAGGAAAAATTTCGTAAGGAAGCGAAGAAGGTAAAGGTATAGATACTATGTTATGTGGAATTGTATTCGGGGAGACAGAGAAGGATGAAAGCTCTGTAGCTTTTCTTTCAGATGAAATTGAATCATTCACAGTTGACTCGAACAAGGAGATAGTTGAACTTGTAAAGGAGAGGAAACCCGGTATAATAGCAGTTAATACAGGTCTTGAGGAGAGAAGAAGGCTCAGTGATGGTGAAGAAGAGCTCCAGGAGGAAGGATTTATCTTCACGCCCGCAAAAGATGATGTGAAGCGTGTAAGGCGTTTTCAGTCGTTTAAAGCGCATCTTGCTCAGGAGCTATCAGGTGACGAGCTACCAGAGTATATCAGGTTTGACCCTGTCATCTCCGGTAGGGAGCTGGCGATCGACTCCGATGATGCGTTTGAAGGCTACGGTGTCGATCCCTCTGATATCGATTCAGCTGCGGAGTTCGATGCAGCGCTTGGTGCTGTGACAGCCCGTTTCTTCCAGGAGAATCAGGTACGTGACCTCTCGGCTTCCATTCCGGAGCCTATCCGTGAGAAGAAGGAAGAAGATATTGAGAAGGATCCTCGTGAAGGTGAGACTGAGAAGATTCCAGATCCGGAAGAAGCATCCTGAAAAACTCTTATAAGATTTTATGATTCATTGGTAGATACAGGTTGACTGGTTATGGGAATGGAGAAATTTTACAGGACTGTACGCAGGAAGTTCGGCGTTGACAAACAGCAGATGAAACAGGAGGTAACGGAAGAGCTCCGAGAGGAACTTGGTGAGGAAATCTCCTACATAGAGGCTGAACTGAAGCAGTACGAACAGCTTGTAGCTGAAGTCAACCACCTACTGACAGTGATGCGAAAAGAGAGAATCCAGGAACGTAGCGAGGGTAAGCAGGTCAAGATGAGCGACTTCGACGATGACATGGAGCCGCTGAAATCCAAGCTTGAAGAACTTGAGAAATCCATGAAAGAGAGAATGGAAGATCAGAAAGCATATCTCTAGTTTATAGTACTTTCCTGACTTAAAGAAATTTCCTAGAGGCAGTTGAAGAAGATGCCGTTATTCCAGAATTCCTTTGACGAATTCTTCCTTGTCAAACTCCTTTATGTCACCGTAATCCTGTCCTGTACCGATGAAAGCGACAGGTTTTCCACTTCTGTGGCTCAATGAGATTATTGCACCACCTTTCTCGTCCACATCCATCTTGGTCACAACTATCGCGTCAAACATCCCCTCGTAGGCATCTGCCTGCTCAAGAACGTCGTTTCCAGCAAGAGCATCCACTACCAGGAAGCTGACGTCTGGATTATTTACTTCAACCATCTTCTGGAGTTCGTCCATTAGGTTATCGTCGGAGTGAGATCTTCCTGCTGTGTCCACTATCGCGATCTTATCGTTTTTCTTGGCGTGCTCAACGGTGTCGTATCCGACTGCTGCTGGATCTGACTCGTATTCATGTGTAACGACCTTCACATCCAGGTTTTCGCCGTGCTCCTGGAGCTGTTCGATGGAGGCTGCTCTGAACGTGTCTCCTGCGCCCAGTACAACTCCCTGATCCTTGTACTGGTTTGCAAGTTTTGCAGCAGTCGTTGTCTTTCCAGAGCCATTGAAACCGATAAGGAAAACAACAGGAGGTTTCTCTGCCTCCTTAAGTTCTGCTTCAAGATCAAAGCTGTCGTCCAGAAGTTCAATTAATTTCTCCTTGAACGCTTCTTCAACTGTTTCATCCACGTCGGTGCGTCCAACCTCTTTACCTACAAGTTTTTCCCTCAGCTCATCTTCTATCTCTTCTGCAACTTCCAGAGAGACATTGTTTTTCAGAAGTTTGAGTCTGAACTCTTCCAGAAGTGGATCTATGTCGGATTCCTCAAGCTCTTTCTCCGCTACTGCGGACTTCACGTTCGAAGAAAATTCTTTGACGGAGTCCTTGAGGTCTCCAAGCATCACTGTTCGCCTTGCTGTTGCTGCTGAAGCTGCATCTGGATCTGCTGAAGCTGCTGCTGCATCTCTTCCATATCTTCCTCAAGTCGTTCCTCAGTTTCCTCAAGCTGATCTTGCTGATCCTGTAGAAGTTGCTCTGCGGAGTCCAGATCTCGTTTCTCGTAGGAGTCCCCTCCAACGTTTGTGACTACTTTTTCGCTGCTTTTCAGTTCTGCTACTGCGAAAGCTCCGCCACCGATTGGTGCCAGTACTTCAGAGCCTTCCTCAGCGTCCTCAAGATCTTGGATGCCCTTTACTGCACCCTGTATTTCCTGCACTCTTTCTTTTATCTGTGTTAGCTGTTCCTCCATCTCCTCCATCTGTTGCTGGAGCTGCTGGTATTCCTGCATCATTTCTTGATCCATAGTATTCACCTAAAGTTCTTCACTTTCATCTATCTTGATTTTACCGCGTGTAACTGAGTGCTCGCTTCCTAGCTGTGAGTAAACCTTGTCTTCTGCGTGCTTCTCTGTCTCTGCTTCAACCGTTCTCTCGAAAGGTGTTTTATCCATACCCACATCCAGTACTCCTGAGAATCTGAATTCTGTCATATCACAAGCCGAGGGTCTGAACTTTTTAAACTCAACCTGCTGTCTTACTCAATCCGGGACTCCTTTACCCATCTGTTGCCGAAGAATCTTCTGGTCTCCTCTTCCTCAGGCCTCTGTTCCAGAACTTCATCAAGCTTCCTGGAAGCCTTCAACTTCCTCCACGGGTTAAAACCGTGAAAATCCTCTTCCCTGAAATCTGTAAACCTCAACACACGGTGAGAAAGAGAGTACGCCCCCAGTAATTCTTCAGAGGTTTCAGCCTGCCTGCATGCTTCAATCGCTGATTCTAAAGTTTCAATCTGCCGTTCAAACTTTTTTTCTTTCTTAAGCGAACTTGTATCATCTTTTTTCTCTTCAAGCTGCTGTCTTGCGTCTTCAAGAGTTTTTTCTTCCTCCTGAAGTTTCCCTTCTATCTGTTCATGCCTGTCCTCATGGAATCCTTTGATCTCATCTCTCAGATCATTCAGGTTTTCTCTGTGTATCCTTAGAACTGTTGGAACCTGTTTTCTCTCAGCCGTGATCAGGTTTTCCTCTTCCAGTCGCTGAGTCTTGTCCTTCAATCTCTCCTCTGTTAAACCCGTCACCTGTGCGAGTTCCTGTAGCTCCTCTTCTTCACGAGTAGCTAGCTCCTTCAGTACGGCGTGGTTGCCGGGATCGTTGACAAGTTCTTCGATGCGTTCCACGTTTACTTTTTATGCTCTTCTGGGTTTAAAGTGTACTGTATGCTGCTCTTTTTCTCACATATGCTGGCACTTGCAGTTCTTTCAGTTAGCTCATGGTTCGACATCTTCAACAATCACGACGTCCCTGATTTACCGGGCCTGGTAGGAATAGCCGGCGGCATACTGCTTCACGCTGGTTACGCATTCCAGACCTCGTCACTGGAACCACTTCTCTGGTGTCTGGGAGCCGGAGCAGTTTTCTCTGCTTACGGCTGGATCGCCTACTGGAAAGGTATGTGGGGAGGAGCAGACGCCATGATGCTCTCCGCACTAGGATTCATGACACCTGGACCTACATCCGGAGCATTCAATATGACCTACCTACTGGATCTCATCGCCAACTTCATGATAGCAGCAATCACTGTGACATTAATCTACTCGATTTACAAGTTCCTAGAGCAGGGCGGAGACCTGAAAACACTTTTCAACGCTTTCAAGGAAGATGAGAAAACTATATCGCTAATCTTAGTGCTTGGTGGTGCCGTAGGATTTTTACTTAATTCACAGGGCTCAAACGGCCTAATATTCTTCACATTAGTCCTAGCCTTCACTTTTCTCTACGAATTCCTTCAACTAGTTGAGGAGGAGTACATGGTAGCAGTTAAATCATCTGAAGAAGTTGAAGAAGGAGATGTTCCTTCGCCTGACCAGGGATTCGGCAACAAGATCAGAGGACTTAAAGAGGAAGAGGTCGAAGAAGTTTCAGGTGATCTAGAGGTCCGGACAGGCGTACCATTCATCCCTGTATTTCTCCTGGCGGTTCTACTTACTGACTTGACGGCTTCAGGTATCTGGCTGCTATACGCTTTTTACTGATCCCTGTAGCGTGTGAACCAGTAGATCCAGGCCACAAGGACAAGTGCTGTAAGACTCCATTTCCAGAGGAAGCCGTGGATTACCTCGAAACTTATCAGACCGATTTCACTAAGATGTATAGTGGTCACTATCCTGACAACGTTCGCCAGCATTATGGCCGCGATCCCTGCGAAAATGTACTTCAAATTCTCTCTTATTTTAGTGGTAGATGATACGACGAGTGCTGTGAAGGCCATTATGGATTTCCAGCCAAGGCAGTCCTGCGTTATCTCATATCCTGGAAGAATATAGACTGATTCAGCGCGGAAGGTATAACCCAGCTGGTTCATGATACCCGCGATGAACTCTGCGTAACGTGCCTGTATCCAGGAGGTATCCGGGTAGATCCAGAGGATTGAATGGAATATACCTCCGATCAGAAGCATCTTTCCCAGGAAAATATTTGCCTCCAGCACCTTCTCCTGTCGTTCATCCAAATCATCGGTGTCGGGAAACATGTTGAGAATCTTCTGTTTCATCTTGAGTCGCGGTACCTCTCGATGATATCTTTCACGTCCTCATTGATATTACTGAGGATAAACCTGTCTCCGAGTTCCACACCTTCAACTTCGTCTATATAGTATACTTTCCTGCCTTTCGACCTCATCCTGTCTCTGAAACTCTTGGAACGGGTGACGAAAGGTTCAGTTCCTGGCGCTTTTTCTTCAACTAGAGGCACTATTTCGGCTCCTTTTTCAAGTTCTTCTATAGCTTTCTGGTACTGTTTCTCCCGTATATTGGACTTCTTTAACTTGTCCTGTAGCTGGGAGATTTTCTCCTGCTTTTCGCTTAGTTTCTTCTCTCTGCTTTCGATCTCTTCCTCTTTCAGCAGTTCCTCGGTCTTATCTGATTTAAGCCTGTCGTATTTACTCTGGAGGTCGCGCCTCTGCTGTTCCTTGAACTCAAGTTTCTCCTCAAGCTCCTCTATTTTCTTTTCAAGCTCCTCTACTTTTTCCTCCATCTTTTCAGATTTCTTGCGGAAATGGGTGTACTCTTTGCTCTCAGGTTCATCTTCTTTCCCTTCCTCCGGATCTTCGGGTACGAGTTCCTTACCTGATGTGAAGTATCTCTCAGCTACATCAACCGTTTCCATGTCCTCTTCTTCAGCTACCTCTTTAATCTTCTTTATATTATCTCTCAGCTGTTTATATGCATGTATAGCTGCTGCAGATGCGTCTCGCTCATGTGAGTTTTCTCCTTCACCAAGTTCTCTCTTCCTTTTCTTCGATAGATCTTCTTCAGGTTCAAACTGTTCAGCACCGACCGATGTCGCAATTTTCTCAACCTTTGACGGTGTATCGGCTTTATCTGAGGTAACAACCACTGGCTTACCTTCTGCAACTATCTCAGTTATTATCTCGCTGGGCGGAAAGTTTTTACCGCTCTCCAGCTTCACAATTTCTCCTTCAAAGTCTATGAGAGCTACTGCAGAAGTGCTGCCTGGGTCTACACCTGCGATCAGTGGTTTCATCTTAGTTATAGTCTTTTTCAAGCAGTTCTCTTATTCTTGCAGCTTTTTTGTCGCCGATACCCTCGATTTCTTTAAGATCCTCAAAAGAGGCTGTGTAAGTTGATTCCACGCTTCCGAACTCTTTGAGCATCCTTTCAGCTATCTTGGTGTTTACGCCAGGAAGACCTGCAACCATGTATTTCTGCAGTTCTTTCTCTGTGTTGGATGACTTGTTGGCTCTTACAGCGACGTCTTTTTCCTTTTCCTCCTGTTCTCTTTTGGCCAGAGACTTCAGCATCTCTGCTGTTTCCTTCCTGCCGTCACTCCATAGTATCGGGATCTCGTAGTCTATAGCTACTGTTGCAAGAGCACCTCTTATCGCGTTTGGATGGACATCTCTGTGGGAGTAGAGTTCTTTTCCTTCCACGATCAAAACAGGTTTTCTGTAGTCCTGCATCTCTATTAGCTGGTCAAAAAGTCTTGAGTCAAGTATAGAGTCTACGAAGTCTTCTGCCTGTTTTCTTTCTATAGCCGTATCTTCAGATACCAGGAAGTCAGCTACATCCATCCTCTGCTTGTCTACAACGATGTCCATCCTTGAGAGTTCCTTCGCTACTGCGTTCTCCCTGTCATCGACATAGATTTCCAGCTGGTCTTCCTCGTCCTCTGGTTCGTCTTCCTGAGATTCCTTTGAATCCTCCTCGTCTTTGAAGCCACTAAGAGATCTCTGAGGTCCTGAAGGTTCGCGCTCCATCTGTTCGTTTTTGAGTTCCTGAAGTACCTTGTTCATGTTCTTTTTCTTGTGGTGTGCACTCCAGTAATATCCTTCGTCACGTGTGTTCTCCGCTATAAGGACGTAGACCTCTCCTGATTCCTGTCTGCCGGTTCTACCTGCTCTCTGTATGCTTCTGATAGATGATGGCACAGGTTCATAGAATACAACGTAGTCTACTGCCGGTATATCCAGTCCTTCTTCGCCTATGCTTGTGGAGACCACGACCTGGTGGTCACCATCCCTGAATTCATCGAGCAGCTCTATTTGTTCCTTCTGACTCATCCCTCCATCTCCTGACTGCCCTATAAACCGCTTGGCAGCCATACCTTCTTCCTTCAATCTTTCAGTTATATTGTCAACAGAGGAACGGTACTCCGTGAACACTAGGGCTTTACCATCGTCTTCAAGGTCCTCCAGTATCTCGACTGTCCTGTCAAGTTTTGGATGCTCCTCCCCCTCTTTTTTCAGGTATTTTACTAGGTTTATGGCTTTCTGCATGTCGTTGTTCTGGAGAACTCTGGCAGCAGCCTTTGAATCATCGTTTTTGAGTCCTTCAAGATATTCGTAGCACTGGCTGACCCCCTGTGTTTCCAGCATCTCGATTGCCTGTGAGATCTTTAATGCAGTTGCGACACGCGAGATAGCTGAGTAAAGCTCGGGATCATCCGTCTTTGAAAGTTTGGATGATATCTCTCCTCTCAGCTTCAGTAGATCCGTCTTATTGACGTTGCTCGTGGAGCTTATCTGCCCCATGGACTTCAGTTTCTTCAACTGCTCTCTCTGAGCCGACTCCATCTTTGACTTGGCTTCCATGAACTTCTCGTCAAGTTCAACGTTGATCCAGTTGACCTCTTTATCCTCGATATAGGGCTCAACGTCCGGATCATCCTCTGTACGGACCTCAAAGTTTTCGATATCCAGGTTTTCAGCCACCTCCATGATCTTCTCTTTGGAACCTCCTGGAGAAGCTGTTAAAGCCAGGTTCTGCACACCCATCTTTTCATTGATGAATACGTAACTGTACTCCCCTGTCGCCCGGTGTGCTTCGTCAAATATAACAAGTGAGAACTCTTCTACAGGTACTTCATCAGCGATGAGATCGTTTTCCACTACCTGTGGTGTGGCGAAGAACGCTTTCTTGTTCTTCCAGTGTTTGTATCTTTTTTCTGGCCTTGTGTCTCCTGTCATGACCTGTAGCTGGTCTTCTGGGATTTTAAGGAATTTCTGGAATGTTTTTTTGTGCTGGCTGGCCAGTGGCTTTGTCGGCGCCATCATCAGGATTTTTGAGTCGTCCTGCATCTTGATGGATGCCACCATAACTGCGATTATTGTTTTACCAAGTCCTGTAGGAAGTACTACCAGGGTGTTCCTGTCTGAGGCAGAGGCAGCGATCACTTCCTGGTATGCACGAGACTCTATCTCATCTGTTTTCAGAAGATCCATCTACAGGATGCTTTGGAAACTGAAATTATATTAGAGTCGAAAAAATCTCTAGCCTAGGACAGATTAAAGCGAAAGTTTTTCAGAAGTTCATGGCTGAATCATCGTCCGACTCGAAGAACTGTATAACCTTGAATGCAAGGTTTACACCTATGAAAAACAGTGCTGCAGCCTTCAAAGTTGTCTGATTAACCGGCATACTGGATTTTATAATTACTACCAGTGTGTAGGCAAGTGTATAGACCATAGCTGAGGATGAGACTATAAATGCAACTGTAGAGGGCCATATATGGAAGAAGTCCATAAAAGTGACAAAGCCTCCAAGAGCTATCAAGGCATATGTCGCCTGCAGTTCCAGCTGACTCAGACCTGTCTCTACAATAAGAATAGATAACCCTGTTGTCATCCAGATGGCTGCGTTTCCGACGCTTGTGTTCCATCCAAGACTTTCCTCTTTGTGTTTACCGAAGTAGAGCTCCATTATTATAGCTGCAGCCATTAATGGAAGCAATGTGGGAAGCATCTCCTGGTTGTCCAGAGGTACTCTAGCGAAGTATTCTGTCTTGTTAACTACTTCCTGGGTTATGAGTGCCTTGGTTTCCATAGTTATCAGTCAAATGCGTCAGGTGTTCCTCCGGCGTGCCAGGACTTTCTCGGCCTCATCTGTGCCGGGTAAGCTCTTTCGGAGTTGTCGTCCATGATCATAGCTGTACCTGGCCTGTCTGGAAGAGCGTCTATGTAGTGTCTGAGGTCATAACGCATATAGGTCTGCATAATTTTCTGGAGTGCGTCGATATCCTGCTGGGCTGTTAATCTATGCGCCAGTAGAAGATCCATCTGAGAAAGTGCATTTGGATGAAGTTTTGCCGGCTGCTGGGTACAGAGCACAAGAGATACACCTGGTTCTCTACCGATCTTCACCCATCTCAGAAGCGGATCAGTGGCAGGCGTCTCTCCTTCAGCAGGAAGGTACTCGTGCGCCTCGTCTATCAGCATCCACTGGATAGGCTCGTCGGCACGATCCAGCCCCTGCATCTCGTCAAGTTCCTCGAGTCTACGGGCCGACATCCTCCTGCGCAGAATCCTTTTAGCCAGGATAGCCACCACAAGTGACTGTACCCGGGTTCCACCGGATAACTGTCCGAAAACCGATACATCGACTACTGAGAGCTCTCCGGCGGACGTCAACTTGTCGATTGAGGATGTGTCTCCGAAGATACCCCAGTCCTCTGCGTTATCAAACCTGTTTTCAAGCCCTCTCTTTGTCTTTTCCTCGAACTCGTAGGACTCCAGAGCCTCCTTCATATGCTCTATCCTGTAGTTATCGTCGAACTCTTCAGTAAGATCCTCTACAAGCCTTTCAAGAAGAATACTCATCTCGGTGTTGGCGTCGATATCAAACGCCATCCTCCACTCCTCTGAGGTAAGCTGAGCCGGGTTAAGCATGAAAGTATCGTCGTAAGGCATCTCTTTCTCGTCGAAATCCTTTGTCTTGCCTTTTGGAATATATACGTGGGCGTCGAACGCCTCCGGCTTCATACCCCATTTGTCAAGTATTGAAACATCCCTCTCATTTGGTCTTTTCATCGACCAGAAAATTCCCATAGGGTCGATCATTATCGTGGAGAGATTTTCCGCAATGTCGACAGTTTGCAGTTCCTCAACAATAGTTCCCATAGAGTAAGATTTACCGGTTCCTCTCTTCCCGAATACCCCAATGACGTGGGGTTTTGCCAGGTCAAAGTGCAGAGGGTTAGCTGTATGGGCTTCCTCGTCCTCTCCTACCAGATGTTTACCTATCACACCTGTTCCATCAATTCCATGCTCCTCCTTATCGCTCTCGCTTCTGCCTACGATAATTTTTGGCATGTAAAAACAATGGTATCCGCCGGTAATAAATCCAACCTAACCCCGATGCCGGCGAATATATACTTTGCTACCTGAAGAACAAAACACCGGTCAAAGCCTTTAAAAGTATGCGGTTGAGTCAAACTTATTCAAGACCCTAGCGGAGGCCAGAAAACCATGGATGAACCAAACGAATTTGAACCGGACGATTTCGACGACGAGGAAGAGGAACTTGGAGAAGACGAAATGAGAGAACGCATCGAGCGGGAAGCAGAGGAAATCCGTAACGATGAAGACTCCTTCGAGGACGAGCTTCCAGACCAAGAACCTGGAACGATAGGCGGTCCAGTGGACGACGAAAAGGAAGACGATCCTGTAGAAGATCTCCTAAGAGAATAATCTCCTCCGACCAATATACCCTTTCTTTTTCTAAAAAACCAGGATTTTCTAGAGTTAGATAACTGTCAGAGCGATCATCAACAGAGAGATTCCTGTAAACAGCAGCCACCAGAACCCGCTCCAGCGCAAAATCTCTGCCCCGTCAAGAGGTCCTGTAGGGATGCCTGAGTAATCGAAAGGCAGCATCTGGAAGAAAGCAAACAGAGCATACATCTGAGCTATTTTCTCCAAACCGAAGCTTCCTGCCAGGACAAAACCTAGAAGTAGAGCTGCCACACCCCAGCGAGCGATCTTGAACTTGTAGGCAGCCCATACAACGTCTATAGAACGACCCCACTGCTCGTATTTCTTCCTTGAAACTTCCGAGTAAATCGGGAAAAGCAGTATAACAGGAAGACCTGTGATGACTGAGATGATGGCTCCGAAGAGCGTAGTTGTCGATCCTTCGCTTGAAACCTCAAGACTGGCGTAGCCATCAAGAACATTGGCAGCAGCTCTTACACCAAACTCCCTGGTCGCAAGTACTGTGGCAGAAGCTGAAAGATAAAATACTGCACCACCTACCTCAAACTCGCCGTAAAACGCGGCGAAAGCAGCAGCCAGGACACCTGTACCCAGTACAAAATTGTAGACATCCTCTCTGTCAGGAAAACCGCTGATACCAGGACCCGGCTCTACCATAAAACCTAGTTACGGGTCGGACAGTAAAAAACTCTTCCTAAATCTCCATACCGACACACATCTCTGCAACACTGTAATCCTCAGAATCCCGTAAAATCTCCGGGTAATCCTGTATCTCATCGATATGCAGACCAGCCTCACCAGACTCATAAGCCTCCCTTACCGCACTCCAGGGCACCATGTACGCCTTCCTGCTTCTTCCACGGCCACGCTTCAGCTCTACGGCAAGAAAACCTCTTCTACCTGACCTGTCGACGAAATCGCTGATCCTTTCCACCTGATGACCGCCCTTACTCTGGGAGAAATGCTGGGAAAAGTAAAGCTTGTTCGTACTGGAAGTTTTCACACTCTTGTTCTCTATCGCCAGGTAAAACATCTCATGCTCAGAATCCACCAAGACATCGCAAAGCTGGGAACTGAAACGGTGTTGCTTCTTCCTGTGAGCAATACCATCGATCTCTTCACTCTCAAAGAAACTATTGAACGAGTTAACTAACGCCCTTTCAAAATCAGTCATAAACAGGAAATAGAATCCTCTTAATATTACTTTAACCCTCAACAGAAATTTCTAGAAACTGTTCAAACCCTTCTGCTCCGGCTTCTTCAAAACTTTTCCGGAAGTCATGGCCAGAGCCATCCTGCCGTTGGATATTATCTGGCCTCTTACTGACTCAAGTTCTCCCTCGAAAAGTCCTTTGCGGCGGAAACTTTTCGTCTTCATCTCATCGTAAACCGTTAGATCCTGTACATTGATTATCTCTCCCTGAAAATCGTGTTCCTCCATCTTCTGTTCAAGTAGTTCAGAGGTCAGGGCTGCCGGTACTTTCTGGTTTTTTCTTACCCGTTCGGTCAAACCGTTCGAGGAGATATCTGACTCGTTTTCCAGTGCGACACGCGCTTCAAGCCCCTGAAGAATCTCAACGCCGAAGTCCGCTCCCTGTTCGATCCACCGCTCCGGGATTTTCCCGCTCCTTGTGACCCCCACCTTGACGCTGTCAGAGATCTGTGCCAGATAGACCGAGAAATCACCCTCAAGATCAGTCTGTTCATCACCACGTACGTAGCCGGAGTAGATGTCTTTTCCACGGCATTCAGGACACTGTGAACCAGAGGAGATTTCTCTGAAATCGGGGCACGGCGCCCTTTCACCAGGAGAAGGAGCGTAACCCGTGCATCTTCTCTCGTCTACAAGTTCAAATGAGAAGCTTCTGCCAGGACTTAACTCAAGTTTTTCGAAGCTGCCTGGTTCCGCCAGCATCAGTTCGGCTTTCCAGCCCTCACTTTTTTTCTTCCAGGAGATCTTCACAACTGACCTCAAACCCTTCACCTCTCAGAAGTTCCGCGACCGGTTTCCTGTGTGCTGCACCCATGAAAACAGCTATATCAGAATCAGGATTCTCCTCCTGAAGCCTGACAAGACTTTCAAACATGTGATTATTTCTCTCCTCCATCAAAACCATATAAATACCTGGGAAAGAATCTTCAAGTTCGGAGACAAGCTCCCGGATCTTTTCCTCCTCCGGTATCTCTTCAATATTTAATTTATCGCCGAAAGGTAGAAGCAGGCCTAAACCCACAGAAAAAACTGCCTTGACCTTTTCCTTCCGTCTCACCTGCTTCAATCTTTCTACCGTAATCCTGATGTCCTGATCGATGAGCGCTATATCCAGGTTCTCCTGTATCGCCCGGTTGTAAGCATACAGCATTTCCTCTCCCGGCATTAGACCGGTTTTACTGCCGACGTAGTTCTGGAACTTCTCCAGTAAACGTATGAAAATCGATCCGTCTTTCCTGCCCTGTCCATCGAACATCAAGGCTTCGAGGCGCGGAGGATCAAGTTCCAGAGCCACCAGATCCGGTTCCTCAAGGAAAGCTTCGTCGATGACATCCAAGCTCTCATGGGAGACGTGAGAAGTCCCGTAAAGTTTTATCACAAGTACCGATAACCCGCGAGTTTTAACTTTTTCACCATCCCTCGTAGTACTCATCTTCAGAAGGATTAGATGATTCATCGGTCTCCGTATCCGTGTGATCCCTCTGCTCGATACCGCCGTCCTCCTTCCGACTGAAAGTCGTCCTAAAGTCTTCGTCATCATCTGCAACATCCTTCATAATCTCCCGCAGACTCTTGTCATCCTCTTCGTCTACAGGTTCTGAAGAATCCTCTGCCTCCTCAGGTACTTCAGAATCAGACCTATTTACATCTAAGTCCGGCTCCTGTTCCACCTCAGGTTCAACTTCCTGACTCCTTTCCCCGGAAAAAGTATCAGCCTCTCCGTCTTCCAGGATCATCTCTGCCTCGGAAAGCAGCATGAGATACGGAAGAGCTTTTTCACCGTAAAAATATTTTTTCGACCTCGTAGTTCCTGTAGCCTCGATAAGTCCCTCGTCTTTGAGTCCTCCTATCACATTACTCATGGAATCAACGGAGAACTCCGATACATCCGCAAGCTCCCTGTAGGAGGTATCAGGCGTCAGAGAGTAGAAAACACGCGCCCAGGAATCCTCATCATGACCAAGATCCGAGAAAGAAGGTAAATCATCCATATACGGGATCTTTCCATCTGTATCCATCATCGCCTCGTCAATCCTGTTCCTCAAATCCTGGATCAACATGTAATCATCGATTTCACCATCGTAACTATCTTCAAAACTTTCCCTGCCATCAGAGAAGACCGCTTCCGAAAGCTCAACGGCCTCAGAGACAACACCATCAGATAAACCAGTCATCAAGTCACACAAAGACACAGAAACTTAAGAAATTTTCCCAAGAACAACACAGGAAGCCAAAATCAAAAACAGCGGGTTCCCGAAGGTCGATGCCCTTCAACGGCCGGTAAATCCACGGCACGGCCTCGGATCCGCCACCCTCCGAACATGCCACTGACTGCTTAGGGCTGCACCCGTCAGGGCCTGACCCGGTTCACAGCCTGCGACATCCCGGAGGACGGATCGTCAAACAACCGTCCCATGGGCCGAACCATTGAAAGAGACACCTCCCAACGGTTTTCAGCCCCCTGCATAACGAGGATTTCAAGGTTACAAGCGGCCCCGAACCGCCCAGCCTACCCAAAAACAAAATCTGCTGGAACAGTTAAAAGTCGGATGGTCTATCCCAATACAGAAA
>JBEQAY010000021.1:0-18378 GCA_041640075.1 Candidatus Nanohaloarchaea archaeon | reverse complement strand
TGATGACCAAACCCTACATCTCATCCTCAAACTACATCAACAAAATGAGCCACTACCAAAGCGGAGACTGGGAAAACCACTGGGACGGCCTCTACTGGAACTTCATCAACAAACACGAAGAAAAGATCGGAAACATTCATAGGATGAGCTTCATGACCTCAACTTTGGACAGGATGAACGATGAGACTGTAGAAGAGCATCTGGAAAATGCAGAAGAATTTAAAGAGAGCCTAGACCTCTGAACTTAAATCTAAGAATTCAGGAACTTGAAATAGCTGGAAGAGATTTTGATATTAGATGGAAATTGTCGGAGCAGATCACACCGAAGATGTGGAAGCAATCAAAGAAAGAGCAACTGAAGATTATGATAAACTTCTTCACGAGAATTTTCGGGAAATAGAGAACTTTGATAAAAAGCGTTTTCTGAACAATCTAATTCTGACACCAGTATATGCATTCTCCTTCTTCTTTCTTATCCCTCTCAGGGTGGTAAGAAGAAAAATTGGCGGAAACCGTAAATCAGATTATATCTTCCGTGAGGAAAGTTCTATTCCAGAGAAAGTATCTATTGATGCTCATCCGACAAAGCTTGTCGAAATGCATGAGCCAACTAAGGAAGAAGTAGCATTTAATTGGGCGCCTATTTTCTTAGCAGTAGTAGGAACCCACATCTTGTTTGAACTCAATTTAACAATAGCTAAAGTCGAACAGAATATAATGGCATTCAGTCTAATTATGGGGTCATTTCTAGTCATTTTCCTAAGTCAAATAGTTCTAAGTTGGTTTCTATCTCTTAAAGAGCGAGATCAGTATATGACAGAAAAAATCTTGGAAGAAAATTCAGAGGAAGATAATGAACTAGTTCTTGTTGGAGATGCTCATACCCCTGGAATTTACTCTAAACTTTCGAGTGAATTAGATGAGGAAGTCAAGATTCACAGATTTGAAGAGAAGTATGAATAATATCTCCCAGTCATCCTTCAAATAACTAAATTACCTCAAAAATATCTTCTCCGTTTCTTCTCCAGTTTCTGTCTTCTTCTTTCGGGTAGCCGATTGGGAAGATGAGGATAGGCCTTTCAGTGTCCTTCAAGTCTAGTTTCTCGGATATTTTGTTTTGGTCGAAGCCTTTTACTGGGCAAGAGCCGATTGCCTGTGTTTTATTTCCGAGCAAAACCACGATGTTCTTATCTTCTAGATATTTTGACCAGGAAGTAGCCGAAGAGAATTATTGATGCGTTCATCGCTACTACGCTTGTTAGAAGGCTCTGTGTAAGGTAATAGCTCCCTATTATTATTCCTATCATGACTAGGCGCCCAAGGTTAAGTGCTGTACCTCTGAAGGCGAAGTACTCTAGGTAGTCATCTCTTTCCGCGTTTTCCAGGGCTTTTTCAAAGGCCGACATGGTTACTGCTGTCCTTCCCAGGCCGAAGATAAAGGATAATATGGTTGCTGTCAGTGGGTCTGTAACCGTGTAGAGGGCGAAGAACATCAGCACCGATATCAGGACGCCTGAAGCGATAACCCGCGATCTGTTTTCATCATTTGTGATCCTTCCTATCGCTATACTGGTGAAGGCAGCTCCCAGAGACTTTAGACCTCCAGCCACACCCAGGTCGACCGCTCCCTCTATAATCAGTACGAGGAAAAGCGGCCAGAGAAGTCTCTTCCCTATGGATTCTGCTCCATTGAAGAAGTAGGTCAGGAAATCCTCTAGGTAGTTCCAGGAGAAGAAACTGGCTAAATCTGTGTCAAGGCCTTCAGAGTGCTCCTCACTGAAAAAAAGCGGTATAAATGAAGCTCCAACAAGAATACCTGTCACTATGAAAAGTATGTTGTAGCTGAACGCTGCTACAACCATACCTCCGACCACAGGAGATATTATAGAGGCAAGGGTAGGCATAGAGTAAAAAATCCCGACTTCGCTGTCTCTCTTCTCATCATGTGTGCTCATCGCTGTCTCAGGATTCATTCCTGCCCAGTAAAGGCTTTTTCCTGTTGCACCTACAACTGTTGAAAGGTAGAGTAGTGCAGGCGTGGAAAAATACTGCAGAAGGAAGTAGTATTTTACCAGGAACGGAGCAGAGATCAGAGCGACTTTCTTGTACCCTATCCTGCTGGAAACATGATAGGCTGGAATCGTGACAAGTAGATCAGCGACATAGTAGGACAGAAAGAAGAATCCGACCTGTAAAATCGTGAAGCCTGCCGAGTCCATAAGATACATCGGTATAAAGATCGATACTAGACTGAGACCAAGACTCTTCACAAAATTGTGGAGAAAGACCTCGTTAACTTCCTCATGCAGATCAGGTTTCCTGAGTCCCGGGACGTGCATCAGTAAGAAATTTCGGAGGAATCCATAAAAAATCAGGTATCACGATTCAAAGACAGGAAATGACAGATTTCGACATCCACATCCACGGCAAACACTCGGGCGGAGTATCACCCGACATGGAGATACCTACAATAGCCGAAGAAGCAGAGAAAAAAGGCTTAGACATGGTCGGAACCGGCGACATATTGAACCCGAAATGGCTCAACCACGTCAAAGATGAAACAGTGGAAAAAGAAGGCTACCTGAAACACGGAGACATCAAATTCATACCGACGACCGAGGTAGAGGACGAAGACAGGATACACCACCTGATAATCTTCCCAGACCTCCAAACAGTAGAAGAAGCCTACAAAGATTTCCAGGAATTAAGCGACGATATTCGTAGAGAAGGACGACCTCGAATCAAGGCTGATGGAGAGAAAATCGTGAAAATAGCCAAGAAACATGGCTGTCTTATCGGTCCATGCCACGCATTTACGCCCTATACCGCAATTTACGGCAGAAAGGACTCATTAAAAGAATCATACGGAAGTCAAGTTGAGAACCTGGATTTCTTGGAGCTAGGTCTTTCTGCTGACTCAGGAATGGCTTCCAGGATCTCAGATCATGAAAACCTGATTTTTCTTTCCAACAGTGATGCACACAGCCCATGGCCACACAGGCTAGGTCGCGAATTCAACCGTGCAGAACTCTCAGAAGAGAGCTTCGAAGGCCTGAAAAAACTATTCAACAGGGAAGCAGGTGAAATCAAGTTGAACGTGGGACTTGATCCTCGTGAAGGCAAGTATCACTGTTCAGCATGTAAATCCTGCCATCAGAAGTACTCACTAGATCAGGCAGAAGAGTTTGACTGGAGATGCCAGGAATGCTCCGATACCATCAAAAAAGGAGTAAAAGACAGAGTAAACGAGCTCTCAGATACAAAAGAGGATGAGAATCTTGATTATCTGCATTTGCCTCCACTGGCGAAGATCATCCAGTACACGGTTGGCCACTCCTCGCCGACGACTAAAACAGTCCAGGAAAAATACAAGACCCTGAACGAAAGTTTCGGTGCTGAAATAGATATACTTGTAGAAATAGAGATAGATGAGATTGCTGAGGTGGATGAAGACGTTGCTGAATCGATCAGAAAGTTCAGGGAAGACGAGATTATAATGATACCCGGCGGAGGCGGAGACTACGGTGAAAGAATTTTACCGGAAAGCGAAAAAGAGGCTGAAAAGGTTAGAGAGGAAAGAAAAAATGAAATTAACTGCAGATACAGAAACTAGGCATCGATACTCTTTCTCCTCATCAACTGGGCGTTAATCGCCACGATAACTGTGGAAAGCGACATTATACCTGCTCCAACCGCAGGCGAAAGCATAACTCCTATCGGAGCTGCAACACCCGCCGCAAGAGGTATTGCCAAAGCGTTGTAACCGGTTGCCCAGAAAAGATTCTGAATCATCTTACTGTAGTTCAGATCCGAGAGATTCAAGAGCTTGACGACTGCCAGAGGATTGTTCTTCACCAGGATTATATCAGCAGATTCGACAGCGACGTCAGTACCTGAACCGATCGCGATCCCGACATCAGCACGTGTAAGAGCTGGTGCATCATTCACACCGTCGCCGACCATCGCAACCTTTTTCCCTCCATCCTGAAGTTCCCGGATCTTCGAATCCTTATCTTCTGGCAAAACTTCGGCAAAGAAAGTATCTATACCAAGTTCATCTGCCACAGATTCTGCGACATCCTGTGAGTCTCCTGTCAGCATCGCGACCTCAAGGCCTCTATCCTGTAACTTTTCGACAGCTTGCCTGCTCTCATCACGTATTTCGTCACCTAAAGCAACTGCAGCACTAACTTCGCTGTCCTCAACAAGGTAAACTATAGTAAGGCCTTTCTCACCTGATTCATCTGCAAACTCCTCGAATTTCCTCTCGACTCCGAGATGTTCAAGCAGGTTAGGGCCTCCAACATAGACTTCCTCATCTTCAACTTCTGCTTTAACGCCTTTACCAGGGATACTTTCAAATCCTGAGGATTCAGGGACTTCAAGGCCTCGATCCTCGGCTTCGTTCCTTATAGCCTGCGCTATCATGTGTTCGGAATCAGACTCTGCGGCAGCCATCGTTCTCAAGGCCTCATCCTCGTCTTCTGCTTCCATGTCTACTACAGACTGTTCGCCCTCGGTAAGAGTTCCTGTCTTGTCAAAGACGACTGTATCAAGTTTTCTCGACTGTTCCATCGCGATCCTGTCCTTGACAAGTATCCCATTCTGCGCTGCCATAGACGTGTTGATCGCTACGACCAGAGGTACTGCAAGGCCTAAAGCATGTGGACATGCGATGACAAGGACCGTAACAACGCGTTCGATTACGGTTAATCCGAAGCCGACGGCGAAAGTCCAGGCTATACCGGTTAGAAGGCCTGATCCGAGCGCGATGTAGAAAAGCCATCCTGCAGCTTTATCCGCAAGTTTCTGAGACCTGGATTCGGATTCCTGGGCGTCTTCAACCAGGTCCATGATACCTGATAAAGCGGTTTCCTCTCCTGTTGCTGTGATCTCGATCCTGAGCGAGCCTTCCTTGTTCACTGTTCCTCCGATGACTTCGTCGCCGACAGATTTCTTCACAGGTTCTGATTCGCCGGTTATCATCGATTCATCGACCGAGGACGAGCCTTCGAAAACTTCTCCGTCCGCAGGGATAGAATCTCCAGGCCTTACCAGCACTTTATCGCCTTCTTCGAGCTCTGAGACCTTGACTTCCTCCGTATCGCCAGATTCTGTTATTTTTTCCGCTGTATCCGGCATCAGCTTCTTCAGTTCTTCAAGTGCTCCTGAGGCCTTTCTAACACTTCTCATCTCTATCCAGTGGCCGAGAAGCATTACATCGATCAATGTAACCAGCTCCCAGAAGAAACTGGATGTACCTGAGAGGAAAAGCGAGGCTATCGAATAAGTGAAGGCTACAAAAATTGCAAGAGAAATCAAGGCCATCATGCCCGGCTCCCTATCCTCTAACTCGTTTTTACCCATCTTCAGGAACGGAAGGCCTCCGTAAAGGAAAATTATAACTGAAAAAACCGGTACTACAAGGTTAGAGCCAGTGAATGTCGGCATCGAGAAGTTGAGGAGGCCCTGGATGAACGATGAGTAGAGTAGGACTGGTATGGATAGGGCTGTTGAGATGAAAAATTTCTTTCTGAACATCATTTCGTGGTGCCTGTGGCCGTGTCCTGAGTCGTCTTCGTCGTGGTCGTGTTCCATCTTTTAGCCCTCTTTTGTTTAGAACTCTTGGTTCTGCCATTTTTCCATTTTGTCTATTTCGTTCTGCTGTGTTTCGATCATCTGGGTCTGCATAGCTTTGAGTTCAGAGTGTTTTCCGACTTCTCTGAAGCTTCTGGCCATCTCTATACCTCCCCTGTGGTGTTCGATCATCAGTTCGGCGAATAATGTATCAAAGTTTTCACCTTCCGTGTTTTTGAGCGTCTGCATCTCCTCTTCAGTTGCCATACCTGCCATAGGGTGATGGTTACCGGGTTCATACCCTAGTTCGTTCATCCATGTTGTCATCTGTTCATTTTCCGATCTTTGAGCCTCCGAGATATTATCTGACAGCTCAAGAATATTTTCATTATCCGTACGGTTCTCAGAAAGCTCCGCCATCCTGATAGCCTGGTCATGGTGCACTATCATCATGTTCATGAACATTAGATCCTGTCTATTGAACTCTTTTTCATCAAAGTTACTTTCAGGTGTCTGTGAAAGTGCAAAACCAGCTGTCACTCCTATAAGAAGTGTTACACCTATAACCATGTTTCTATGTCTGGAAAATGAGGAGTAGTATTTTTCAAATCGCTTTTTCACAAGATCCACCTATCAGAATATGATACTTACCGGAGTTTTAAACTTGTTGGGGGGAAATAGAAGAGTTATGACTGACCTGGAAATCCATCATGTCTTCCGACTTTACACATTGATCCTGCTTCAGGAAGGTGAGAAAACAGGTTATGAGATCATGGACCGGATCAAAGACAGTGTCGGGGAGAAACCAAGCACAAGCTTCATCTACCCGTTCCTCTCAGATCTTAAAGACCAAGGATTAGTCAGCGTTGAGAGAGGAGGCCGAAACAAGAAAATCTACTCACTGACTGAAGATGGAGAAAACTTTGCCTCTGAAAAGCTGAAAAGTTTCGGAGAGATCATCGATGCATCCATCAAAGACCAGGTAGAGAAGTGCGAAAACTGCGGCTGCGAGATCTACTCTGGCGGTTACGAGGACAACGGGAAAATTTTCTGCTGCAAGCACTGCGCCTCAAATACATGAAGCTTCTAAAGAGTGGGAAGACAAACATTCCTCATGATTGCATATCAGGCTGCGGCCCAACTGGTTTTAACAAAAATAATCACTGCAGCCATTTTCCTTGTACTGGCCTCGCTTGTCATCGGTCACTCGGGCAAAGTTGTCAGGAAAGTTCTCTCAAGAAAGTTCGAGGAGGAGGAGACAATCCTAAACCTGATGGAAAGCATTAGTAAAGGACTTCTCTGGTTCTCAGCTATGCTGATTACATTGAGCATCCTTGGTTTCAGCGAGATCGCTGCCGCACTCGGCACAGCAGCAGGATTCGTCGCACTCGGAGTCTCATTCGCCCTTAAAGACGTGCTCTCAGACACAGTCGCTGGAATCTACCTCGCCAAGGATCCAGACTTCAATAACGGCGACCAGATCGAGGTCGACGGCACAAAAGGGGAGATCACAGATGTAGGGCTGCGAAAGACACGTATAAGACTTGAAGACGGCAATCTAAGAGTCATCAACAACACGGACGCAGAGAAGAAATGGACACTAATTGAGAGATAAAAGAAAAATATTAGATGAGATGACACCTACCTCCTTTTCTTTATTGCGTTAGTTCTTGGATTGACAATCTTGAACCTGTGTTTGATGAATCTACCAAAGCAGATAAAAACCGGATAAATCCAGTTTTCCGCATGGAAGCAGATGTACACGCTGAGAGCAAGAACGCGACAAAAGTTGAAGTAAATGTTAGAGGATACAGCTTTGAAATCGATGAACCGGAAGCCCACGGCGGTACAGGCGACGCACCAAACCCTGTAGAGTACGAGCTTGGAGCCTTGACAGGATGCTTCAACGTGGTCTCCCATGTCGTCGCAGATGAGATGGGAGTCCAAATCCACAGCCTGGAGATCAACGCCTCAGGAAACCTGAACCCTGCAAAGTTCCAGGGCGAGGACACTGAGGAAAGAGCAGGTTTCCAGGAGATAGAGATCGATATAGACGTAGAGTCCGATGCTGATGCAGAGACCGAGAGACAGCTTTTCGAGAAAGTAGAAGAGAGATGCCCGGTCAGAGACAACATCAGCCACGAAACACCTGTCGAAATAGAGATAAATTAGTCCTGCACCGGTGATACCGTGAGACGGTTACTTGTCCTCGCTGTACTCCTGTTCTCTTTTCTTGGGACAGGTGCAGCTGCATCTCAGGACTGTTTTACTCTTTTCTACTCTGAGACTTGCCCGCACTGTGACACCGTGGAGTCATATCTCCAGGATCAGGAAACCTCTCACAACTTCACTGTGCAGAAGTACGAGGCCGGTTCTAACCCCGATCTCTTCAGATCGTATGTCGAAGAGTACAGCATACCTATCTCCCGTGCAGGCGCAGTCCCGGCTGTTTTCACGGGCGAAGAGTTCGCTGTCGGATCACAGAACTCTGTAGACCTGATAAACTCCACCCTGAACGACGGGGAGACCAGTCAATGCAGAGATTTAGACGCTCAGGAGGAAAACAGCAGTGAAACGGAGAGTGGAGAAAGCCAGGGAGAGCAGAGGGATTCTGGAAAAACTGCCGGTCTTGAAGCTTCAGGGATACTGAGTATCTCCGCACTTGCCCTGACTGATTCAGTGAACCCATGTGCACTTGCGGTTCTGCTGATCCTCATGGGCTCTGTGATGTCAGGGAACCTGAAAGAGAAAGGCAGAGCCCTGAAGACAGGTCTTTCATTCACCGCGGGCATATTCATGGCCTACCTCTCCATGGGCGTACTTCTTGTACACGGCGTGAAAGGTATACAGAAAGCCACTTCTCTTGAAATGAACTCGATCTACCTGTTCTTCGGAGGCTTCGCCATACTTGTAGGGCTCCTCAACATGAAGGACTGGATCAGCCACGGACTTGGAGGCTTCGTCATGGAGGTGCCGTTCTCATGGCGTCCAAAGATGAAGAGCTACCTGAAAAAGGTTTCAGGACCTGGAGGAGCATTTATCACCGCCTTACTGGTCAGTCTATTCCTTCTGCCATGTACCTCCGGACCTTACTTCGTGGCAGGCGGGATACTTTCCGGTCTTCCATGGATCACCGCTCTACCGCTTCTCGTGATCTACAACATCCTCTTCGTGGCACCTATGCTACTGATCATAGCTGCGCTCTACCTGGGTACTACAGAGGTGGAAAGGATACAGGAGTGGAGGAAAAACAACATCGAGGAGCTTCACCTCGTGGCAGGTGTGATCCTTGTACTTCTGGGAGTCTTCCTCCTCGTATCCTCCCTCTGAACATTTTCCTATTTACTCTCTTTTCTCCGATACCGAGATATCTCTGTAGACGAATAAACCCAGCATAAGTGTTGATACTACGCCGAGGAAAGGTCGGAGAGGGTCAAAGTAGGTCATGACTGCCGAGGTTGAGAAGAACGCCATCAGAAGGACGTTGCATACAGGACAGCCGAAGGCCAGGAATCCTGTTACTCCTCCGATCCCTGCAATTTTTCCTCCGAATGCGCTGCATTTTTCAGCTCCGAAGTAAACCGCTGCCAGGACAGATGTCGTGAAGAGGAAGAAGTAATCCAGGATCGTTATGGGAACCATCCTGACGTACAGATCGTTCGGTATCAGGCCTGTGACAGCTCCTGTGACAATGAAGAATACTGTTCCTGCTGCCAGAGCTCTGGGAATGTTGAAACCTGTGTTCATAACTTGTTAAAGCTTGCAAGTGTCCGGGTTTCCTGTTCTCGTGATCAGTGCCAGCAGCAGGATTACTCCGCCCAGCCTGAGAAGGTTTCCCTGGAACGGCATGGATGCAAGTACTCCCCCAAAGCCGAGCAGGGAGAGCACCCCGACCCCGCATGAGGCACATCCTCCTGCAAGAAAACCTGGCAGGGCTCCAAGGCTACTGAAATCCAGTTTGTTCATCCTGAGCTGTATTAATGTGTTGGTCATCGTTACTCCCACCAGTACGGAGAAAAGAACTGTGAGAAGTACTCCTGTGTACCCTGATGTAGCCAGTACTCCAGATAAGCGTGTGATGACTGCTATACTCCAGAACTCGATACCAGAGTTAAGCATCTGCCACGAGTACTGAGGATTAGCTGACAAAATGGCGATTGAGAAAGCCAGGAATCCTACAGTAAAAGTCCCAAGAGCTCTCTTCCAGCTGGAGACTGAACCAGCCAACCCTTCCTTCAGGTCTTTCTTCCAGGCTTCTTGATCAATCTTTATCTTCACCGAATTCACCTGTTTCGGATCTTGTTGAACGCTTGTTCGAAGCTTGAGAGAGGCTGTGCTCCTGTGATCTTGATGAAACCTGTATCTCTGTTACCTACAAAAAATGTAGGTGTTCCAAACCTCCCGATGTTCTGAAGCGCATTGTTCTTATCTTCATTAGCTTCCTGATTCTCTGATTCTTCGTAGCACTGCATAATTGCCTCAGTTTCAAGGCCTAGATCTTCAGAGATGTTTCTAAATGTTTCTCTAGTGTTTCCATCTCCACTCTGCATCCAGCTATCTCTTCTCTCGAATAGCTGGTCGTAGTACTCCCAGTAACTGTCTTTCTCATTTTCATACACACAGTTTGCTGCTTTGTGAGCCTCTGGACCGTTTGGATGAAGGTTTGGTACAGGATAATCCTTTGAGATCAACTGGACCTCGTCTTCATCGATGTACTGATCTTCAAGCTGACCTGCGATATCCGTCCGATCTATAGGTATCCTGCTCGAGGCATCCACACCCTGGAACTCTGCGCAGAAAGGACAACCAAATTCATTATACTCTACGATCTTAATCGGAGCATCAGAACTACCTTTCACTGGTTCACCCTCAAACTCTATTCCTTCCAGACTTACGAACTCAGTGGAGCCTTCTCCAGCCTGTTGGTTATCGCTTCCACCAGTTTCCCCGGTTGGCTGGGCAGTGCCTGTATCCATTGTTACTGTGGCCATGGAGAACCCTCCTAGCCCTCCAACGACAAGACCTATCAGGAGCGTGGTTAGAGCTGCCTGCTTGGCTGTTAACTCAAGTTCTAGAGCGTCATCGCTCATTCAGCACCACCAAACAGCAACCTTGTGAAATTTTGCGTTTCCATCAATGACTGATGCTCAGAAGAACTACTTTGTTTCATAGTGATACCTCATTTCCAAATGATATTAAAGGCCTGAGTGTAAACTTTGAAACATGGTTTCGGGGCCGATACTTAATGGATAAAAAGGAGGATAAAATCCCTGTCTGGTGCAAAAGCAAGGAATGGTGCGCACTGAAATCCACGTCAAAAATTCTGGGTCACAAATGGGTACCGGTGATAACCTACCACATCCATGACAACAGTCCAGCAAGGTTCTCAGAGATAAAGGATGAGATCGGTGATATCACCAACAAAACACTGAGCAACAACCTGGACAGGATGGAGGAGCAGGGAATAGCGAAGAGGAATGTGGAGAAAGAGAAACCTGTCAAGATAACCTATGAGCTCACTGAATTCGGAGAACGGTTGATCCCGCTGGTGAAAGATATGATCTCATGGGGACAGGACAACCTGAGAGAAGGTGACAAGGAAGAGGCATGGGTCACCTGACTCCGACAGATATTTACGTAAAGAACCCGTAACCTGTAATATGGAAGAAAACGTAGGAGACACGGACAGCATCGTGCGCATCGCACTCGGAGCAGTAGCAGGACTACTATCACTCGGAATACTGGCAAACGTACTACCTTCCAGCCTGGCACTGCCTGAGATCGCATCGCCGATCCTGGGAGTCGTAGCAATAGCACTACTGGCAACAGGATTCACAAGCAAATGCGCACTCTACTCCGCACTAGGCATGGACACCAAGGAGTAGAAACTTTGACTTTTTATTTTTCTCTTAAAAATCTAAAGAGAAGAAATGAAATATTTAGCTAAACTATAGACCCTAATTGATCTCTAGATCTTCTCCCTGGCTTTCTTCAGACCATTCAACTTCCATCTCAATAGATATGTCTCCATCGGTTTCTTCCTCAACTTCAAGTTCAAACTCCACTCGGTCAGAAGGCGTCAACTCGATGCTGTCATCTCCGGATTTGAGTTCGACTTTGCCGTCTCCGATTTTATCAGCCAGGTCATGAATTTTCTGTGCCGCATCCTCTCTACTCATTATGCTTTCCGTGCGTAGAAGTTTTCGTGACATAAGGAAATAATAGAGTCTGAAATGTCTTATCTCTTTTGTTTGAAATCAACTTCCTGATAAGAAAAAAGAAAGAAGAAAAGAACCCGTTAAAATAGATTTTATCCCGAAAGAAATCTGTCGTAGAATCTTTCTGGCGGACAAAATCCTGTAAATGAACTCTGCAGAAGGTTCAACCCTGCGAACAGGGTTACCAGGTAGAAGTACTCGTGGATAAACCATCCTGCTAGGAATGCTGCTGTTATCACGAGCCCTGCAAACCTGCGCACGAACTGTTTCTTCTTCACTCGACATCACCTCTTTCATCCGGTTCCTGAGATTTTCCGGATCTGTAACGGTAAATCATAGCAGTCAGCACAAGTAAAGCGGCTACGACGCCGATGTAGATAAGTGGAGACTGTGTTCTCTCCGTCAGCTCTATCCCGGTCTGTTCTGTAAAAGTGTAGACTGATTGGTCGCCTTCCTCGCTGTCTCCGTTCGCCCGGAACTGAACTTTAAGCTGATGTCGCTTCAGCGATGCGCTTCTATCAGCTGAGATCTTCATGACCGCCTCCGAAGTCTCACCTGATTCTATCTCGCCGATGTAGTTGGAACGGTCTTCCAGGCTGAATGGCTGACTACTCTCAGCAATCACTCTCGCAGTAACAGACTCAGCGTCCTGTTCTCCAGCATTTCTGACATTGACTCTGAGCTGAGATGTCTTCCCCGCCTTCATCTCCGTACCGGAGTTGACTATTTCCAGGTTCGGTCTCCCCTCAACCCTCAGAGGTATATCCAGATCTTCACTGTAACTGTTACCTGATTCGTCTTCATAGGTCGCTGAGAGGTCAATGTTGTGGAGACCCGGTTCCAAGTTCTCATCAAGGTTTAAGGAGATTTTTTTCTCCGCTGAGTCTCCTTCCATCAATTTGTTGATGTAGAACTTTTCGTCGCTGGAATAAGAAGGCTCTATTCCTTCAGGAGTAGAAGGCCTGAGATCAATTTCCTCTACAGGCTTGTTCCCTGTGTTCGTGAACCTTACCTGTGTCTCAACGTAGTTATCTCCAGGCCTTGGAACCGAAGGCTGTGTCGAGAGAACATTACTTGAAATGTCGACTCCTTCATTGTCTACAGGCATCGAAAAATCCCGTATAACCGTGAAGTTGTAATCTCCATCCTCTGTCTGAATCTCTACCGGTTCACCGTCTTCAAGGTACTGTATATGTAATTCAAAGTCGTACATCCCTGTTGGAGCACCTGAATCAACTTTGACCTGGTAACGCTGATTCCAGACACCGTTAGGATAAAGAAAACCGATTGACTCATCCCTGTCATCTTCTATAGTGACGTATTCACGGGTCAAACGGTTATCTGGTTTCAGGACCACCTTAAGGTGTTTATCCTCATCCCAGTTCTTGTCTGGATAATCTGTCTCGTGCATGTTTGCCGAGATGTTGACTCTGTCTCCTGCTGTGATGAATCCTGGGTCGAAGCTTACTGCGTCAAGTTCTGGAGCTGCTGAAGCTGCCCCGATCGAAAATGTGATAATTGAAAGTGTAACTGCTATTTTAAGTGCCGTTGAGTGTGTGTTGGTTCGTTTCATAGTATCAAATTTTTTTGGTGTTTATGCTGCTTTTTGTTTGCCGTCTATCATGATTATCAGGGTTGGAAGCAGGAATACAGCGCCGATATATGCAGAGATAATGCCTGTGAAGAGGAAAGTTCCCAGTGCGTGCATACCTGTAAGGTTTGCTGCGAGTAATGCCAGGAATCCGACTCCTGTGGTTGTAGATCCGCCCAGTAGTCCTCTTGAAAGCTCCACCATCGTCTCGCTTAATCCTTCTGCTCCTCTCTGAGTGCTGAAGTATTTCTTGGTGACATGGATACCGAAGTCAATACCGAGTCCCATTATCATAGCTGCTGAAACCATCGAGATTATAGTCAAGTTTGCGCCTAGATAACCTCCAAGACCCAGCATCCAGATCAAACCAAACATGACAGGGACAATCGGGAACATCATCCTCTTGACGTCTCGGAAAACACCGAATAAAACAAGTAAAACAGCCGCAAACGAGACACCTGTTATCATCATGAAATCAGAGATGATGACCTGGAAAGTCGCCAAGTCAATCATGTTATAACCGGTTAAATAGTAGTCCTCAGTAGTCTCCGCCTGCACAGTCGTGTGTATGTCATCGTAGAGTTTCTGTATCTCACCGGAGTTCGCCTGAGTATCTGTTCTTACTGCAATAATTCCGGTTCTGTAGTTCTCTGAGATCATGCTTCGATAATCGAATTCTTCAAGTCTGTCTCTGTCTTCGGGAATCTGTCCATAGTTCTGGATGAGCATTGAGGCAGGCGACCTGGTCGAATGAACATTCTCGCTCCTTTGAATCCTGTTCTCGATCCTGTTCATCTCCTCAAAGAGCTCGGTATTCCTGATATCCTGATCTGATTCAAATACGATATAGGTGGTGTCGCCTGAGAACTTTGCACGCAAAGTGTCCAATGATTCAACTGTTGGATCATCTTCAGGCAGAATCGCTTCTGTACTTGGCTTGACCTCCAAGTTCAATGCTCCAGGAATAACCAGAGCTGTCAGGATGCCCATAATTATTAGAACTTTCTTGGGCTGTTCTATCTGGTATTCGACCAGTCTTGAAGCCATTTCTTCTATTATCACCGGAAAATTTCACCTCTCGAGAAGTTTTCCGGCGTCTCAGAAAACTTGTTTTCGGCCACTAGAAGTCGTGCCTCCAGTTTATTGATTCGTGGATTTTCTTCATGATCTTCTCTTCAAGCACGAAGACACTTGGAAGAAGGAAGAAGCTGAACAGAAGGGCGTAACCTATACCTATCGACATTATTAGTCCAAAGCGGTGCATTTCAGGCATTGCCCCCGATAGGAACGCCATGAAAGCGCTGATTGTGGTTATGGATGTTGCGATGATTGCTACTCCGGTTTCACCTACTGCTTCGGAAAGTGCTTCACCGATCGTGTTGTCTCTCCTGTGGAATCTGTAAGTGTTGAGTATGTGGACTGAGTAGTCTATTCCTATCCCTATTACAAGTGCTGCGACTGAACCTGCAAGAGTTGAAAGCGGTATCCCAAGGTAGCCCATTGTTCCGTAAAGCCAGACTACTGAAAGCGCAACCACTATAATCGGCATCAATGCAGACGAGAAACTTCCCTGGAAAAGACCTAGAGTAATCAAAAACACCAGTCCAAGCGAAATCATCGTCGTGATATTTTTGTCACGTTCAACCATGCTGGACAATCTCTGCTGTACTGCCGGGACACCTGAAATCTCGGTTTCAACACCTTGAGGTCTCTCATATCTACCCTCACTTTCGATTTCGTTGAATATCCGGTCCATTTCATTTCCAGAATCTCCTACATATGTATAAGCCGTTATAACAGCATTCTGACTTCTTTCATCCACTAATCCTTCTCTCTGTAGTGGTGACATCACCTGTGTAACTCCATGAATCCCTCTGATATCACTGGAAAGATCTTCGATATATCTTTCAGTCTGGTTTTCATGTATGCTCTGTACTCCGTCTTCTGTGTTTCCTGTCGATATTTTTACTGCGATGGAGTCTTTGCCGATGCCTTCTGCCCGCAGGTTGTTAACTCCTTCTACAGGTGTTGAACTGGCTGGCATCATGTTTTCCAATGCGACAATTGTTTCTACACGAGCCATTCCGGGGATCATGGCCAGTGATAGAAACAGGAAGAACAGGATTACTTCTACTGCATGGTTCTCCTGGAATTCTGTAAGTTTTTCCAGCCAGTTTTCCTGTTGCATTTAGTTGAACTTTATTACACAAACTTTTTAATCGTTCGGAGATTAACTTAGAGACATGAGCTATGAAAAGATACTCTTGACAACTGATGGAAGTGAAAGGTCTGAGGCTGCTGTAGATCAGGCAGTGGAGCTTACAAGAAAATTTGATGCAGAACTGCATATCCTCTATGTTGTTGACATCGGTATTGATTCATCTTATGGCTCTGTAGCCGATCTTATGAGCCAGCTTGAATCAGTTGAAAACTTCGAGGAAATCGGCGAAAGAACCACAAAATCTATCCGGGAAAAAGTTGAAGAAAAGGGATTGAATCCTGAAATAGCCATAGAGCGAGGAGTTCCACACAAAAAGATCCTTGATTACGCCGATAAGGAAGACATAGATCTGGTGATAATGAGTACGCATGGAAGAAGCGGTCTTGACAGGATGCTGCTTGGAAGTGTAACTGAAAAAGTCATCAGATCCTCGAAAATCCCTGTTCTAACAGTTGCCTTTGATGAATAGGCTCAGGCCTATAAAATTCAAAACCCCACTGGTTAACATGCAATGTCCAACTGAAATCAAACAGCTGCTCAAGGTCCTTTACAATCTTTCCAGCTCGGAGACAGAGGTGATGTACTACCTATGTGACAACCAGGCCCGAGCATCGGACATCGCAGAGGAGCTGGGAAAAGATCGCTCAACAGTGCAGAGATACCTTTCCAAGTTAAGGACTACAGGACTGGTCCAGCGGGAAAGCAAGGTAGAGGACGGAAAGAGAGGTCGCTACTACATCTACTCGGTTCCAGACAAGGACGAGATGAAACAGAAAGTGAAGAAGAGGATGAGCGAATGGGAGGAAGAGAAGCTCGAAGTTCTTGAAGAACTCTGAAAAATTCCGAGAAAAATCAAGAGTAACCTTCCAGAAACCACAAAGTGTTTAAAAGTTCAACTTCTTTACACAAACTATGTCAGACATCAAGGTATACACCACACCAAGTTGCCCATACTGCCATAAACTCAAAGATTGGCTGGAGGAAAACGACTACGACTTCGAGGACTTCAACGTTGCAGACGACAGAGACGCAGCGAAAGAGATGATCGAGAGAACAGGTCAGCGAGGAGTGCCGCAGACATTCATCGGCGACAAAGAGATCATCGGCTTCCAGCCCGACAAAATAGAAGAAGCGGTTGAGCAGGCATAGACAAAAATTTTTCTTCTTATTTATCCAAAAAACCTGCCAGAGTTTAACATAACAGAAAACACATTCTTGAATTTTGTGACTCCTTTGTAGTATATGACCAGTAGTCCTGATTACAGAGAAGTTTTTGATGAAGTGATGGGTGAAGTACAGGTAGATATGTACGGAGATGAAGCTGCGCTTTTTGACATAGTTTATTCTCGTGGAAAAATGTCTGAGTACAAGGAAGCGGCAGCCAGGAGAAATATCGCAGAAGGTTCGGACGTCCTTGATCTGGCGTGTGGGACCGGTATCTCGACTGCTTTGATTGATGAAGACTATAACGTAACAGGAGCAGATCTGAGTGGAGATATGCTTGAGATCGCGGAGGAAAAAGATCTCGAGGCAGACTTTGTCCAGGCTGATATGAGAGATCTGCCATTCGAAGAAGAGTTTGATGCTGTTGTGATGTATGGGCAACCGTTCTCCCACTTGGAAAGTCCATCTGAAGTAAGAGATGCAGCAGAATCGATTTACAGCTCCCTAAATGAGAATGGTGTCTTACTTACTGATTTTTTCCCTGCGGAAGGCGGTAGGATCGACCGCATGGGACCTGTGGAAACAGAATTCGATGATGATCACAGAGCAAGTATGGTAGCAGATTTCTCGGATTACGATCCACAAAAACAGACCTGGAAAGGAAAAATCACTTTCTGGCTGGACAGAGGAGGATTTACCACAAATGTCTCGGATAGGGAAAGAGATATGCGAGGATACTCCTTAGAGGAAATGGAAGAGATTATTGTTGAAGCTGGTTTCTCAGATTTTGGTGAAGAAGAAATCTATCCAGGAAATTTCTACAACAGCATCCGTGCTGTCAAATAAACTTCCGATCATTTTATAGAAATTTTCTACCAAACAGTTTTTCATGGATTTAGAGGAGATAGCTCGGAAGTACGCTTTGAGGAACGCCGTTGAACACGACGGAGAATGCAACCCTGGCGCAGTAATCGGAAAAATTTTCGCTGAAGAGGAATTCGAAGACAAAGGAGAGGTCACGCAAGCAGCGCAGAAAGTCTGCCAGGAAGTAAACGAGCTATCCCTAGAGGAACAGGAAGAAAAACTAGAGAACTATGAGTTCGATGAGCCAGAGAAAAAAGAGCACGACCCGATACCGGATCTGGACGTCGATGAAGAGGAGGAAGTAGTCGTAAGATTCGCTCCGAACCCGAACGGACCTCCACACATCGGCCACGCCCGTGGAATGACGATAAACGGAGAACTAAGAGACAAGTACAACGGAAAACTCATCCTGAGATACGATGACACTGACCCTGTGACCAAGAGGCCTATGAAAGAAGCCTACGAGATGTACGAAGAGGACTACACCTGGCTAGGCTACAAACCAGATGAGGTGCGCTACAGCTCGAAAAACTTCGAGACCTACATAGAGTACGCTGAAAAACTGATAGAGATGGAGAAGGCCTACGTCTGCCTCTGTTCTCAGGAGGAAGGGCATAAGTACAGGAAAGAAGGCGAGAAATGCCCTCACAGAGATCAGAGTGCCGAGAAAAACGCAGAGCTCTGGGCAGACATGAGAAGTGGTCAGATGGAAGACGAAGATTCTTCAGGAGAATCTTCTCGCA
>JBEQAY010000020.1:0-20585 GCA_041640075.1 Candidatus Nanohaloarchaea archaeon | reverse complement strand
CACTCGGAGAAATGAACTTTGAACCTGGAAAATATGTTTACATCGGCTCCGCGATGAACTCCCTTGAATCCCGTGTTCAACGCCATGCATCAGGAAGCAAGGAGAACACTCACTGGCATATAGATTATTTCTCAGCTGTTGCAGATCCACTTGGTTTCGCTGCTTTTCCTGTAGATTCGAGATGGGAGTGCACCTTCTCAAGAGCAGCCCAGGAAAACTGTGAGGCTGTAAACGGTTTCGGCGCCTCCGACTGTGACTGTGACGCCCACCTGTACAGGCTGCCTGAAACAGGCTGATATTTTTAACCACCCGTGTTCAATGAGTAGTTTATGCTGGGACTTGAGGAACCTCTAGTCGCCTTCCTGGCGACAGGAACACTTTTGACAGAGATCGCGATCCTTGCATATGTTCTGGTCGCGGCAGGGCAGAGATTTTTCGATCTACCGTTCAGCGATAAGTTTGAAGAGTTCCAGAGCTTTCTTGACAGGAGATACAGGGAGATAGGATTCGTTTTTACACTTTTAGCTACTTCAGGCAGTCTTTACCTTTCAAACTTTCTGGGCTGGGAGCCTTGCCGGCTCTGCTGGTATCAGAGGATTCTCATGTACCCGCTGGTAATTTTATTTGGCATGTCGCTGTTCCTGGAGAATGATGACGTCGCAGACTATACTTTGCCTCTTTCATTGACAGGTCTTGCTATAGCAGTTTATCACTACATGATTCAGTTCCTTCCGGCACTCCAGTCCAAGGGTTGCTCTATAACCTCTGTATCATGTGAGGCAACCTACACTTTCTACTACGGCCACATCACGATTCCTGTGATGGCGGCAGCAGCCTTCGCAGCAGTAGCACTTCTCAGTTACAGGAACTTCTGGAAGGAATAAAAAGAGTTGAAAAGTTATCTGGAGAGAAAAATTTAGTTTACAGGGTTTTCCTTCTGCCTCAGGTTACGTAAAGTTGTGTCTTCGATCCTGTAAAGTGCTTCCTGGCTGTTGAAAGCGTTGTGAGGTGTGATCAGGACGTCATCCCTGTTCATAAGGATATGATCCTCCAGGATTATCTGAGGGTCGCATTTCTCTTTAAGGTCGCTTAGGTACTTTACGTCATCCTCTATGTAGCACTCCTCCTCAAGAACATCAAGACCTGCTTCACTTACTTTTCCACCCTCCAGGGCTTCTATAAGTGCTTCAGTATCTATGATCTCGCCACGAGACGTGTTCACAAGTACAGTGTCCTGCATACGGGAGAACTCTTCATCAGAGAGGAGATGTTTTGTTCCATCCGTCAAAGGGCAGTGGATCGTGATTATATCCGCTTTTTCCAGGAGATCATCCATGCTGACATACATGAAGCCAAGTTCATCTGCTACTTCCTTATCCGGATACGGATCCGAAGCGATAACGTCCATATCAAAGCCGTTGGCGATTCTTATCACGTTCTGGCCTATTGAACCTGTTCCTATAACTCCAAGAGTTTTTCCCTTCAGATCAAATCCTCGCAGACCTTTATGATCAAACTCTCCCTCATCTACCTTCCTGACTGCCGAGTAAATCTTCCGGGAAAGAGCCAGTATAAGTCCAAAAGTATGCTCAGCGACTGTTGTACCTCCATACTCCGGTACGTTGAGAACTGTAACGTTTTTCTCCTCTGCTGCCTCCAGATCAACGTGGTCGTATCCTGTTGATCTGCAGGCGACGTAGTCAACATCTATCTTCTGAATAACTTCTTCATCAACTTTTGACTCGACGAAAACTGTTACAGCATCAAAATCTTCTATTTCATCTGCTTTCTCCGCTGTCAGAGACTCCTGAAAGAACTCTATATCCATTCCTCCTGTTTTTCCTTCCAGATAGTCGCGTTCCCAGTCTTCCGTATCAAACCATGCAACCTTCATTTAGCCGTCCAGCCTCCATCAACAACCAGGTTCTCCCCTGTGATGAAGTCGCTTTCATCGGATGCGAGAAAAGCTACAGCGTTTGCGATATCCTCAGGTTCTCCGAGACGGGGAAGAGCAGTGTTCTGCTCCATGAACTGCCTTGTCTGATCGTCTTCACGCATATCTTTGGTCATAGCCGTCTTGATCACACCTGGATCAACTGCATTGACGTTGATACCTTTGTCACCGTAGTCAATCGCCATCTCACGTGTAAGTTCAACTATAGCACCCTTGGATGCGCAGTAGGCCGCGCTTTCACCGTAGCCGACAAGACCTGCGATACTGCCGATGTTGACGATATCTCCCTGCACATCTTCGTCCAGCATGTGCTGGATAACGTGTTTACTGCACATAAATGCTCCGTTAAGGTTTACTCCTATAACCTGACTCCAGCCTGCCTCTGTCTCATCTGTTACAGATGCAGAGTGGTGTACTCCAGCGTTGTTTACAAGTATATCTATTTTTCCGTATTTTTCTGCTGCTTTGTAAACTGTGTCCTGTATAGATTCTTCATCAGTGACGTCAGTTTCTAGAAATATCGCGTCCCCACCTTCTTCCTGTATTTTCTGGTGGGTTGGTGTACCGCCTGTGTTAGGTTCAGGAGACAGATCAGCCACTACCACTTTTGCGCCTTCAGCTCCGAGTTTTTGAGCTATACCTCTGCCGATTCCGGATGCAGACCCTGTAACAATCGCAGTCCTCCCAGAAAATCTTGTCATAATCCGAGTTTTTTCGAGCCAGAATAAAACCTTGTTGGTAGAAACTTGCAACTGTCATTTTCTAGAGCTCCTCTTCCAGTGCTTCATGGAACTCTTCAGAAGCCTCAGGAAGTTTCGAAAGATGGTAACTGACCGTGGACTTATGTATATCTAGTTCCGAAGCTATGGCGTTGTTCTGCATGCCTTCAAGTTTTTTCAAAAGAATCTTTCTCCTCAGAGGCTGCTCAAGAAGCATCTTTACGCATTTATCCCTGCAGAAATTTTCCAGTGGGCAGTTGCTGCATCTCTGCCTGTGTATAATTGCATCGTTCTTTTTTCCGATCTCTGGATGAGTATTTACGTGATACTGTACCGTTCCATTACCTCTACCAGTCTTATCTTTAAGCTGTGAAAAACTGATTCCTCTCCTACTCTTCACCGCTTCAAGTATATCTTCTAGCGCAGTCAAGTTATTCACGCTCCTTTATGGGTACGCCTTCGACTTCTTCACCAGGTTTAACATCTCTGTTGACAAGTGAGTTCGCTGAGACCACGGCTCCATCTCCTATCTCCACACCCGGCAAGATAGTTGTATTGGCACCGATAAGGACTTCCTCTCCGATTCGAACCTCTCCTATGGAAAACCTTTCTGTAGTCGTTTCATGAGTTAAAATAGTTGTTCCGTATCCTATGACTGATTCACTTCCTATACTGATTCTTTCCGGGTAGAAGATGTCAACCTGGACGCCAAAGGCTATAGCCACATCTTCACCAATATCTAAACCGATTTTTCTGAGTAATGAGTTCTTTGTTTTCATTGGAAGGATCTTGGCGATACTTGTCAAGAGAATATTTGTTACTGTGTTGAGTACACCTGCTTTCTCTGTCCAGTGGTAAAGAGGGTTGTCTTCGAAGTACTCTGAGTCCAGATTTCTGGAGGTCACATGTATTTTATGGTTGTGTACAGTGAAAAATCTGCTGGAGGTTACCGCGTGTTTATAGGTTTACAGATGTTAAACGAAATTAATGAGCGATGAAGATTCCAGCATCAAGGTAGACCTTCACGTCCACTCCGAAGGCTCTTACGACTGTAACGAACCTGTTGAGCTTATACTTGAACATGCCGATGACATAGATCTTGATGCAGTAGCGATCACAGACCACAACTCTATCGAAAAATCTCTGGAAGCCCGGGAAGAAGCAGAAGACTACGACATCACGGTTATACCAGGAGCTGAAGTATCAACTGATAACGGTCATCTTCTTGCACTTGGTGTAGAAGAACTCCCTGAGAAAGGGCAGGACTTCATGGATACTGTAGAGGAAGTCAGAGATATGGGAGGCGTAGCTGTGGTGCCTCATCCCTTCCAGACAACACGTCATGGCGTCAGGAAATCCAAGATAGATGATATAGATGCTGTAGAAGTCTATAATTCCTGGCTTTTCACAGGCTGGAAAAACAAGAAAGCCAAGAGATTTGCCAGGAAAAATGATTATCCTGAAACCGCTGCCAGCGATGCACACTCAATTACAATGGTCGGAAAGGCATACACAGAGATCAACACATTTTTCAGTGAAGAAGACGACCTCTCCTCAGATGAGATACTGAAAGCCATCAAAAACGGGTCAAATCATGTCTACGGACGCAGAAAACCTCTGCACCTCAGTACATGGGACTACACGAAAGCTATGGCACGAAAAACAGGCTGGGTTCTACGTGAAACTCTTTTCCTTCCGGTTATAATTGAGAGAAAACTTTTCAAGAGAAGTAGGTAACCTAGAAACCCGCCATCCCGGGAAGATGTCCCAGTTCGTTCCTTGCTTCATCAGACATCTCTTCAGGACTCCATCTAGGTTCAAAAGTCAGCTCTACTTCTACTTCGTGTTCTTCGAGACCTTCAAGGTTTCCAGCCTCTCTTTTGACCAGTTCGTCGAACACACCGTGCAGAGGACATCCCGGAGTGGTCAAAGTCATCAGTACGTGGACTTCATCTTCTTCTACCGTTATCTCTCTTATTAGGCCTAAGTCTACTATATTTACATCTAGTTCAGGATCCATAACGTTCTTGAGCTGTTCCCTCACATCTTCGGCGGTCAAGTCCTCTGAAACCATGAACAAGATTTGGAGGTGAAATGTTAAATCCTCTACCGCCAGAGACTTCTGCTCTCAGAAAAGCCAGATAGCGAGCGCGATATACATGAAGATCAGAGAGATCGGGATCAACCGTACAAGGATGTTGATAGTGTAGATAAGACCGTAGTAGTCATCCTTCAGGAACTTCATCTCCTCCGATTCCTGGTTCCCAAGACCTATCTCGGCAGGTGAAACATCCTGAAGAGCTTCTTCCACAGTAGCACGGAGTTCTTCCTTACTGATCTGTTTATCACTAGCCAGGTCATGGATACTGGCGTGAGTATCGGTCGTGAAAAGTAAAACCGAGTCGAATGAATCTTCAAATTCTTCTCTGAGCTCACGTAGTTCCTCAGACGAGTCATTGCCCTCTATTCCAAACAGAAGTGTTTTCTGATCTCCTACTTTCTCTACTAATGCTGCATTAGGCTTTGAGCCTTCTCCCTTGGAGAAACCTGCGAAGTAATCCTGCTGTTCCAGTTCTTCCAGATCTTTAAGAAACTCTCTCATATTCTTTCTAGTTCTCCGTGAGTCCCTAGTTCCGTAACGCAACTCGCCAAGCCTCGATCCTTTGGACTGATTGTGCAGGTCGATGATCGTGGTATTATCTTTGTCTATAACTTCCTGATAGATACTGGCATCGTAGTCGTCGTAATTTTTGTGTTCAAGGTATACTATCTTCTTGTCGCCGGAAACCCTGCCATACATGATAGAATCTTCGAACTCTTTCCTGTAGAGCTTTGATGCCTTTTCAGATCTTTCAGTTTCTTTTAATGCATTTACTACTTTTTCACTGTCTCTTGGGTCAGATGGATCCATCTCGTGGTTTGAAGGTACGTGAAGGAAAAATCCTTCGTCTCTTCCTTCGTTCAGGCTTTCGATGATCTGTGATGTGATCTGTCCCCCTCCGAAACCTTCTATAGGTCCTGGATGGAGCCATGGAACGGCTAATTTTTTCAACCCAGATTTGTTCTCGATCTCAAGTGTCTGTACATTCGGATTTACAGGTCTTCCAAGATCAAGTTTCTCCTGCTTGTTCTGGAGTAGGGCAGCTGCCAGGTCCAGTATCGAGATGTTGGAGACGTTTGAACCGACCAGGAACTCTGTTATATAAACTGCCAGGAGGAGTACCAGGCCGGCTCCGATGATAACCAGAAAGTTTGTCAGGTAGGCGAAAAGCGAGATCTGGAGGAACTGGCCAAGAACGAGATGGAAACCTGAAAGTATCATAACCGGTTGAACCAGTGAGAGAAGTGAGATATTTCTCAGGTGGTCAGGTCCGACAGAAAGTAGCAGGATAAAGAAGTTATTGATGTAGAGAGTGACTAATCCAAGCCAGATTACCCGCCAGGCGGTTGCAAAGCTCTCTGAAAATGTCAGTAAAGCGGCAAACATGAAGATTATCAACTGGTTGACCAAGGAAAGGAAGTAGCCCCATTTACGTGGATAACCTGGAAGAAAAAAGTGGTAAAGTTCTGAAGCGATAATTCCAGGCACCAGGAAAAGCATCAGGGCGAAAAGCGGAACCGATAGAATATTTACAGTGTCTATAAGCAATATATCCACTAGTCCAAAAAGTATGGCCGAGTAAATAATTCCAAGCCCTGCGAAAAGCGCCAGAGTCTTCTTTAATGGAGGTAGATGAAAGATTACCTTTTTGAAAACCTCCAGATTATCGGTCGGGATGTAGTATCACCTTAAGAAGTTCTTTACGAAGAATCTTGTTAGACAGGTTTAAATTACATAACCCTAGGGAACTTGGGAGAAAATTTCTGTAGGCTTTTAAGCATTCAGTTGTATCTGAAATTTACGTAGAAAAAATATGAGAGAGGAAAAAAACGTCGTTGTTCTTGTACTGGATTCTCTAAGAAAAGACAGGCTTTCTGTTTACAACGACGATGTGGATTTTACACCTAATTTCGATGAACTAGCTGAAGAGTCAAAGGTTTTCACAGAGGCGAACGCACAGGCTCCGTGGACTCTACCTTCGACAGCTTCGGTGTTCACAGGACAGTACCCTTGGGAGCACGGAGCCAACCATGATAGGACGCGGCTGGATACAGATGTGACGACCCTTGCAGAGCGTTTCCAGGAAGAGGACTACAGAACAAAAGTCATCACCCCAAACACCTGGATTTCACCTTCTATAGGGACTGTAGATGGTTTTGACGAGGTGGAAAACTTCCTTGGGCTTGCTGGAAGAGGTCCTGTACAGACGCTTTTCCAGAAATCCACAGACATCTTCAACTTCTTGGGCGAAAGGACGAGGAAAAAAGTAGCGTACATCGCAAATATCGTATTCGAAAAATTTACTACAGTCGATCTATGTAAGTCCCGTGAAACAGTCGATGAGACCAAAAAATTCCTTAAAAATGTTGGAGATGAGGACTTCTTCCTTTTCGTCAACCTGATGAGCGCTCATGAACCTTACGATCCTGGAGACCCTCCACAGGAATATCTGGACAGACATGGAGTTGAAGACATATCAAAAGTCCCAAGCACTGAAAGAGAGTTCTTCAACGAAGACTACAACCAAGAGGATCTTGAAAAAGCCTATGATGCAGCCGTAGAGTATACAGATGATCTTGTAGGAGAAATCAATGAAAGTATAATCGAAAATAATCTTGATGAGAACACGGTTTTAATCGTCCTCTCTGATCATGGACAGGCTGTAGGAAAAGATGAAGTTTATGGACACCAGTTCACGGTCATGGACAGAGTTATCGAGACCCCCTTGCTGATTAAAGGTCCAGAGACAGAAGTAGAAGAGAAAGAAACATTGTTCGAGCTGAGGCAGCTTTACGATCTTGTGCCTGGATTAGCTGGTATAAGTGAGATGCCGGAAAACAGTACGGAAAAAGTGAAGGGTAGCTACGAGTTCCCAGAATTTTTTGTTGGTGTTATCCCAGAAGACAGAAGAGAGAAATACGACAGAAAATTCAGGTTTGTCAAGGATAAAACAAAGAAGATAGTGAAGTCTATAACCCGCGACGGAGATGAAAGTTACGAGATGACAGATCTGGAGGCTGGAGAAGATATAGAGATTGATAAAGGCTGGAGAGACTCTGTTAATTCCATCGACAGCGATTCAGGCGCCGAAGACGAGGAAGACGATGATATACAGGATGAGGAAGTGAAGAAAAGGCTTGAGGATCTAGGTTATATGTGAAGTTTGCAATAGTTTTCTACAGGTTCTCTGCTGGATTTAAATAAATTGTATAGTTAACTGTAGCTATAATGAAGGTTTGCCATTATACGGATCTAGATCTTTCAGACATCCACCCTATAATTGGAGGGGGGGCTGAGACTTCTATAAGCCATCAGAGAAAGGCATTTGAGAAAAATGATATAGACTACACCACCGATCCCTCCGATGACTACGATATCCTGCACCTGAATCTTCTGGGACTACCCTCAATATACCATCTTCTAAAGGCAAAGCGGAATGGCAAGAAAGTGGTTATCCATGTTCACTGGACCGCAGAGAACTTCAGAGATAGTTTCAGAGGCTCCAACCTTGCAGCACCTTTAGTTGACAAGTATACAAAGTTTGCCTACAGAAGAGCTGATCTACTTATAGCCGTATCAGAGTACACTAAAAACGTAGTAGAATCTAAAAATATTGATACAGAGATAAAAGTACTGAGCAACGGCGTGGACGGCGAAAACCTGGATGGCTACGAGCAGTTTCAGAACGAAGACAACACTTACTTCAACGAAGAGGTCACAGCTGTAAATCTGGCAGCAGTTTTCGAGCGGAAGGGTGTTTCTGATTATCTGCAGGCTGCGGACGAGCTTAAAGACATGAAGTTCACTTGGTTCGGTCCTAAAAGTAAGGTACTTACCCCAAGAGAGACCAAAAAGAAGATAAAGAACTCTCCGGATAACATCAAGTTTCCAGGATATGTAGACGACAAGCGTGAAGGTCTTGCGTCTGGAGATATTTTCTTCTTCCCTTCCAGAAGTGAGGAGGAAGGTATTGCCATTCTTGAAGCTGCTTACTGTGGACTGCCGCTTGTAGTACGTGATATTCCGGCATACGAGGGATGGCTGATCCATGAGGAAAACTGTCTAAAGGCAGATAGTCCTGAAGGACTTATCGAACACTTGAAGACACTGAGAGACGACGAAGAGCTACGCAGAGAGCTAGGTGAAAACGCCAGAGAAATGGCGGAGGAAAGGTCTCTGGATAAAATAGGGGAAAAACTCAAACAATCATACCGCAGTCTTCTTGACGACTGAAAAGAAAACGGCTTGAACGGAGTTAAAGTTAGAAATGGAAAACAAAGAGGTTCTGCACTCTGAAAAACTGGATGAAGAACCGGATTACTGGTTTATCGGTGGGTTGAGGTATGGAGAGGATGATATCTCTATAGAGTCAGAATCCGTAATAGAATATCCGTATACGACATACTACACGAAAAAGATTCTACCGTTCACTCAAGAAGGTAAAAAATTTATTCCCCTGTCCGAGATCAACATTCAATTGATCGTCCTTCAGTTCGAGGATTACTGTCTTGCAGCGGAGATTGAACCGGTCGTACAGACTGAGAACGGGCCGGCCTATCACTTTATAGGATATGACGCTGAAGAGAAACGGATTGAGATTGTCTTGCCGGAGAAAATTGAGAAGAAGGAGAAAAAAGCTGAATGGCTTGGAAAAGGCGACAAGAAAACTTACGACAATCCTGATATTGAGGATTATCAGCTCGAGTTCAAGGAGTTCGATAACTGGAAGAGTGCAGTTCAGGGAAAAATCCAGGAGGAAACAGATAACACCAGTACAGAAATTCGTGAGAGGAATCTTTCTGAAGAGTTTAGAGACTCGCATAAATGGCTTTACCGGAGCTGGGACGATGACCAAGGAACTTTCCTACAGCTTCCATGGCGTGAAAGACCAGGATTCGCTTTAAACGAATACAGCTATTCTCTAACCTCGAATGAAGCAGTCAGGCTTAACTATTTTGATCAGCTTTCCGAAACCAGTCCAAGCAAAGATTTTAGCTATTGGAGTAACCGGTTGATAGAGCTGTTCAAAAATCCGGATCTGCAGAAAAGAGATCTCAAACATGGAGAAGGTATGGCCTGGTACAACACTGCAAGCTTCAATGGAGAAAACCTTGAAGGAGAGTTTTACCTAGGTACCGGATACTACGGGTACCCGGGAGGCCAGTCAACCATCTCCTACAACCTCCTAGAATATCTGAAGAGAAACAAAGATAATGAGCTAGAAAAACTGGTTAGAGAAAACCTAGAGTACATTCTTTCAACTCAGAAGGAATCCGGTCACTGGCCGGCAGCATTGAAACAGGAGATGGAGCTACCTCTCAAAGAAGACGATTACTACGGATTAAAATCTGAGGGCGCGACCGGAGAATCTGTAAAAGCTCTTCTGAAGGCCGGAAACTATTTTGATGAAGAAAAATACCTTGAAGCCGCCAGAAAAGGTTTGCAAGCTCTTGAAACAGAAAAACCAATCTGCAGGAACGGGTTAAGAGATATAGGTAGCGAAGAAGTTGAAGGATTTTCGGCCTTCGCTGTTATAGAGGCATTTCTGGAAGCCTATGAGGTACTAGGAGAAGAAAAACACCTAGAACAGGCAGAAACGTACTCACTCCATCTCAGCACGTGGACAAGCTGGTACAACGGAGAAAAGTTCGATTTGCGTGGGACCTGCCACCCTATATCAGAAACCATAACACAGAGAATCTCGCCTTTTGAAACAGTTAAAGCCGCAAAAACCTTCTTGAAAGTCTCCAAGTATCTTGAAAATCAGATATGGGAAGACTTAGCTTCTGAACATTTGGAGAAAGCTCTAAAGTTCCGGAACAGTACACATGGAATGTCTGAAGGAATTTTCTATGATTTTAACGACGGCTTGAATAATCTTGAGACAGAACAGACTTTTGCGACCGCAGAACTCCTGTACACACTGAAAAAATTCGAAGAAAAACACTCGGAGATAACCATAGATCAAGAAACTGCTGAAGACTTTGATTCAGGCAAGAAACCAGAAATAGATGTAACTGGCACGGAGATAACAGTAGATGAAGATACTGTTTTCGACATCGATAGGATAGGTTTCTCCAAGATAAAAGGAGAAAAAATAGACCATGAACTATGTTTTAAAGGCCCTTACAATCTTAAAAGCAGTCTGCGGAGCAAAACTTTCTCAAAACTAAGGAAATCGAAGTTTTTCTTGGCTCCTAAAGATTTAAGCTATCTCTGGACAGGTATCAAGCCTAAGGAACTATCAGCGCCAGAAACCTGTTTTTCAGAAATAGAAAAAAATATTACGACAGAGGTAGAGAATGATAAGGTCTCATTTAGTGTAGAAACCGATATATACAGGATTTCAGGTAAAGTATCGGCCTTCGAAAACGAAGTGAAGATTGATCTGGAAATAACTACAGACAAACACGACCTTATCTGCGAAAAAGTCATTCTTGAGACCTCTAAAACTCCTGACAACCAGAGTATTGCTGGCGAAGATTTCAAACTATATCTTGATAACTCAGAAGATTCTGCGGAAGGGTTTGACCTCTCCAGGAAAGCCAACTGGACTGACGGCGGGATGTATCAGGGAAGTCTGAAGTTGGAACTGGACTGAACTAAATGATTTCACGGTCGGAGTCCGTCCATTCTACATCTCTATCAAAAAGAAGCTTGAACAGATTGACAAGACCGCAGTAAGAGATAAACCAAGCAAAGCAGAAAAGCGCAAAACCTTTCTCAAGAGAATCAAAAACCTTGCCGGTGGTTAAAATATTTTTAGCAACGTGCAAAACCACTAAAGGACTTAAAACTGCTGAAAAGAAAGGTAAAACCATCGCCGACAGCCAACTTAATCTTATCTTGAAAGGAAGATCACTTCTCAGGAAAGAGCCTGAAAAATTCATTATTCCTTCAAGAGCTCCGTTCATCCAGCGAACCTTCTGACTGTACAGATCCTGAAAAGTAGTGACGGCCTGCTCTCCCAGATAAGATTCACTATTTATAGCAGGTCTTCTACCGTTCAAGTATGCTCTTTGAGTAAAATCAGTGTCCTCACACATCCTTGATTCATTCAATCTCTCCTTCTCTAGATAACCACCTTCAATGACAGATATAAGTCCGTTGAAGTGGTTGAAACCTTCTGTTTTCTCCAGCAAAAGCTGCATATCTGTCAGAAAATCGTATTCTGCTTCAACCAGTTTAGTAACGAAGTTCTGATCCTTATTTATCACACGGCGCGGACATGTCGACATGAAAATTCTTTCTTCACTTTCAAGCTGGTCTATACATGCTCCGATAAATTTTTCTCCAGGCCGGGAGTCTATATCGAAAATTGCAACGTAGTCAGGGACATCCATTTCGTCAAGCGCCCTGTTTATCGCTCCCGCTCTCCTACCTTCGTTCGAGGTTCTTGCTATAGTTTTTACCTCTTCTGGAGTTTCCCGGCGCAGGTACTGCACTCTTTCGTCTTCTGCAGGATCTTGATCAGTATCTATAACGTAGAAAATCTCCTTTTCATAATTCCTCGGAGTCTCAGTATGTTTCAATGCCTCTACAGATTTTCTTATGATCTCCTGAGGCTCGAAAGGAGCTACCGGAACGACAAAGTTTACTTGATTATTAACTTTAATCACCTGTAGATGGACTTCTTTTCACTGTGAAAATTTTCTGATGTTAGTCTTAACAGAGTTACATCAGTAATAGTGCACGACAGATAAAAAAGCCAGTCGGCAAATTTACGATAGTTCATGTCAATTGCCGAAGAGAGGATTAACAGACTTTTCGAGCTTGCGGAGAGACAGGCTTCGGCAGGCAATCAAGAGCTAGCAGACAGATACGTTGAACTTGCCAGAAAAATAAATAAACGGACTCAGGAGAAAATCCCTAGGGAGCTACAGAAAAAATTTTGCAGCGAATGTAAAAATTATCTTATCCCTGGAGATAACTGTAGAGTGCGTTTAAACCCAGAAAATCAGGAAATTATCTATACATGTGAAGAATGTGGCCAGGTAGCGCGCTATGCAATGGAAGAAAAGTAAAATAGTCTGGTACAGCGTAACAACAGTTATATTTGCTGTTCTGATATATTTTGCAGATCTAGGTCAGTTAATAACGGCTTTAAGTTCCGTAAACAGACAATTCATGGCTTTAGCTATGATTTCTGGGTTATCCTTCTTCCTTTTCGTGGCCTATGTATGGTACAAAATGTTTCAGAAAGTAGGTATAGAAGCTAATTACCGAGAATCTCTGAGACTTTTCCTGGGAGGAAACTTCATGAACTCGATCACACCCCTGGGTCAATTCGGCGGCGAACCATTCATGGCGTATATCGTCTCCAAAAACACAGATTCAAACTATGAAAAAGCCCTTTCATCCGTGGTTTCAGCAGATCTACTGAACGCTGTACCTTTGTTCACTTACCTGGTAGCAGGGCTGACTTATCTAGCTGTCTTTAATACCTTAACCAGCTTCACTCTTAAGATAATCTATATTACGATACCCACAGCCATAATTGCATCCGTAATCGTCTATCTCGTCTGGTTTGAAGATGAGATACTGGAAAACTTTATTTTCAACTTGATTGAAGGCATTCAGAGCACATTTGGTATAAGCGACACATACATTGAATCAGCTAAGAACCAGATCCGTGAAATTAAGACTGCATTCCAGGAAGTTGGAGACGATCCAAAACACCTGCTCAAGACACTTATAGTACCTCACCTAGCTTTAGTGATGCAGTTCCTCTCGCTGTATTTCATCCTTATGGGTCAAGGGATAGATCCCTTAATTATACCTACGTACTTTACATTGATCTTATCCGCTATCGCAACTTTCTCACCCACACCCGGAGGCTCAGGTACATTCGAAACAGCTTTCTCAGGACTGATCATGCTCTACTACCCTGTAGGTCTTGACACAGCTCTGGCCAGCGCCCTACTGTTCAGGTTGACAACCTACTGGCCAGGCATACTTATCGGATACCTCGCACTGCTCAGCCTGAAAGGGTCCAGAAAAGTAGATGAGGGTGATATAAAATAAGCTACATCTACCTCCTTGCAGGAGAAAACCTTGAACTCGCTGAAGCAGAACTTGAAGGATTTCTGAAGAGTCAGAGTATAGATGAGAGGCCTGATAGAGAAAAGAGACTGGCAGAAACCAAGGCTGAACCCAGTCAGCTGAAACGCCTTGCACTGACACACGAAGTAAGCAGGAAGATAAAGGAACTAACGAGAGAAAACTTCAAAGACTTTAAACCAGACTACACACCGGAGAACAGTTTCGCGGTCCGGACAGAAAATCTCTCAGAGAGAGATCTCGATACTGGAGATATAGAGAAAACACTGGGAGAAAAATTCTCCTCAAGTGAAAACTTTGTAGACCTGGAAAACCCGCATTCTGTGATCAAAGTATATATCCTGAATGAAAAAATAATCTTAGGCGAGATAACTGAAGATATTAACAGAGGGCTCTTTGAAAACCGGAAAAATCAGAAAAGACCGTTCTCCTCCCCCGTATCACTTGATCCTGTCCTGGCAAGAGTTCTAACAAATCTTTCTGGTATAAAACCCGGAGATTTCCTTCTTGATCCTTTCTGTGGAACAGGTGGCATCCTGATTGAGGCTGGGCTCTGTGGCGTCGGAGCCTGCGGAGTTGATGTGAAAGAAGAGATGGTAAAAGGATGTAAAGAGAATCTTGAGGAGTACGGCATTATCAGCCACGATATAAGGCAGGGAGAAGCATCTGAATCTATTAAAATGTTTGAAAAGAATTTCTCGGCTATCCTCACCGATCTTCCTTACGGTCAGGCATCAAAGAAAACTGATTCAGCCGTAGAAGACTTTCTAGAACTTATAGAGGATTTTGAAGGTGAAGTTGTTTTCATGTACAACGAGGCCTCGCTGGAAGATTATGAGGCCGATTTCAGCGTCTATATCCACAAGAATCTGACAAGGTATATTTACGTAATCTAGACTAAGGATTTAGGTGAAGAAAAAGGCTCAAGAGTCTATTTCATGGTCGTATCGAGCGTGTTTCTTGTCCGCTATCTCTTCGTCATCGTAACGCGACTTTTCAACTTCTTTTCCATCCCTCATGACTTCGTTGAAAGTTCTTTCCCGGATACTTTGCTCCAGAGTTTCTAGTCCTTCCTTTGTCAAGTCAAGTTCGTCGAGTTCCTCTCTTTCCGGTAACTCTGAATTCTCCGGGTGTTCCAGTGAGCGGTAAAGTGTTTCAAGTGGGTCCTGTATACCCTCCTGTTCATCGGCCGAGAGATAAATCCCTCTATCAGGATTTGTTGCGGAGAGAACATCTTTCCTCCCTTCCCTCTTTTTGTCATATGTCAAAACCCAGTCCTCTATCTCTTCATGCCATATACCCATTATCTCCCCCTGAGTTTACTACTTTCTAGTTATTATAAATGTCTTCTGGTTTTTGGAGAAGAAAGAAAACTGTTCGCATCGTTACCTCAACTATGGAGATATGGACTGTAGGAACCTCAAGTGCAGTACCTTCCAGGAAAAGAGGTCTGCCGGCGAACCTGATAAACTACAAGGGAGAACGTATCCTCTTCGACTGCGGAGAGGGCACGCAGAGAAAACTTATGACAGAGAAACTGGGCTTAATGAAAATTTCCCGGATTTTTATCTCTCACTGGCATGCAGACCATTTCTCAGGGCTTCTCGGACTTATACAGACCATGGAGATGGAAGGCCGTGAAAAACCGCTGTACATCTACGGACCGCCGAGAACCGAGGAATTCACGGATAACATCCTTGACACCGGCTACTTCCAGAGAAACTTCGATATCTTCGTAGAAGACATAATCGAAGGAGACGAGATCGTCGGAGACGGCTACAGAGTCGAACCTTTCGAGGTAGAGCACGGAATCAACGCCTTCGGCTACAGCTTCATAGAGGAAGACCAGAAAAAAGCTAATAAAGAGAAGATGAAGGAGTTAGGGCTCGGATCCTCCCCAAAAATCGGTAAACTGAAAGCAGGAGAGGAAATAGAGTGGGAAGGAGAAAAAATATCTCCCGAAGACGTGATAGAGACTATGCCTGGTAGAAAAATAGTTTACTCGGGTGATACGTCGAAATGCGATAACCTGATACAAAACGCAGAAAATGCGGACCTGTTAATCCATGAAGCGACATGTCTACACGAGATGATAGAGGAAAGGAAAGGGCATACCTCGGCCAGGCAGGCAGGAGAAATCGCATCAGCTGCAGGTGTGGAAAAACTTGTTTTAACTCATATTTCACGAAGGTACCAGGATAAAGAGGGAGAAATTCTAGCAGAGGCTAGAGAAGAGTTTGAAGATACTGAACTCGGCGAAGACGGTGAGAAGTTCGAAATTAAGCCACACAGACCGGAATAATTATTAAAAACTATTTTTCAATTAACCAGAAATATGGCGGAGACAGACGACCTTTTTGACGTTTCCTGGAGCCCTGAATTCAAAATAGTAGAAAGAGATGATACAACTCTAGTCGGATTCGAATCAGACGCCGATAACAGGATGTTCGACGATCTTTACGAGCCTGAAAAGTGGCTTAATTATCTTCTAGACCCTGGAGATGAGGCGACTCATGTATCAGAAAGCTACATGGATAATACTGCTGCTTTACAGCTAGTTGGACTTACAGTAGCGGATGAATTACTTGAATACGACGAGACACGTGAAACAGTCATGGATTATCAGGAAGATCTGGAAGAGATGACTGTGCTAGGATACTCGGAAGAACTACGCTCCTATGCCAATGACGTTCTTTTGAAGATGGATAAACTGGACTAATCCAGTTCCTTAGTTATTTTTCTCTCTTCACTAGGCTCTACCTCGATCTCTGCTCCTCCAAAATCTTCCTTGATCTGTCCATCTCTGATCCTATCTAGAAATACAGCCAGAGCTGCTATCTCACTATGTGGCTGGTTTCCTACCGAGATATTCTGGTCAACATTCTTGTAAACCCATCTAGGCACCTTCTCTGCACCCACTACAACAAGCAAGTCTTTTTCAGAGAACTTTTCCTGAAGTTCATCGATATTATTGTTGATCTTTTCCCCATACATCGTGAGGTGGATTTTCAAACCATTGAACTCTCTTATTTCTTCTTTCCAGCTTTCTTCATACCTTATTTCCACATCTCCTCCCCAGCGATCTATTATGTCTCTCTGGCTTTCCAGCATATTTTCATCTTCTTCTCCTGAGAAAACTATCTCATCTGCACCCCACTGACGGGCAGTAAGCCCTACATGCGTGGAAATTCTGTCATCTCTACCCAGTCTGTGGCCGAGCCGAAGAACTTTTATCATAGATTTTTTCTAGCTTGGAACTGTTAAATAAACCTTCTAAAAATCAATAAAAATTAAAGAGTGCTTTAAAACACTTCTAATATGGGATTCGCTTCAAACTGGCTGGATTCAGCCAGAACATTGATCGAATCACCATCAGACTTCTATCAAAATGAGGACAGAAGAGACGGTTTCGGATACCCGCTGAAATTTGCCGCATTCTCACTGCTGATCTCAGGGATATTGAGTGCAGTGCGTGTTGGCGTCTATGGAACTCCGGCTGATGTAAGTGTTGGAGCACCTATCGCAGCTGGAATAGGCCTAGTATCCACCGTTATCGGAGGTCTTATCGGATTGATTATTGGAGCAGCTTTCGTCCACGTCTTTGTGGCTCTTCTGGGAGGAGAACACGGTTACTCCCAGACACTAGCTTCAGGAGCTTATGCAACCGCTATTTCAGCAGCTGCATCAGCTTTCGGGCTGATCCCTCTTCTTGGAGGATTTATAAGCCTAGTTCTTGGACTTTACGGAATCTACGTACAGGCCAAGGGACTAGAGGTTTTCCAGGAGCTAAGCTTTATCAAGTCACTAGCTGCTCTCTTCCTTCCAGGAATCATCATAGGAGTACTTGTAATAGGTCTGATGGTGACAGTATTCGCGGGAATGACGGCTCTTTCAGGAATGCCGTAGTGCGAAAAAATATTTTTTCCTTTCCTTTTTCTTCATCTGTAAAAAAGAGAAAACCCATAGAGAAATTAGAGAATGGAAGATAGAAAGCAGAACATCTTCTGGTTCGGCGTAGCCACCCTGATATTCGTATTACTGCTCGGAAACGCAGATCTCAATCTATTTATAGAGAAAATACAGGAAGCAGAACTGCTTTACATCGGCGCAGCGCTTCTAGCAGGGTTCGGAGTGCTTACAACCTGGGCACTGAACTGGTTTAACTTCTTCAAGGTCAGCGACATCAAATGCAGCTTCAGACGAACCTTTCAGCTGATGTCTGCAGGACAGTTCCTGAACGCAGTGACTCCGCTCGGCCAGTTCGGAGGACAGCCATTCATGGCCTACCTGATATCCAAACACTCCGACACATCATACGAAAAATCCCTGGCAACAGTAATGTCTGCCGACCTACTCGCAATAATACCGTTATCCACGTTCGTCCTATCCGGCTACGTATACACCGTTACAATGGGGAGCGGCGGAAGCCAGATAGCTGGAATGACCGCAGTAACTGCATCACTCCTTATATTCGGAATCTTAATGGGATACCTCGGATGGTACCGGCCCGGAACACTCGAAAACGGAGTACTGGTTACTTTCGAAAAAATAACCAGCTTCGTCGGCCGAGGATCACACCTTGTCGACAAGTTAGAATCACGTCTGGAGAACGTAGAGGACACGTTTGAAACCGTTGGAAAGAACCCGAAAGCGATTCTACGAGCACTGGCGATCACACATACCGCTTTCCTGTTCAAGATGGCTGCTTTCTACGCAGTTGTAATAGCTCTCGGACACAGTATTAATCCGTTCTATATCATGCTGATTATACCGATCGCAAGCACCGCCAACTTCTCACCAACACCCGGAGGAGCTGGAACATTCGAAGCCGTAATGGCACAGCTCGCGATGATCTTCATGGGTGTCGACTACGAAACAGCGCTGGCAATAGGAATACTCCACCGACTCGCAACTTACTGGCTCCATATAGTAGTAGGATACATCGCAATGAGCACATTAAATCTGAAGATCAGCGACGTGAAGAACATGGCGAAGCAGAACTGAAAAATTTATTTAAAAATACGAGCTCCAACTTTACTTACCAATGAAAGGTGGACGTTTTACCCGCCGGTCACTTTTGCTTTGAAACTTCTCACAGCGACAGCTGTCATCAAAACCAATTAAACAACTTCTCCCGAAGTGATTCTGTATGAGCATTGAGGTACAGCTTCCAGACGGATCAAACTTAGAAGTAGATGAAAACGCATCAGTAGAAGATGTAGCATACGAAATAGGAACAGGACTGGGCGACGACACAGTAGCCGGAAAAATCAACGGCGAAATGGTAGCCAAGGAAGACCAAGTTTCCGACGGAGATGAAATAGAGATAGTAACAGAGGACTCAGACGAATACATAGAGGTCCTCCGACACAGCGCCGCACATGTCTTCGCACAGGCACTGAAAAGAATCTACGGTGACGAAGTAAAACTGACAATCGGCCCATGGACTGACGAAGGATTTTACTACGATATCGAAGGAGTAGAACTGGAACAGGAAGACTTCGAAGAAATAGAGGAAGAAATGGGCAAGATTATCGAAGAAGACCTGGAAATCGAACGAGAGATGCTTTCACGCGAGGAAGCAGAGGAATTCTTCGAAGACAACGAATACAAGAGAGAGATCCTGGACGAGGAAGCTGGTGAAGGCGACACAGTCAGTTTCTACAAACAGGGAGAGTTCCAAGACCTCTGTAAAGGACCACATGTCTCCTCAACAGGCGAAGTCGATGGCTTCAAACTACTGGAGATCGCAGGCGCCTACTGGAGAGGAGATGAGGAAAACGAGATGCTCACAAGAGTATATGGAACAGCATTCCCCTCCAAGGAAGAACTTGAAGACTTCATGGAACGCAGGAGAGAAGCCGAGAAACGAGACCACCGGAAGATCGGAAAGCAGATGGATCTCTTCTCAGTACCGGAACATGCACCCGGAGCACCTCACTACCACAGAAACGGGATGATAATCCGGCGTGAACTCGAGGAGTACATCCGGGAGAAGAACGCAGAGCTTGGCTACGAAGAGGTCTGGACGCCTGAACTGAACAAAGCCGAACTCTGGAAGAAAACAGGTCACTACGAGGCATTCAAAGAAGATGGTGAAATGTTCGCCTGGGAACAGGACGACATCGAATACGGCTTAAAGCCTATGAACTGCGCCAACCACAGCCATATTTTCGACTCCGGAACACGCAGCTACAAAGACCTTCCAATCAAGCTATCTGAATTCGGAACAGTAAACAGGAACGAACAGAGCGGAGAGCTCTCAGGCCTACTCAGGGTCCGAGTCATGACTCAGGACGACGGACACGCATACCTGCGTAAAGATCAGATCGAGGAAGAGGTCAAGGCTCACCTTGAGAAGATTATCGAGATGTATGACGAGTTCGGGTTCGATGTAAACTTCATCATGGAGACAAAGCCGCCAAAAGCTCAAGGACCTGACGAACTCTGGGAAGAAGCAGAGAAATCACTCAAGAACGCTATGGACGAAGTAGTCGGCGACTACGAGGTCAAGCCTGAGGAAGGAGCATTCTACGGACCGAAGATTGGAGTAGAGGTAGAAGATGCTATCGGCCGTGAATGGCAGCTGGGGACAGTACAGCTCGACTTCGTAATTCCACGGAACTACGGATTGAAGTACCAGGGAGAGGACAACGAAGAACATTACCCCGTCATGATCCACCGTGCGATCCTTGGATCGATCGAACGGTTCATGGGAGTTATGATCGAGCACTTCGCAGGAGACTTCCCA
>JBEQAY010000019.1:0-20616 GCA_041640075.1 Candidatus Nanohaloarchaea archaeon | reverse complement strand
CCTCATAGTGAAGAGCCTTATCTTCATCGTACCTGACAGTCGTGTGCTCATCGAAAACCTCCTCTGAAGGACTGTCATGCACACCGGCCATCAAGCCTTTCGCAAGCCTGTTGATCAACGGATCCACCAAATCATCACATTCAAAGATCGCGGAAGCATACTCCTGCATGGAGTCGTAGGATTCAGGATCAAGATCTATCTCCAAGTCCGACATATAGAGAAAAACAAGAATAAAATTTTATTACTTTTTTGTAACAAAGGAATTTTTCTCTGTGTAAAACCTGAAATAGACACGCCGAGGTTAGCTCTGCATGGAACCGAGCACTTTACCCGGCTTGACCGCCGCACTTTTCTCCTCACTGAAAAGTATCTAAGCGTACTCATTCATTACAGCTTCCGAAACCACAGTAATCAAACAGATATCTGCCACATTCTCCGTACTTATCGGCGACAAATCCTTCAGGGAAATAGACCCTATCAGGAAAACATAGGGGCACCGATAATCCTGGTAGGAGTAACACTTGTAATATAAGAAAATAGGAAGAAATTCAGAGAATCTCTAACCCCTATATTCGAACCTATCACCTTAGGAAGTCTTTAATCAGTAGGAGACTCCTAGCTCATCAAGGTTAAGATCATTCCAGTAATGATCCAATCTTTTACCAAGAGTGTTCTTCACTTCCTCCGCATCCTTTCTCTGGAACTCGTTTGCCAGTTGGTCGATATCGCTGTGTCTTTCATCGCCTAATCTGTCACCAAACATGGCTTCATGCTGATCCAGCATGAAATCAGCTTCCTCCCTAACTTTATCCTCCATCTGCTGAAGATTAGCGATCTCACTGTTCTCCTCCTGTAACTCTTCACGGATATCCTGAATCTCCAGTTCAACAGCCCTCAGAAGACCAACCAAGTTCTTGAAGCCGTCCTCAATAAAATCATTCATATCACCGCTGCCTTTACCGTAGTGCGTAAGCTTCTCTGTAACAGCCTCAGAATTATGGATAATCCTGTGAGCAACCTCCAGCTTCTTTACAACATCCTCTTCCTCCTGAAGAACCTTTCTATGCCGAGGAATCACCTCACCAAAAGTCTCCTCAATACTCGAAATTTGCTCATCCAACTGAGACTCCTCAGAAAGCTCCTTACCGTGACCTTCATCATCTGCCATAAATTAAAACTAAAAAGACTCTGTAATAAAATTTTGGAGAATTCATGACTAAAATTAGAACGTCCACCTGCTGTAGAAAACTTCAATCTGCAGCTGAACCCCAGAACTCCTGGTAAGCTGATTCATCGAGTACGTAAGCATCCGGTCCCTCCTCTTTCACTACTCCCTGTCCGTAGAGGCAACCAAAAGTCGCCCAGGACCTACTGTAATCTATAACTGTCTCAAGATCCCTTTTACTGAATGGTTCCTCCAGATTCCTCCGTACAGTTTCAACAAAGTCATCATGCTCCATATGATCATCTCTTTCCACCACATAACATCTTGTCCGTACATCGTAGCCCTGGTCTTCGTAAAACTCTTCAACTTTGTCCATTTGACGACCGGCTTTCCCTACAGCTTCACTGGAGGTCTTTACCTCAATTGAAAGAACCTGCATATCATCTTCATTTAATAATACAACATCAGCATCCGTGGAACGACCGTCATCCAGCACTACCTGCTGGTTACGCCGGACATCATCCCAGCGCACCTCTTCAGAACCTATAACATCCTCAAAATTTTCGTATAACTCATCGACTTCTTCCTCATGCTGGGATCTCACCATAACCCGATCACAGAAACCAAGAATTAACAATTATTCGGTAAATTAAATCCGAAATCTGGGAGACCCAGGAAGTAGAGCAAGAAGTAAACCAGGTGCTGTTGAGATCCTGAGAAAGATAAACAAAATGGTGAGACAACTTGTGGGATATCGAAAACCAGTACAAACCACACAGCATCTCCTTCAAAATTGAACTAGAAGAGGAAATAGAAGACCAGAACCCAGAACAAAGATGCCTCAGAGACACTGTAGGATTGATGTCCGAAGCCGACAGCCTGATACCAGAGACGCAAGGAATAGTGACCTATGACGATACAGACAAAACGCAGTAATCCGTTAAGAAAATCTCTTATCCAAGTCCACCAACATGATTAAATTAATTGTTACTTAGACGTAATCATGGTTCGAGAGACGCCTTATCAAGATCTTACAGAATTTTCCTATCAAATATTGAAGGATATTGCAGATGAAAACGAAAACTTGTACACGGAACTTAGGAACGACACGAACGTGAATCTAAGGCAAGAGCAAGGAGGATGGAATCCTCTCAAATCAGATTTATACCTCATATCCACACACGGCAATACCGGTAGAACCGAAATCCCTATGCCTGGAGAAGAATCTATCAAAGATCCCTTCTACTGTGTAACAGGGTACAACGAAGAATTCCACGATGAAGCACGTGAGCTAGCCGATCAAATAGATGAGGAATTTACAGACGTGGAAACTTACCTCTTCCTCAAATAGTAGAAAATTTGGACCGGCCCAGATTTGAACTGGGGATCTCCACGTTATCAGCGTGGCGCTCTAACCTGGCTAAGCTACCGGTCCGTGTGTGTAAATTGGTGTGGTGCGGGAATTTTTTTAACGTGTGCGGAGCCGCGTTCCGCTGTGAAATGAAATAGTGAAAGAAAATGTTGAAAGGGTGTTAAACCCCTGTTTTTTATTCTTCTTCGAGACTTGGCATTTCCTGTTTCATGCCTTTCCTCTCCCGGATCTGCAGGATCTTCTCTTCCTGCAGGTTCATTGGGAGTGGTTCGAAGATGATGTCGATCAGGCTGAAGAATCCCTGTCCGTTTGTGGCGGACTTGAGTGCGGCTTCGAAGCCGAACAGTTCTTCTACCGGGAGCTTGCATTTGATGACCGATGAGTCTCCTTCCTCGCTCATGTCGATGACGTCTCCTCTTCTGTTGGAGACTTCTGTCATTGCGTCTCCCATCGTGTCTGTCGGTGTGTCGATTCTTAGCTTCTGTTTTGGTTCGATGAGTTCTGGTCCTGCCTGGAGGAATCCTTTTCTCATCGCGTCCTTTGTTGTCGGGATCATCTGTGATGGTCCTCTGTGGATCGCGTCCTCGTGCAGCTTCGCGTCGTGAAGCTTGACCATAAATCCGATTACAGGTTCGCCGGCAAGTGGTCCTTCGTCGCAGAACTCCTTGAATGCGTCAAGCAGGTATTCCTGGATTTCTCGCAGGTTCTTGATTCCTCTGGATGCGTTAACGAAAACGTTCTCCTCGTATACTTCCATGATGTTGTCTGCTTCTTCATCGTCCATTCCGGCTTCGATGAGTGCGTCTCGGACTTCATGGTCCTCGTCAGCGTTTCTCTCGACTTCTTCGTAATCTTCCTTCAGGAACTTTCTTACAGGTTCACTGATAGGTTCTACGCTCATCTCAAGCTTGTTGTGACGGTTTGGAGACTTTCCTGTGACCTCTGGTGAAGCCTCGGTGATTCCCTCTCTGAATACAACGATCGGTTCGGAGACCTCGATGTCGATTCCTTCCTCTTCAAGATGTCTCTCAACCTTGGCCTCGATGTGTAGTTCTCCGAGTCCTGAAACAGTTGTTTCTCCTGTTTCTTCGTCGATGTCCACCTGAATTGTGTTGTCTTCTTTGGAGCGCTTACGCAGTTCTTCGATCAGTTTTGGAAGGTCTGATGTTCTCTTTGGTTCGATTGCCTTTGTAACAACTGGTTCGAATACGTGCTCGATCTGTTCGAACGGCTGGATTTCTTCTGCTTCGTCTGCGATGATTGTTTCTCCTGTTGAGAAGTCAGGTCCTGTGATTGCCACGATATTTCCTGCTGGGACACTGTCAACTGTCAGCTTTCTTGGTCCGGAGTAGATCCCGACCTGCTGTGCTCTTTCAGTCTTGTGAGATTCGATTCCGTAAAGTTCGTCTCCTTCCTCGATGGTTCCGGAGAACAGTCTGGCGGTTGCGATCGTTCCTGCGTGTTCGTCGTCTTCAACATTGGTTACGACTCCTACTGTCTGTCCGTCAGCGTCCTGATGTGCCATTGACTGGCCGACTTCTGAGTCTGCGTCTCCAGGCCAGATTGCCGGGATTCGGTACTGTGCGGATTCCTGAGGGTTGTTAAGGTGCTTGACAACCATGTCAAGTACGACTTCTTCAATCGGTGCGTCGTTTGCGAGACCTTCGTGGTCTCCCTCGTTTACTCTTTCGATTATGTCTCCGAAGGTGATCCCGGTTTTCTGCATGTACGGAGCTGAGATAGCCCAGTTCTTCAGTGCTGAACCGAATGCGACTGTTCCATCGTTTACAGCCATCGACCATCTTTCAGCTGTTTCCTCATCTGCGTACTTTCTCAAGATGTTGTTGACCTTCCTGATGATATCTGTGAATCTTTCCTGCATCTCCTCAGGTGTCAACTGCATCTCTTCAATTAAACGGTCTACTTTGTTGATGAACAGTACCGGTTTTACTCCTTCGTTCATCGCCTGTTTCATGACGGTTTCTGTCTGAGGCATTACTCCGTCGACAGCATCTACAAGTACTACCACTCCGTCGACAGCTCGCATGGCTCTTGTAACGTCTCCTCCGAAGTCAACGTGCCCTGGAGTGTCGATAAGATTGACAAGATAGTCGTCTCCCTCGTACTCGTGGACCATCGAGATGTTTGCAGAGTAAATTGTGATTCCTCTTTCTGCTTCCTGGTCGTCGAAGTCCATGAAACGTTGATCTCCAGCAAGTTTCTCCGAGATCATCCCTGCTCGGGCTAGAAGATTGTCAGTAAGTGTTGTTTTTCCGTGGTCGATGTGTGCGGCAATCGCAATGTTCCTGATCTGGTCAGGATGATTAATTACCTGTTTAATTGCGTCAAGCTCTTTATCGGACATATTTTGAATTCACCAAAGTTTATACCGTGGAATTCTTTACAAGATTTAAAAAAGGGTGATACAGCTAATCAACAGAACACTTCACACCAACCTTCAAAAACTGCTACTAGATAATCAGATACAGGATGTAGAGAATAGTTAGAGGGATGAAGACATAGGAGATATATTTAACGTATGCTCTGCCAGCTGAGCCATCCACAACATCATTCTTTCCGGATTCCTCGTCAGCATCCTTGAACTCTGTGTCCTCATCTGGTTCGCCTGAAGGCATTATACCCGTGTAACCGCAGTCGTTGCAGACCCATTTGTTCTGGTTGAAGATCATCTCACCTAACACATTTGTCCTGCGAAAATCCGGTTCCACGTTTTCAGAACCGCAATCGGGGCAGAATCTGGAATCATCCATAGAGTTGTATACAAAGTAAAAGTTCAAGTCTTTGGGGGTAGGAAAAGTATCGAAGAACAAAAGTAAAACAGGCAGGGAAAATGTGGAAGAGAAAGTTTGTGGAGCTTATCGTGCTCCTTCTGCTTCTCTCTCGCGTCTTTCCTTTTCACGGACTGCTTTGACATTGTTGTCTCCGTCTGCTGCAGCCATGATTTCGTCTGCGAGAACTTCTGCTGCCTCATCTGCTGAGGTCAGTCTGTCCTGGTAGCTTCCCTGTACGAGAAGTCTTACAGCCAGGTCTACTCTTCTCTGTGGAGCGACTAGAACTGCTTTTCTTGCTCTTGCTCCTCCTCTCTGGTACGTGACTACTTCTTCAACAGGTGCAGAGTTTTCAATTGCATCTACAAGAACCTGGATTGGGTTCTCTCCTGTTTCTTCTTCGATCTGTTCGAATGCGTCTTCAATTATGTTCCACAGTCTTTCCGAGTGTCCAACGTTGTGTCCGGATGAGACCAGGTGTTTTTGTCCTGAGTGTCCTGCGACGTACATCCTGTTGAGAAGTCTCTCAACTATGGATACTTCAGCTTTGTAGAACTGTTTCTCGCTGTGGCGCCCCTTTGAGCGTGGAGCTGCGATATTTTCCAGGTTGATGTATCTTACGAGACCATCGTCGTTTACTTCTACCTCTGATGCGTCCCAGCGTCCCATGGTCAGGACTTCGTCGTCAAGTTCAATTGTTGCTGCTTCTGTCATTATTTTATCACCGTGTTGGTTTCTGCTTGTTTCCTGCGACGAGTTCCTCAAGGCTTACGCCGTTGACTTTGATTACTTTGTAACGAACCGTTGGAATATCTCCTTTTGGTCCGGAGTCTGCTCCTCCGATTCCTTCGATCATTACTTCGTCGTGCTCGTCGATGTGGTCAATCGCTCCGTCTCCTGGAACGAAAGCTGTTAATTGTTTACCGTTTTTAAGGAGCTGTACACGTACACATTTTCGCAGCGCTGAGTTAGGCTGCTTTGCCTCAATTATACGTTTTTCTAGTACTATTCCTCTACCTTGTGGAGAACCTTCTAGAGGGTCTGCCTGTTCCTTCAAGTTCAGCATTCTTCGCTTGTAATATTTGTCACTCCAGCGGTACTGCTGGCTATTTTTCCTCATTTTACGTGCACTATACAGTCCCATACAAGGATACAGTTTAAGTTAAACTTTTTATACGGGTGGTGTACGACCATTCGCTAATTTTGTAACAGAAGTCGGCAAAACGATTTAAAATCTAAAATATAATAAAATCACACCATGGCGCCACTCATAACAGCTTTAGAGGAAATTGAAGAGGATATTGAAAAAGAAGAAGGTACATTAAACAAAATAGCCGAAAAGTTCTCAGGAATGGAAGAAGAACTCGAAAAGATTGAGGAGATGCACGAGAAAACCGGGAAAGAAATTGAAGAATTGAGGGAATTAACAAATTCAACTCTAAGAGAATGTCAGCAAATTAGAAAGAAATCAGGGGATGTTCCAGAGGATTTGGAAAGGAGACTCAGAAGTGTAAGAAAAAGAGCAAAGCGTAAATTGGAAGAATCAACAGAGGCAGAAAAAGATGCAAGGGAAGCCAAAGGGCTTCAACAGACAAACACCCTTGATTTAATTGCTGATGATCAAAAATCACAGGCAAGAGAATCTGCAGAGAACGAAAGAGAATTAACAGAAAAAATTTCAGAAGAAGGAAGAGAGCTCATCCAGGAATATTCAAGAGCAGCAAGAGAGGTCCATCAGAACCTGGAAAAAATAGAAGATATGACTAGCGACATAAAGGATACATTAGGAGATGAGGCCTCTGAACTTACAAAACTCGAGGAGATAGAAGAAAGAGAAGAAGAAATGAGTACATTCCTGTACAGGAATGACAAAGCTGTTAACAAACTCATGAAAGAAATTACTGGAGAAAATTAAAACCTCAAATTACATTATTTTTGTTATATCTTCTTGCTGAAGAGTACTGCAGCTGCAAGCAGGAACACTACACCCAGTATCTGCAGTGATTTATTCGGAAGAACCTGCGAAAGCAGAAATGTAGCACCCAGTATAAGTCCTGCTGTAACGATGTCTTCGTGTTCGTCCGAGGTCTCAACCTTGACCTCTGTGTTATGGTTTTCCTCACTCTGTATTGCTTCGTTTATCTTGGAAGGTGCCTTTGTGAAGAGTTCCTTGTTCTGGAGCATGTCTATCATGAACGACTTGCCCATCTGCTTCGGAGAGTGCTCCTCCTTCAGAATCTTCTCTACTTCCTTTCTGTAATCCTGTGTGATCCTGGCCTCAGGGTTGACAGTCAAAAGTATGCCTTCAAGCGTGACAAGGGCCTTCCCTGAGAGCACCAGGTTGGTCGGCAGGTAGATTCCTTTCTTTGATGCCTTCACAACTGTCTGGAACGCCGTCTTCGTCAAGCTATGATCCTCTATCTTCGAATTTCTCAAGGTGAGAACCATGTCCTCAACTACTTCCTTGAATCCTTCAACATCCGCGTCATCTGAGACACGTCCTATATCAGTGATCACATCTACTGCTGAATCAACATCTTCATTGGCTATGTGCAGAAAGAGGAGTCCCATGCGTCTCCTGGTCTTCTTGGTCAGCTTTCCGGTCATTCCAAAATCGATCAAAATTATGCTGCCGTCTTGGTCTATGAAAAAGTTCGACGGGTGGGGATCGGCGTGGAAGAAACCATCTCTGATAACCTGGTTCAGACCCATCCTGATTCCTCTCCTGGTCAAGTCCGAGACATCTATATCCATCTCGTCCAGTTTCTCGGTCTCCGTACACTTGACCCCTCCTACTTTCTCCATGACAAGTACGCGTTCAGAGGTGAAATCATTGTATATATCGGGTATCTTGACCTTTTCCAGATCCTTCATGTTTTCCTGGATTATCTCAGCGTTTCTACCTTCGTTTTCCAGATCCATCTCTTCTTTAATCCACTTCTCGAACTCTTCAACAAGTTTAACCAGTCTTACCTGCTGGAATATCTCCAGGTGTTTTTCTCCTCTTCTGGCCAAGAACTTGAGGATTTCAAGGTCTGTCTTCACCTGCTCCTTGATACCGGGCCGACGCACCTTGATAACAACCTCGTCACCAGAGTTCAGAGTAGCTTGATGCACCTGTGCAATGGATGCAGCTGCCATAGGTTCTTCATCGAACTCCGAGAAGTATTTATCTATGTCACCGACTTCTTCTTCAATTATCCTTTTCGCATCTGTCGAGTCAAACGGTTCGACAGAATCCTCCAGACCCTGTAGCTCCTCTATGTATCTCTGCGGAACTATGTCAGGTCTCTGTGCCATGATCTGTCCGAACTTGATGAAAGTCGGTCCGAGCTCTTCAAGCGTATCTCTGAGCCTTTCCGGCTTTGGTTCCTTCTTTCTGGGCTTGAATCTCTTGGAGAACGGTAGTCGGTGCTTGAGGTCAAGTCGGTCAAGTATTATCCCCATTTCCTGGTCTGCCAGCGTGCGGACTATCTCGTCGAACCTCTTTACATCCCTGATCTCTTTGTCGACGATGCCCATGTGTTAGAGATGAATTTTTCTGTAATTAAAACATGAGCACCTTCAAGGTCAGTATGATGATATAGCTGGTGCTAGGAGTTCTATCAGGTTTCTGCAGTTTCTAGAAGATGATCTATTCTACCTTGACCTCTTCGACTCCGTGAGTTCTTGCAAGGATCTCGCGGATGGATTCAATCTTGTTCCCGTCTTTCCCGACAACTCTTCCTTTGTTGTCTCGTGGAACATCGATCTGGACAGTATCTCCTTCGATGTCTACTCCTCTGATGTCTGCTGGTACTAGGTTGTTGATGAAGGCTCCAAGATTGTCGTTGTACTCGTAGATCTTGATATCTCTGTCAAGCTTGTTCTGTACTTTCTGAACAACTTTTCCGCCTTTTCCAATTGCCATTCCTGCCTTTCCTTCAGGGACGACGAAGTAAGCCTCGTCCTCCTTGATGATGGCGTCTCTAACCTCGACATCAGTGATTGATTCGAAGAGGTTGATGTTTCTGATCATTTCCGTGTCATAAGTCGCTGTTGTCATAGGTATCTACACTTCGAAAAATGTTTGCTCGTAGTAGTAATCACGACGGTTAACTTTATATATGAAATGCCTGTTTTTAGGTTTTTCCCCTGTAAAGAAGTTCTCCTAAGAATAAGCTTACCGTGCAGTTAAGCCATGAGATACCTGAATTCACAAAAATATGAGAGTAAGAAAATAGGAAATAAAGAAAGAGTTTTTAGTCGTCCTGAGGTGTGAACTTTGGCTTCAGGTCGACTGCACCTGTTCCCACAGGTACCGGCTGTCCGACGAGGATGTTCTCGATAACTCCGTCAAGCTCGTCCGTCTCTCCTCTTAGAGAGCCTTCACGGAGATGCTTCTTTGTCTCCTCGAATACGGAACGTGCCAGTAGTGATTCCTTGTTACCCATGATTCCGTAACGAGTGGTTCCGTTGAGTTCTCCTTCCTTTGTCATCATGTCTGCGAGAAGCATGATGTGTCTGTCGTCGACTCCGATTCCCTGGGCCTCCAGAGTCTCGTTTACCTCGTCGATGATAGACTGTCGAAGTGCTTCGACACCGAGGACGCTTAGGATCTCAAACAGGTCATTGGAAATTGTCCTGTTTTCGTCCACTTCCTGTATCTTCAGTGTCTTTCTGAGAGCTGTTCCTGCAGTCTGCAGTCTCCACTCTCCATCGTCTTCGTTGACAACGACCTGTTCAATACCTTTTAGACCTTTGATACGGGCTTCTTCAGCCTTGTTCTTGATCTTCTTCAGATCTTTAAGGTCGTAGTCGTCCTTGGATGATTCAAGGATCAGGTTATCGCCGTCAATACTTATCTTGGACTTTCTGACGGATTCACCTACTCTCTGTTTAACGTCCTCCATGTCGATGTCGTAGTCTTCGAGTAGATCCTTGTTCAGCTTGTACTCCACCTGTAGCTGCATGATGTCGATCGTGTCCTGTGTGATCAGGTCCTCGAATACTACCTGCCGCAGCTTTCGTGCGACGCGGAGAGCGTCTTCCTTTGAATTATAGTCTTCATGTAGGTAGACGTCCATTGCCGGTGTCTTCGGGTTTCTACGCGCGTCGACGATCTCAATTAGACGTGGTAGTCCTGCTGTCAGGGAGACCTGTGCTCCTCCTGCCTGGTGGTATGTTTCCATCGTAAGCTGTGTGGCAGGCTCGGAAAGTGACTGTGCTGCCACTACTCCTATGGATTCTCCAGGTTCGTACTGCATCTGCCTGTATCTTTCAAGCAGTTCCTCTTTCTCGTCCTGTGATAGGCCTCTGCCCTGGTATTTTTGTGGGAGTTCTTCTGCGCGTTCCTTCCAGTCAAGTTCTTCTGTCATTGTTAATCACCTACTCTAAGTCGATAGAGGTTGATATTCTTCCTCTATCAGATTTTTGTGGGTCGACTCCGTCTTCTCCAGCTCTGAACTGGATGATGTCGCCTTGAGCGTTTCGGACCGTCTGGTCGTACTCTACATTCAAGTCCTGAAGTGCGTTTGCTACTCTTCTGTACATGTATCCGGATGTCTTGGTACGGAGTGACTTGTCCATCAGTGCCTTTCTCTGGCTCATCTGGTGGAAGAACATCTCTTCAGGGTCTAGTCCTTCCAGGATGCTGGAGGAAACAAATCCTCTGCTTCGTGGACTCATCTCTCCAGATTTGAAGTGCGAGAGTGTTCTGTTCTTGTACCCTCTCTGGATCCTCTGGTCTCTTACGGAGTTCTGTCCAAGAAGCCCTGCCATCGTTGTAACGTTCTGCATGGATCCTCTTGCTCCGGAGTCTGCCATGACGTAAGCCGATGATTCTTCGCTGAAGTTTTCGGAGACAAGATCTCCAATGTCTGCGAATACCTCGTTCAGGGTCTTAGTGATCCTGATCTCTCTTGTCTCTTCAAGTGTCTTTCCTGTAATCGCTTCCATCTCTCCTGCCTCGTACTCGTCAAGAAGGTCTTCAGCCTTTCCTACCGTCTCTGAGATCATCTCCTTGATCTGTGCTGTTGCGTCGTCTGAGACTTCTAGGTCCTCGAGTCCAATTGAGAATCCTCTCTTTGTCAGGAAGATTGCCCCGACTCTTGAGACACGGTTGAGGAACTCTGCAACTTTGTCACTTCCGTATTCGATCGAGAGCTGCTGGATGATTTCTCCTCCGTAGTCTCCGAGTGCGTCCTCGTCAAGAACTCCCTTGATGAGTTCTCCTTCTTCGATCACTACTTCGTTGTCTTCTCCCTCGTTGATTGTCAGGGAGATGTCCTCTGGTATGAAAAGTGATACAAGTTCTCTACCTGTGATTTCTTCCTTGTCAGGTAGGTCTGCCTCGTACTCTCCTGCTTCTGCGAGCAGGTTGAATGCTTTTTCTCTGGAGACTGTTCTGTCTTCCTGTGTCAGGAGGTAGAGTCCTGATACGTAGTCCTGAAGCATACCGACGATCGGTCCTCCCATCTTCGGGGATTTGATGTGCTCCTGGACCTTCATCAGTTCCTCTGCTTCGGCACGTGCCTCCTCTGTCTGTGGTACGTGCAGGTTCATCTCGTCCCCGTCGAAGTCTGCGTTGTAAGGCGCACAAACGTTCAGGTTCAATCTGAAGGTTCGGTAAGGAAGTACACGGACTTCATGTGCCATGATAGACATTCTGTGAAGTGATGGCTGACGGTTGAACAGTACTGTATCGCCGTCGTTGAGATGTCTCTCGACTCTCCAACCTTCATCAGGTGCGATTTCCTCAAGGATTTCCTCCTGATTTTCTTCCGTTATTCTTTTTCTCTTCCCGCTTGGCGGGTAGACGTAGTTGGCTCCTGGGTGCGTGTCAGGGCCGTTTTCGATCCTCTGCTTCATCTCGTCGAAGTTTCTCTCAGTGATTTCTTCAGGGATGGAGAGTTTCTTCGCGATCATGAACGGTACTCCGACCTCGTTGATCCCAATGTTTGGGTCCGGGGAAATTACTGTTCGGGCGGAGAAGTTGACACGTTTACCGATCAGGTTCTGTCTGAAACGTCCCTCCTTACCCTGCACTCTTTCGATCAGTGACTTGAGTGAGCGTCCGGATCTGTGTCTTGCCGGCGGTACGTTGCTCATGTCATTGTAGAACAGTGTCGCAACGTGGTACTGCAGAAGTTCGTGCAGGTCGTCGATAATGAAGTCAGGTGCCTCGATTTCGATGTTGTTCTGGAGGCGTTTGTTGATCCTGATGACGTCGACGAGCTTGTGAGTGATGTCGTCCTCCGACCTTTCTCCTGTTTCCAAGGTGATTGAAGGTCTCATCGTTACCGGTGGAACCGGCACATGTGTGATGATAAGATCTTCAGGACGACATCCTTCTACTCCAAGCTTTGCAGCCGTTTCTTCAGGGATTCGCTTGAATCGTTCCCTGATCTCGCTTGGCGTGATTTTATCGCCGTCTTCGTAGTATGTGTAAGGTTTGTCAAAGTCGATATCAGGCACTTCCTCACCTGTTTCAGGGTCTTCTGTCATCCTGTTTGACTTTCTCAGGGGTTTGTCCTCGTTCTTGAGAAGACAGGTAACTTCGTCGTTCTCGTTGATGTTTGTGAATCTGAGAAGGTTTCTGACTTTCTTCGCGTAAAGTGAGTGGACTACCGGGCGGGAAAGTGTGATCTTTCCGAAGTGTCCCTGGCATTCACGCATCTGACCTCCGCAAGTCTGGCAGGTCATTCCTGGGTCGATAACTCCCAGTGCCGGGTCCATGACGCCTCCCTCTACCGGGTATCCGTCTGCGTCGTAGACCTCTGCCTTGTCGATCTCTTTTGCTGCTCTTTCCCTGAGTTCTTCCGAACTCAGGATTCCGAAGTCAAGTTCTGTAATACTCTTCATTTGAACCACCTATTCGTCCTCCACGTCTATGTCCGTATCTATCATCAGTGATTTCAGCTCGTCAAGCAGTAGAAGCATCGCGTGAGGAATCTCTGTTTCCTCGAAGTCTCCTTCTTCTCCTGACTGTTTGACAACCTTGTTGTTCTCACGGTCAAGGTATCCGATGTCCCCGGAATCCTTGTCGACGTGGATCTTCGTGGAGTCAGCACCGAACCGCTCCTTGAGTAGAAGTGAGGCTCCATGTCCCACGAAGACGTCTTTTTCCATCTCTCCAAGTCGGAGTCCTCCTTCCTGGCTTCTTCCTTCAGTTGGCTGCTTGGTTAAGAGTGTTACTGGTCCTCTGCTTCTTGCGTGGACCTTGTCTCCAACCATGTGGCTTAGCTTGAGGTAGTAACCTGGTCCGATAAGGATTTCTGCCTCCATCTCTTCTCCTGTTACTCCGTTGTACATGGTTTCCTTTCCTGAGGATTCGAAACCAAGTTTTTCAAGCTGGTCTCTTAGCTCGTCTTTGTCCTCGTTGTGGTAGGCTGTTGCATCTACTTTCTCTCCACGTAGGGCTCCGACTTTTCCTCCGATAAGTTCGATTATCTGCGCCACGGTCATACGGGAAGGAATTGCGTGTGTAGATAGGATCATGTCCGGTGTGATGCCGTCTTTTGTGAATGGCATGTTTTCCTCCGGTGCGATCATTCCTACGACTCCCTTCTGTCCGTGTCTTGTTGCGAACTTGTCTCCAAGCTCTGGTACACGGTATTCACGCATTTTTGCCTTGATGAGTTTGTCTCCGTCTCCGGTTTCAGAGAGCATGACTTTGTCGATAACTCCCTGTTCTCCGTGTCTTACTGTGAGGCTTGTTTCTCTTCTTTCTGCCAGCCCCATCTTCATTTCTTCTCCGCCTCCTCCAAGGAACTTTGGAGGGCTTGTTTTTCCGACGATTACGTCGTCTGAGTCAACTTCTGTCTCTGGGTTGACGATTCCGTCTTCGTCGAGATGTTCGTATGCTTCTTCTCTTCTGTATCCTCTGACGTCTTTGTCAGGGATGGAGATTCTGTCCTTCTGTCCTCCGTAGAAGCGCTTTGCTTCTGTCTGGTAGGTTCTCATGTAGGTTGATCGGCCGATTCCTCTCTCACGTGAGGCCTTGTTCATGATTACGGCGTCCTCGATGTTGTATCCGTCGAAGGATGCGAGGGCGATAACCATGTTCTGTCCGATCGGGTGATCTCCTAGAAGAGTATCGTAAGTATTTGTTTCGACTACAGGCTTCTGAGCGTACGTCAGTACGTTGCCCTGAGTGTCGAATCTCTGGTGGAACTCTCTTGTAGGCATTCCTAATCCCTGTCCTGCCATCTTTGCACCGAAGTTAACTCGGTCTCCTCGGTTATGCTCAGGGTAAACTGTTAGAGAAGCTGAAAGCCCGTTGATGATTTCCGGGTCGATCTCCATGTGAGTATGCTCGTCTGTGACTTCTTCCTCGCTCAGAGAAACGTAAGCGTTCTCTTCCTCTTCTGCATCCAGGTATTCGATGATTCCCTGATCTTCAAGGTCTTCAAGACTGATTTCTCCTTCCTCTAGTTTTTCCTCCTGTTCTTCAGTTAATCTTGGTTCACCGTCTTCCACAATAACTACTGGCCGCATGACTCTTCCAGAATCAGTGTTGACCCTGATCTCGTCACGGTTCTCGTTGTAATAAACAGAGACTTCTTTGTCAAGCTCTCCGTTTCTTCTTTTCTCGATGAGTTCCTCTCTGACTTCCTCTGGAGACTCAAGCTCATCCATTATCTCTCCGTCAAGGAATACTTCAGTCATGATTAATCACCTGTTCCATATTTTCAGTGTTTTCTGTCGTCTTATCCTGTTTGAATCGTTTCATTATCATTTTCTGGTTCACCTTGCGTCGATACCTGCTTCCTCAAGCTTTGCCTTCAGGGAGTTTCTTTCCTTTGAGGTCATACCTGTAGAAACGTCTGCGGACATAGCGAGGTGGGTTCTGAGCCCGATGTTCATTCCCTCAGGTGTTTTGATCGGGCAGACACGTCCCCACTGTGTTGGGTGAAGGTCTCTTGCCTCGAAGTGCTGTCTGTCGCTTGAAAGCGGAGATACAATGTTTCTGAGGTGTGAAAGTGTTTTGATACGGTTGTTTCTTTCCAGTCTCTGGCAGATTCCTGTTCTGCCTCCTACCCAGTTTCCTGTCGCCATGGCTCCCATGATCTGTGAGGTGAGCTTGTCGGAAACGATTGTGGACTGGAGGCTTGGTAGCCGCCCTCTCTTGGCGGATTTCTGGAAGTTGTACTTCATTCTTGCGACAAGACCCCATTTTCCGAGGAAAACGCTTCTAAACTGCATCTCCAGAAGCTGTCCTGCCAGGTTCATCCTCTTGTTGGCGTAGTGGTCGATGTCGTCTTCCTCAATGTCGCCTTTACCTAGTGCGATAGTGTTCCTGATCATCTTCGCAAGGAACTCGGCCTTTTCTTCACGGACATCTTCCTCCTGTCCAAGATGTGGTAGAAGGTATTCGTCCAGGATGTTTTCTACACGGTCTTCAACGTCGTTCGTGATTCCTGCACGGTTTGCAATGTATTCATAGGCTTCTTCTTTGTTTGAAGCGTCTACTTCGTAAAGGTTCAGGTAGACGTCTGAAGCGTAGTCGTCTCCGATCGCTTCGACAATTTCCTTATCTGTTTCCATACCTAGAGCTCTGATGAGAGCTACTGCAGGCGTCTTCTTGACGTTAGCAAAGCTGATGTTTACGATATCCTTCTTCCTCCTCAGGATATGTCTCTGAACGTATCCCTGGTTCTCTGAGTTGATACGGCATTTCTGTTCTTCGTCATCGTGCTGGTATACTGGTTTGTTGTTCGCCAGTTCCTCCATAGCGATGATGGTCTTCTCTGAACCGTTGATGATGAAGTATCCTCCTGGATCCTTTGGATCCTCTCCGTTCTCTCTCATCTCTTCTTCGTCCATGTCGTTGGTCCAGCAAAGTTCTGAGCCGACCATGACAGGGATTTCTCCGATCGTAACTTCTTCGGATTCCTGTTTGACTCCCTCGAAGATAGGTGTTAGTGTAACTTCGATCTGTGAAGAATAGGTTAGATCTCGCATACGTGCTTCACGAGGCATGACTTTTCTGACTGAGCCATCTGCCTCATGTATCTTAGGCTTCTTTATATCAACGTCAACGATCTTGATAACCAGATCTTCTCCTTCAGGGAGCTCTGGTTCGATCGATTCAACTTCGTTAAGTATTGCTTTGATTCTCTCGTTTACAAAGTGGTTGTAGGATTCGATCTGGTGCTTAACCAGATTTCGGTCTATTAGTTGCTCCAGGAATTCTTCTTTCATTATAGTTTTACCTCTATTCGACTACTCTTCTGTAATATGTGGTTTCGCCTGCTGTAGGGCTTTCACGCGTTATCTCGAAAACATCCCCAATCTCAAACTCCTTCTGCTTTAACGCAGAGTCGTTGCTCTTGATATTAGGTAGATTCTGCTTCTCTATATCATGCTTCTCGAGAAGTTCTTCGACCTCTTCTTCACTCATTTTGCGGTGTTCTGGGACAAGCCGGTGTTCGCGTACATCCATAGCCATGGTTTAAATCACTCTTTGAGCAGGCAGAGAAACTTGCTCTTAGATAATTAAGTCAAGACAAGTAAACTTTAAAAGGGTAGTGCGGACGTCGAAACTTACTTAAAGAGAGCCTGATTAATACCAGTGGAAAACTCTAGAAAGACAGTTCTGAAGCTTCACGCATCGAATAAAAGCTCTCACCGGCAACAACGTGATCCAGAACCTCCACTCCAAGACTTTCACCCAAATCAATCATTTCACGGGTAGTTTCGATGTCCTGGGCTGTAGCCTCGGATTTACCGGAAGGATGATTGTGCACAAGTATAAGTGCAGCGGCATTAGCGTTTAATGCTGGTTTAAAGACTTCTCTAGGTTCTAGCCCGACAGAATCAACGTTTCCATCAAATGATTTCTTCGCCAGTACTTCGTTCCCTGAGGAAAGATAGAAGACTCTGAGTATCTCCTCTTCCAGGAACTTCATGTCTCCGCAGACCGATTTCACATCTCCCAGAGACTCAATTTTCTCTTTCTTGGACTTCTTCAACCTCCGGGAAAGTTCTCCTACCGCCTGTAGCTGACCTGCCTTGACACGAGAAATTCCCTCAAACTCCTTCAGGTCGGAAAGTTCACGGCTCGCAAGCTGATCCAGAGAGTAAGTGTTCAGGATTTCAGAGGAGAGTTCTTTGACATTCTTTCCCTGTGTTCCTGTCCTCAGTATTATCGAGAGAAGTTCAACGTCTGTAAGATCATCAGCACCGTGTTGTTCAAGTTTCTCCCTAGGCCTTTCGCTCTCTGGCAGCTCTTTAATAGTGTAGTCCATTACTTAACAGAATTTTCGAAAGAGTTCAGTTTAAATTTCAGGGAAAGTCGAATACTTCTCGAAATCAGGGAGTTCATCTAGACCACCAGAAAAATTCAGTCTAAGCATGCCCTCCGTATAGTTGTCAGGCATTTCATCTAATACTTCACTAGGGGTAATGTATCTTTCATCAGCACCATTCCAGACGCAGAATTCCCCCTCATCTATATCTTCTGGTTCGTCGAACTCGTAAAATTCTGAGGTCCCAAGATCGTTTACATAACTCAGCGCCAGGTTTGACTTGACCAGTATTTCCGAGTCATCACCATCAAATTTTTCTCTGCCCCTTGGACTTTGACTCACAGCATGAGGTGTACGGTAATGCTCCTGCAAAGTCTCCAGAGTTTTAGCAACTTTTGCAACCTGTCGGGCTTTCCTTCGTACATCTCTCGGATTCTCCTCCTCTCTAACCATAGTTCTCCATTCCTGGGACTTATCGTGGAGTTTGCAGATAAGCGAGGCCGAGGTATCTACGTAATCTTCTTCAGAAAGTCCACCTTCCAGAAGCCGGTCAACTGAAACCCTTTCACTACTCCCCATATATTGTTACTGACTTGTCACCACTAAAAGTTTTTCGGGAATACTTTAGAGTTTCACTTCTCCTTACCTAAAAATATGAAGGAGATACTGAAAAACCCGGAGCTAGAGGAATCCAGAGAAATACTGGAGGAGTACCTGAAAAGAGATTTCACTGTCCAGATCAACGGTCTCTGCACCGTCAACTACCAGGGAAGAGCCAAGTCAAAGCTCGACCGTGGGGAACGACTTGTCATAAAGAAGCAGGACTCCGCGATACTGGTTCACGGACCTGAAAATTATCAGCCGAAGAACTGGCAGCCGGAGGTCGACTCGTACTCTGTAGAGATCGAGGAGATCGACGATGGCTCGGAAATCCTGGTTCTGGAGGCGAAAAGAACCAACCCGGACGAAGTCGTGGATATACAGTTCGAGGACGTGGACCTCGTTACAGTCGATAAGATGGTTGACAAGTCAGATCTGAAGATACGCGGGCACGAAGTAGATATACATGAATCGATCGAAGAAGACCCGGAAATAGTTGAGGAAGAGATGAAAGTTGTAGAGCGAGAGAAAGAGACACCGGCCGGTTTCATAGACGTCTTCGCCCGCGACTCGGACGATAACTGGGTTGTTATAGAGGTCAAGAGAAACCCGGACTACAACACTGTTCTACAGCTTCAGAGATACGTCGACGAGATAGAAGAGGAATACAACGGAGATATACGAGGCATCCTTGTTGCTCCTAAGATGACGGATAAAATACTGGACTATCTCGAGGATAGGGATCTGGAGTTCGTGGAAGTTGATATGGAGGATGTTATCGCAAGCTACGAGGCGATCGATAACAGTCAGAAAGGTTTAAGCGACTTTGGAGCAGATTACTCGACTGATTAGGTTTAGATAAAATAAAAAATTGATTCAGAGGGTTCTAGAAGTCCTCGTGGATCCAGTAGCGCTCAACTTTCTCAAGGTTCAACCAGTGCGTTCTGTCGTCCGCATCTACCTTGACAAGCCCTGGTTCATCCAGGAACTCGGAGTTGTGCTTGTGAAGCTCGTGTTCCTCACCTGAATCCGTCTGAATCATAACTTCCCCGTACTCATCTACCGCTGACTTCAATCTTTCATACATTATTCTGTTTCACCACGGGATAAACCGTGCTCCAATCTCAAAAGCTTTCCCGGTCCAAGACAACAATAGAAAAATGTGCGGAATCGCCGGAGCCAGGGAACAGGAAACTGTAGAAAAAATAACAGACAACCTCACCCACAGAGGACAGAGCTGCAAAACTCTTGAAACCAAACACTTTTCCCTTGGCCACGTACTACACTCAGTAGTCGGCGAACTCGAACAACCGATCGGAAAAGAAAAAATTCTATCCGCAAACTGCGAAATCTACAACTGGGAAAAAATAAACGAAAAATACGGCTGGGAAACAGAAAACGACGCAGAAACACTGCTGAAAATCCTGGAGAAAAAAGGAGTAGATGCCCTGGAAGAACTCGACGGAATCTTTGCCTTCGCATACAGGGATGAAGACGAGATAATTTTAGCCCGTGACAGACTCGGCGTAAACCCGATCTGGTACGTTGATGACGAGGAAAACTTCGCATTCGCATCTGAGAAACAGGCACTGGAAAAAGCAGGATTTGAAAACATAAGAGAACTTCATCCCAGGAAAATTCTCAAATATAATTTAGAGGAAGAAAAAATATCGTTCGAGCAGAGAGAATTCTTCGAATTAAATGATGACGATAATATAGAGATTGACGAGGCCGCAGAAGAGATAAAGGAAATTTTCCTGGACGCAGTCGAGAAAAGAGTTCCTGAAGGAGAAGTTGGATTACTTTTCTCCGGTGGACTGGATTCCACTCTTGTCGCCGCGGCGTTACAGGAACTTGGAAAAGATTTCACAGCCTATACTGCCGGAATCCAGCATGGAAATGTTTCAGCGCCGCGGGACTACGAGAAAGCGAAAGAGGTCGCGGACGAGATGGGATTCCCTCTGGAGAGATACGAGGCAAGCCTGGAAGAAGTAGAGGAAACTTTACCTGAACTCGTGGACTGGCTGTCGACGACGAATGTCGTGAAACTGGGCGTGGCCTTGCCTTTCCACTTTTCTCTCTGCGGAACTGGAAGTTGCGGAGGTCAAGAAGATTCTACAGAATCTTCGGGTGAACAGGTAGTTTTCACAGGCTTCGGCTCAGAACAGCTCTACGCAGGTTACGCTCGCCAGCAGGGCTACCTGAACAAAGAGTGTCTCTCAGATCTGAGAGGTATTTTTCATGAAGACCTGTACAGAGACAACGTTGTCAGTTTCAGGAATGGCCGAGAACTAAGGGTTCCGTTCCTGGATGAAGATTTGATCGAGCATGCGCTCTCCTTACCTGTGGAGATGAAGAGGACGGATGAGTACAGGAAATACGTATTGAGGAAGGCTGCGGAGAAAATGGGTGTGCCTGAAGACGTGGCGTGGCGGAAGAAAGTCGCGGCACAGTACGGCT